>JBEPVW010000012.1:0-37412 GCA_041690775.1 Acidobacteriota bacterium | reverse complement strand
TGATTTTCAAGAGCATCGACGAGGAGCAGGATGAGGAAACCAGCGACTACAAACCAGCTCCGAAGTCCATTACGCTGGCTGAAGCGGAGAAAATGTTAGACAGCGGCAGCATGACGAAGGAGTCAGGAGCGGAGCAGCCGCAGTGATGCGGAAGCAGCACCGATACCGACTTCCCGCTGTATAGATTCACGTCTCAGGCGCGTCCGGCGAGGAACATGCGTCGCTGCGATATCAAAGCTGAATTTACTTTGTGTTTTGGTGATGCAGGCCGCTCCACGTTTCCGCGAGGATGATGCTGTTGGCGGGGTTTTTGGGATTGTAGCGGACGGATGCGGGCATTCCCAGGCAGGACGTGTCCACCTTCAACGTATCTTTCAGAGACGACAAATCCTGGGCACATTCATACGTCACACCGGCAATGTCATACCGATAATGGAGCGTCCGCAAATCGCCTGTATCGGGCTGTTCAGTCCAATCAAGAACGGTGCCGTCGATGATGCGGCCATGCCGCACTAAATGATCGCGGCGTTCGCGCTCAATCTCTTCCGCCGATTTACGATGGGTAAGCGTCCACCAGACCGCGATACCAGCCGCGACCGGAACAGCCGCGGCGCCGACCAGGACAGCGACGTGATGAGTGGGCCAAGATGACATATTTGCTCGTCTAAATTGTTGTGTCGTTTTGCGAGTTACTTTGGAGAATAGCCGAATTCAACGTCCAGCGCGTGCCCTTCTCAACAGAAACTGGAAACGGCTGCTTTATAATCGTAGTTGACGATGTTCGACACATATCTGCATCCAGGTTTGCCTCCTGGCGCATCGAGTTCTTCCGTTTCCAGCCGAAGAAAGACCTCCAGCCAGCGCCCCCGCATCCGTTCGACCACTGTACTTTGCGTGCGGCGGAACGATCGCGTCGTGATGGCCGCCGACGGACAGGTTACGCTCGGTGAAAGCGTGATCAAGCATTCGGCCCGGAAGATTCGCCGCCTGTACCAGGAAAAAGTACTGGCCGGGTTTGCGGGTTCGACAGCCGATGCCTTTTCGCTCTTCAGCCGATTTGAAGCCAAGCTGGAACAATATGCAGGCAACCTGGGCCGTTCCGCCGTTGAGCTGGCGAAGGACTGGCGGACAGATAAGATGCTGCGAAATCTGGAAGCGCTTCTGGTGGTCGCAGACCTGCAGCAAACCTATTTGATCAGTGGCGCAGGCGATGTGATCGAGCCGGATGAGGGTGTGATCGCCATTGGCAGCGGCGGATCGTATGCATTGGCATCGGCGCGCGCGCTGATGCAGAATACCGAACTGCCCGCCCGCGATATAGCGGAAAAATCGCTGCGGATCGCAGGGCAAATCTGCATTTACACCAACGATCAAATCACCATCGAAGAACTATAGGCCGTACTGGCTGCCCAGGCGCCCACGGCGCAGTCCATGGGTCGCAGAACAAGGAGTGAACGTGGCCATTTATCTTCCCGGAATTGAAGAAGACCAGGAATTGTCGCTGGATGAGATGACGCCGAGAGAGATCGTCGCGGAGTTGGACAAACATGTTGTCGGGCAGCACGCAGCCAAGCGCGCTGTCGCCATTGCTCTGCGTAATAGGATGCGTCGCCAGAAACTGGCGCCGGAACTGGCCGACGACATCATGCCGAAAAATATCATCATGATCGGGCCTACTGGCGTCGGCAAGACAGAGATCGCGCGACGGTTGGCGAAGTTGACCAATTCGCCGTTTCTCAAGGTGGAGGCGTCGAAGTTTACCGAGGTTGGCTATGTTGGGCGCGACGTCGAATCGATGATCCGCGATCTGGTGGAGATAGCCGTCGACATGCTTCGCGAGGAAAAGCTGGAAGAGGTGGAAGACAAGGCAGAGCTAAATGCCGAAGAACGCCTGCTCGATTTGCTGCTGCCAGCCCCTACTGCTCCTCCGGCTGCCGTACCCTCGCCCATCGCCCCGGGAGAGAATAATGGCAACACCATCGCCTTTCCGGGTCCGACGCAAGGCCCGGTGAACGATTCGCACCAGCGCACCCGGGAGAAATTGCGCGCGCAATTTCGCGAAGGCAAGCTGGATGAGCGCATGGTCGAGATCGATGTCCGCGAGAGCCGTACACCGGCGTTTGAAATCATCTCCAACCAGGGCATGGAGGAGATGGACATCAATTTGAAAGACATTCTGCCCAACATCTTCGGTCAACGAACGAAGAAGCGGAAGATGAAGGTCTCCGAAGCCTTCGATTACCTGGTGCAGGAAGAAGAGCAGAGGCTGATCGACATGGACCAGGTGACCCGGATTGCGGTCGAGCGCGTGGAAAACTCCGGCATCATTTTTCTGGACGAGATCGACAAGATTGCGGGGCGCGAAGGTGGGCACGGGCCGGATGTTTCGCGCGAGGGCGTGCAGCGAGACATTCTTCCCATCGTCGAAGGCACCACCGTCAATACGCGCTACGGCATGGTCAGCACGGACCATATTCTTTTCATCGCCGCCGGCGCGTTCCACGTTTCGAAGCCGAGCGATCTGATTCCAGAGCTGCAGGGGCGGTTTCCCATTCGCGTCGAGCTGCAGTCATTGACCGTCGAGGATTTTATCAAGATTCTTACCGAGCCGAAGTCTTCGCTGGTCAAGCAATCGACGGCACTGCTGGAGACCGAGGGATTGAAGCTGGAATTTTCGCCCGAGTCGCTGGCGGAGATCGCGCACTTTGCGTTTCGGGTGAACGAGTCGACGGAAAATATCGGCGCCCGCCGGCTGCACACGATCATGGAGCGGGTGCTGGATGAGATCAGCTTCGATGCGCCCGACCTTGCGAAGCAGGGTTCCGCTAAGCATGGCAGAGAGGACAGTACTCATCACGCGGAAATTGCGGCCAGTCTGCCGGTGACATTGGCCGCCAGTGCAGAGCCAGGTCGTGATTCGAAGCCGTCTGCTACGATCCCGCTGGTCGAACGGGTGGGCGCCAACGGCATGGAAAAAGTGATTGCTATCGACGCAGAATACGTAAAGCACATGGTTGCTTCCATCGTTAAGGACCAAGACCTGTCGCGATATATCCTCTAGCGCTGGCCGCTTAAATCCGGTTGAGCGATTCGGCCCACTGCGGCAGCACCTGCAATCGCCATGAGGGCAGGCCCTCGTTCAAGTGCCGATTAGCTTATACCCCCTGCTCCGACGAGTTATCCAAGAGAATGCCGTGGTCCGCGGCCAGCTTCTGAGCGATCTCGACCCAATTCTCTGCCATAGAAATATGGTTACTCTTGCACAAAATTTCAGCCCACCGCAATCAAGAAAAATGGTGCGCCAGAAATCCGTTCAGGCCCTTGCCTTTCCCGGAACCCCACGTGTGGTACAGGCCCAGGTAAGCATAGTTCTCACTCTGGCCGGCGACCGTATGCCCGTAGGCGAAGAGCACCTGCAGGCCGGGATTTTTGATGTAGTAGTAGCCGCCGATATCGATCATTGCCGCGGACTTTGTCTGCGCCGTCGCATAGCCTTCCGGCCCATGCGAGAAAATCTCCGCCCCCAGCGTCAGCTTCTTGCCAATGTCCCGCTGTAACAGCCAGCCGCCGTAGCCGAAGTTGCGATACTGCGTCTGCTTTACCACCTGATAGCCACCGCCGCCATAGCTCGTCCAATGGCCCCAGCTTTTCTGCACCCAGACCGGCACCTTGTACCAGACTCTTCCAACACCCAGCCCATTGGAGGAGTCTCCGGTCGGGACCTCCAGCATCGTGAATGTCCCAATTTCTGGCCGGCGTTTCGTCTCTTTCACGAAGCGATATTTTGCGCCTAATTCGATGTCGGTCAAGCCATAGGCGCTGGAACCGGCTCCGGCAGGCAGGTATTTTGGATTGTTCGAGGGCAGGACAGTGCCAAAAGGCACAACCGCATGAAGTTGAAGATTGGGAGCCGCGCCCCAGTTAAATTCGAAAGCCGGTCCCACCGGATCAATTTCCACCGGGGTGCCGCCCACGGTGCCGAACGTATAGAACTCATAATGACGAAAATCGACGGGTTCAGGATCATCCGTCTGAAACGGAGGCCCCGCCCACAGCTTCGGAACTGCTACCAGCAACAGGAGGAGCACCCAGTTCTGACAATTGCTGCGAAGCCTCATTTGTGGTCGCTCGAATCGATCATGTTCACTAATTTTGAAACTAGTCTTCAGCCACAACGTCAGATTTCGGATTCCGATGCGATTGCAGAATAGGCCTGATTACCGGACCGCGCCGACTGTCTCTGTCTTGCTGGCATCCAGTTCCGCCAACCGCTTGGATAATACCTTTTCCAGGTTTTCGAGCGCTGTGCTGAAACCTTCGATGCCTTCCTTCAGCTTGTCGCTCGCCATCCGGTCGGCGGCATGCATCTTGTCAAAGGTCTGCTTGTCGACGGTCAGCTTTTCGATCTGCATAGTCTTCGCTTTTGTGGGATCCAGCTTGCGCGGGAGATCTTCCTGCTTGGAATCCAACTCTTCAATCAGCTTTGGCGAAATGGTAAGCAGGTCGCATCCGGCGAGTTCCTGAATTTCGCCGATGTTGCGAAAGCTGGCGCCCATGATGACCGTTTTGTAGCCGAACTTTTTGAAGTAGTTATAAATTTTTGTGACCGATTGCACGCCAGGGTCATCGGCGCCCTGATAATCCTTGCCGGTGTCTTTTTTGTACCAATCGAGAATACGTCCGACAAACGGCGAGATGAGCGTTGCACCCGCTTCCGCTGAAGCAACCGCCTGATGAATGCCGAACAGCAGCGTCATGTTGCAGTGGATGCCCTCTTTTTCCAGTATCTCCGCCGCGCGAATTCCTTCCCATGTGGAGGCTAGCTTGATCAGCACCCGCTCGCGAGAGACGCCGGCCTTCTCGTATTGCTGGATAATTTCACGCGCCTGGTTGACTGACGCCTGGATGTCGTAGGACAAGCGGGCATCGACTTCCGTTGAGACGCGGCCCGGAATAATCTTGAGAATGCGCTTGCCGAATTCAACAGCCAGGCGCTTGAAAGCAAGATTCGCCACGTCCTTCTCTTTGGCGCCCTCACCCAGTTCTTTCTTCGCTCCGAGAAGCACCGCATCCATAATCGGCTGGTACTGGGGCAACTGCGTTGCGGTGGCAATCAGCGACGGATTCGTCGTGGCGTCTTGAGGTTTTACTTTTTCGATCGCCGCAATGTCGCCGGTATCAGACACAATCACAGTCATTTCACGAAGTTGCTCAAGCTGCGTTTTCGACATAATTAATTCTCCTGGCGATGCTTGAAACCATGAAACAGAACAGATAGGTCGGCACGCGAGCGGCCTACCCTATTAGATGCCAGCGACTCTTGAATCGACCCAGCTATCGAAAGACCAAAGGATCACAGGCCGTGCGAAGTATCCAGGCAATCGCTCTGTTCCCAGTTTAATCCTCTCGTGCGCGACAGAGTTGAATCTAGTTCGATGTGGATGCCTCAAAGTGATCTGCCAGCACTCTCAAAATAGCTTGCGGTTCATGGCTTGGAATTACATATTCCACACCGGCAATAGCCAAAGCGCCCACCGGGGAAAGTGCGATGATGGGGACGTTTGGGCGGATTAACCGGATCTGCCGCACAACTTCTGAAAATGGTATGTCCGAAACGTCGACGTGCACCACTACGGCATCGACACTTGGGAAACGCTTGAAAAGCTGAATGCCAGAGCTACCGTTGTACGCAGTAATCACGTTGTGCTTCGAGGTTTCGAGCACCAGCTTTCGCGCCGAAAGCCCTTCCGGTTGTTCGATTTCGATCATCAGTACAATCACGCGCATTGGGAGCAACCTCGCTTTATCGAAAAGCACTGCTTAACTCGCATTCCTCTATTTCTCGAGCCTGCGGAGCTTCGTCCATCTATCCCGATCATATTTCTATTGTGGGCGTGCCGCTCTTACGGCATTCAGTCGAAATCGGCAATCACGGAATTGCGCAGCACTCCAGCACCTTCGATTTCAACTTCAACCATGTCACCGGGCTTCATCGGGCCGACTCCAGCCGGCGTCCCGGTCGCAACCAAGTCACCCGGATTCAAGGTCATAGCGGCGGAGATATATCGCAGCAGCGTGGCTATGTCGAAGATCAGATCCCGGGTTGAGCCCTGCTGCTTTACTTCTCCGTTCAGCCGAGTTGTGACGATCACTCCGCTGTTTGGATCGACGTCGTTAGAAACGAAAGGACGACTGGACAAAAAGTGTCGAAGCCTTTGGCTCGTGACCACTGGCCGTCCGTCTTTTGTAAATCGCGGGCGGTCACATCATTCACGATCACATAGCCGCGGATACAGGAATGCACGTCCTCTTGCGCCTTCAACTTGTGGCACTTACGGGCAATCACCACGCCCAACTCCCCCTCAAAGTCCACGCGCTGCGAGATCGCGGGGATGCGAATGGCCGCTCCCGGCGCGAGAATGGCCGACGGCGCTTTCAAAAAAAGCAGAGGCTCCTGAGGCACTTTATTCCCCAGCTCTGCAGCGTGATCCCGATAATTGCGCCCGACGCATACGATCTTCGAAGGCACAACCGGCGCGAGCAGGGTAAGACTTGAAACGGGACGTGCCGAGAATTCTTTTGCCTGCCGAACTACTCTCCAGTCCTCCGGCGGCGGTGTGATCACGCGCACCATCCACAGCTCACCTTCGCGGAGAGCAACCTCGCCGTACTGCGGACCTTCTTCTGTTTCAAAGCGGCAGTACTGCATCCAGCATTCTCCTCGCCAACTTCTACGCAAGTTCGGCAAGTCAGCGGTTTAGCGACTCGGAACGGTGACCATAATCTCCGGAGAGATTGAACTCTTATTGCCTGCATTGTCAACGGCGACAACAGAATACGCATAGGTATGGCCCGGCTGCACATGCATATCGCGAAATGCGGGCGCGACCACAGGCGACTGAGGATTCTCAGGTGCAATCTGTTCCGCGGCGGACTTTTTCGACAGCGAATCGTCTATGTTCACGTCGCGCCGATAGACCAGGTAATGGGCGAGGTCGGGTTCCGAATTTGCGGACCACGAAAGGTCCACTTCCGGCTTGCCGCCGTTGAGAGCTTCCGGCACCGGCACGACTGCCAGCCCAATAGGCGCAGCGGGTGGAAACGTGTCGCGCGTAAGAATGGTGACCGGAGGGCTGGGAGCACTTGCCATCGCAAGCAGCCTGGCGCCAGCGCTCAGCTCAACGATTCTCGTCGCTACATATTGGTATCTGCGGCTGAATACGGCGCTGCTATCCAGTGCCGTGCCTGGATCTCTGCCCGTATCTAGCTCGATCCGCAGGGTTTGTTCCGCTGGCTCGCTGACAGGGGGCAGAACGCCGGGTATTTTTCGGTTCAAATGAGACTCGGGCCTAAGCAGCGTCCGCTGTAGCCAGATGGACGTATCGGGCTGCAAATTCGTAATCGACCTCCACCGAAGGACCACTCCGCGTTCCGCCATCGTGGCGGTCAGATCCTGGATCGGCGGCGGCGCTTCCCCGGCGAGTGCGGCTGCGGTGTTCGAAGGGCCGGCGCTTCGGCCATGCTTGTTGACGGCAAAAATTTGATAATTGATCGCATGCAGCGGGCCTGTCAAAAGGGTCGACGGTAAAGCGTCCGCATAGTCCGCCGGCTTACCAGGCGTGGCGGCGATCGTAGCGACGGTTTCACACGGCATACCGGCTGGTTGACGGCAAATCCGCACGCGCACCGGACCTCGAATTTTGAGCTTGTCCGTCGTTTCGCTGGGAGTATCCCAGTGCAGACTCACCTGGTTTCCCACGCTTGCAGCGGTCAAGTCGCGAACGGCTGTCGGCAATTGGAGCGACGGCGGCTGGGGGCTGGCAGCCATTCCGCAGCCGAGCGTGCAAACCGGGACCGCGATCCCAAACGTCACGGCCATCGCGATTCCCAATGCCCATCGCTTATGGCGGAGAATTGCGTCGGGAGTCCGCGCGGCCATGTCACAAACCCGCGCGGCCACGCCAGAAATCAGGGATAAGTCCATGCGGTTCAAGCCTAGCAGCCTACGCCGCATCCCCGCTACACGCAGGACAAGAGTTCCAAGTCCAGGCAGTTAGAAATACTTTGCGGTCCAATGTGTATGCGGGATTTTCCACGCATCTAAAAATCAGGAGCACACCCAGTCGTGGAAAAGCGAAACACCCTCAAAAAGCAGATCGATTCAGAAACCGCCGAATCGTTCATCGGCGAAAAGAAGATTGGCGAACGGATCAAGCGCCTCCGTCTCAAAAAGTCCATGGGCCTGGTTGAGATGGGGAAGCATACCGGCCTGTCGGCCAGCTTCTTATCGCAGTTGGAAACTGGCCGCGTGGTGCCGACGCTGCGCAACCTGGCCCGCATTGCCATGGTTTTCAGTAAGGACCTTTCCTACTTTTTCGATCCCGAGCCCCACACACTGTTTCGCGTCCATAGAAAAACGGAGCGGGTCCGTTTACCCCAAAGCGGCGTGAACGATCCAACATATTTTTTCGAGAGCCTCGGCTACCTGGTGCCGGACCGCACTTTGGATCCCTATTTGGCAGATTTCATTCCGCTCAAGAAGAACGTCGAAGTCCGATCCCACGTTCATGCCGGGTTCGAGTTCCTCTATGTACTCAGCGGAGAGATGGATATTCGCCATGGAACCCAGACTTACATTCTGGAGCCTGGAGATTCTGTCTACTTCGACGCCAGCACACCCCACAGTTACCGGTGCGCGGGCACGGAAAAAGCGACCGTAATCATCGTCACCCAGCATCAGACGGTGATGCCCCAGCCGTCGATGAATCTTCGGCCGATGGGAACGTCTTTATCAGGAGCATTGCGAAGCGGCGTCGCAGCGTCTGCTGAAAAGCGGGAGGTCCCTGCTGGCAAGAACCACCATCCCGTTCCGGGACCCGAAACACGTGTCGAGGAAACGATGGCATCTGAATCGCATTAAAGGACTCGCTTTCCCAGGAACATATCCGCAACATCCTGCCAGTTGTCCACACGACGGTAACCAGCCGTGCCCAGGTTGTGGGGCGAGGTAAACAGAATTCCTTCCCCGCGAAAGCTTGCAAGATTGTAGGGCATGTCGTCGATAAGAAAGTCCGCGTGCAGAATGCCTTTGTCTCCGCAGAACACGAAGTTGTGCGGAGAAAGAAAGGGAAAATGGCGGCGCAGCCAGCGGTATTTCGGACCGAAGGAGCTTGGAAACGCCATAGCCGCGGTTGCAATGAAGACTTCGTAACGCTGGCTGATTTGACGCAGAACTCTCTGGCTGTCGGGAATCACTGGAAGGTCTTCGAAAAAATCATCGCTCTGCAGATAACCTTCAATCACCTGCTGGCCACCAGGGGGAAGCACCTGCCACAGCCATTTCCGCGTCAGATCTTTCTTCGTAAAATTTGTTTTTTGCTGACGGTTATAGCGGGCGAGCAGCTCGCCAAGCGCATCTGCGATCACTTCATCCATGTCCACTGCAATTCGTTGCATGCTGGCAGGATCAATCCTCCCGCGCAGGCTGGTCGGAACCTGTGGCGGCAGCTTGCGAAGAGGTCTTCGCCGGGCCCGCCGGCTTCTTCGCTGCGGGAGGTAGATGGATGGCGTCCGTAAGATCGACCGTTGGGTTGTAATAAAGGAAGCGGCCACAGGATTCGCAGAAATGAACGTCTCCTTGGCGAATTTCGTTCCACCGCTGCGGGCGCACCATCATTTGACAGGCGGAGCACCGCTGACCTTCTACTTGCGCGACTGCGTATTTAGCGGCAGAGATGCGATCATATTCCGCGAGCAAATGTGCAGCGATGCTGTCGCGAACTACGTCCCGGTCGCGAGTGAATTCTGTTAGCTGCGCTGTATCGCGGTCTCGTCCCGCTTGTGCGTCCGCCTTTTCATTTGCCAACGCCAGCTTCTGGTTCGCAATGGTTTCATGCAGTGTTCTCTGCTGGGTCTCGAGTGATTCGGTCTGCATCAGGCTGTTGAACTCGAGATCTTCAATACGATCGATTTCCTGCTTGCAAAACCCAAGCTGATGCTCCAGCGCCTTCATCTGGTCGTCGCTTTGTACGCCATCCAACTGCGCGCGATACCGCGCCATTTTTTGCCGCAAATCCTGGGTATCGGACTCCATGCGACGTCGGCTTGCGGACTCCTTCGCGAGCGCTTCCACGTTCTTTTGCAGTTCACGGCCGGTCTCCGCCAGGGCAGCTTCGCGGGCAGAGATTTTCTTCGAGTAGTTTGCGATTTGCGCGGTCAACTCGGCAGTCCGGTGCTCCAGTTCCTGCAAATGGACGAGTTTAGCGAGTTCAGCTTGCATAGAAGAAGGCCAAAATCGCAGTCTAGCACGGCGGCGAATAAGCAGTGCTTCGCTTTCGTCCGGAAGGTAAAAGGTAGGGTGAGCGCCAGAGATGGCAAGATCGATCGAACAGCAATGACGGGAGCCATCGGTCGGGATCGTAATCCATCCTGTAAACTGCCGTGTTCGGCAAAATTGATCTTGGGGTGCCAGGAATGCGTAGAGTGCTTCTGCTTGCAGGTTGTTTTGCTGTTGCCATGACTACTGTAGCGCAGAGTACTCCGCATGGAGGTGGCAAGTCCTGGACCGTCAGCGACATTTTCCAAAAGGAAGGACCGACGGGCGAGGCGCCTCACGAGTATTCCTGGAGCCCGAATGGCGCCGCCGTGACGTACCTATCGGAAGATACAGAACACGGCCAACCCGACGATGTCATCACCGTCAACGCCACCAGTGGCGCGGCGTCCGTGCTGGTTCCGGAAGCCAAGCTGGCCGCAATTTACGGTGCGGAAAACGACGAGCGCGACCGGGACCATCGCAGCCGCTATGGCCAGTCGAGCTACTTCTGGTCGCCGGACAGCAAGCGAATGCTGTTCGATAACACAGGGACGCTCTGGCTCTATGACCTGGCCGCGGCAACGGCGGTGAAGGCCGCGAACACCGGCTCCGGCAGCGGGGACGATCCCAAGTTTTCTCCCGATGGCAAGCTGATCTCTTACATCCGTGACCACAATCTGCATGTGATGGCGCTCGAAGGCCGCCGCGACACGGCCGTGACCAACACCACTCAGGACACATTGCTGAATGGCGAAGTCGATTGGGTATACGAAGAAGAACTCGACGTGCGCAGCAATTACTTCTGGTCTCCAGACTCGAAACATATCGCGTATCTGCAGATGGACGAAGCAACGGTGCCCACGTATCCCATCACGGATTGGATTCCAACGCACAGCACTGTCGATCAGCAACGATATCCGCAGCCCGGCGATCCGAATCCCGGAGTGCGGGTGGGAATCGTGGCCGCGAACGACGGCAATACGACCTGGCTGCAGGTCCCGGTTGTTGAGCATAACGACTACGTCCCGCGCTTCGGCTGGATTGACAGCCATCATTTGTGGATTGAAGTGCTGCATCGTGATCAAAAGCATAGAGAGTTATATTTCGCGGACACAGACACAGGGGCCGTGCGCAAGGTGCTGGCAGAAACTGCGGACAAATTTCTACAGGCAGCCTACGACGTGCATTTTCTGCATGACGGCCAGTTCCTCTGGACTAGTTGGAGGGACGGCCACACGCACCTCTACCTCTACTCGTACGAGGCGAAAGATCCTCTGGCAGCAGACGCGACGCTGGTTCGGCAATTGGCCCATGGGGACTGGGAAGTGCTTACCGTCGCTGGTGTCGACCAGAAGCGGGGCATCGTCTACTACACCTCCAATGAAACCGACCCACGGGAAGAAATGCTTTGGGAAATTGATCTGGACGGCGCCGGGAAAAAGATGTTGAGCACGATACACGGCGTTCATCGCATCTTTCTTTCGCCGGATGACTCGCACTATGTTGATACGGTTTCCAGCCTGATGAAACCGCCAGTGGCCAACATCTGCGACATGTCCGGATCGTGCAGTCCATTTTGGCAATCGCGGCCACTCGATGGATACAAGCTGGTTGCGCCGGTCGCGTTCGCGGCCAAAGCATCCGATGGCACCGCACTGTATGGCGAGCTGACCCTGCCGCCCGATATGCATGAAAATGCCAGCGTTCCGCTGATCGTGAATCCCTATGGCGGCGCCGATGTGCAAACCGTGCGGGACCAATTTGGCGGGGAGAGTTTTCTGTTCGATCAGCTGCTGATGCAGCATGGCTTTGCGGTGCTGCACGTCGACAATCGCGGTATGGGCAACCGCGGCCGCGCCTTCGCCGACTTTGCGTATCACAATTTCGGCCCGGTCCAATTGCAGGACCAGCTCGCCGTGGCGGATCAGGTGCTCGCGAAATATCCGCAACTCGACGCGAAGCGAATGGGGTGGTGGGGCTGGAGCTGGGGCGGAACCTTTACCCTGTATGCGATGACGCATTCCAACCGTTTCGCAGCGGGAGTTTGCGTAGCGCCAGTCACTGACTGGCGCCTTTACGATTCCATCTATACGGAGCGGTACCTGGCCTCGCCTGCGGAGAATAAGCAGGTCTATGACGACGCCTCGGTCTTAAACAGTGCGGAGCACCTACACGGGAATCTGCTGATGGTGCAAGGGACGGGCGACGACAACGTCCACATGCAGAACACTATTCAGATGATCCAGGAATTTGTAACAGCGGACGCCCCGTACAGGCTGCTCTTGTACCCGCGCAAAACACATTCCATCGCCGGACAGGATGCCCGCACTCATCTGTTCAACGCGGTCCTCGATCAGTTTGAAACCACGCTGCAGCTGAAATAGCGGGTGTCCCAGGTCTCGATTTTGAGAACTGGGTGAGAACGCCCAGGAAGGAATACAGACAATGCCTCATCCCGCAGAACGCCCGGATACGCAGGACCTGGTACGCGGACGTACCACTCTGGGCGACTTTGAACTGACCATCTGCACCGATGGAATTTATTTTCTGGATGGAGGCGCCATGTTCGGGGTGGTGCCGAAAACGCTATGGGAGAAGCACACACCAGCGGACGAACGAAATCGAATTCTGCTGGGAGCGAATACCGTCATTGTCCGTACCGGCAAACACACAGTCGCCATCGAAACTGGCCTCGGCAACAAACTCCCGCCGAAACTGCGCCAGATTTATGGCGCCAGCGAAATGCTTCCGAAAAGCCTGGAAGCGGCAGGCGTTCCTCCAGAAGACGTGGACATCGTCATCAACTCGCACCTGCACTTTGATCATTGCGGCTGGAACACTACAAAAAGCGACGACGGAAAAGTTGAGCCGTTCTTTCCCAACGCCCGCTATTTCGCGCATCGTGGGGAGGTGGAACACGGCCATCTGCAGCTGGATCGCGACCGCATCAGCTACATCAGCGACAATTACGATCCCCTGGTTGCGTCCGGACAAATGACGCTGATGGACGGCTCTCAACCGGGCCATCAGGCTGACATCGTTCCGGGGATTTCCGTCGAGATTTTTCCCGGCCACACTGCACAGTTAATGGCGATTCACATCGATTCCGCAGGCAAACGCGCGACCTACATCTCGGACCTGATCCCCACCAGCGCGCATCTCGAAGCAACCTGGGTCATGGGCTACGACTTGTATCCGCTGACCTGCATTGAGGAAAGAAAGCGGTTCTACCAGCGTGCCATTCCAGAGAAGTGGCTCGTGCTTTTCACCCACGACCATCATCACCCAATGGGAACAATCGCAATCAACGAAAAAGGTAGGCCGGAACTGCGTCCGCTCGATATGTGATTTTTTTTGTGGCCGCAACAACTTTGGGTGCCCCAGGTCTCGCTTCTAAGACCTGGGATGACTTTATCGGGTCAACTGCAGCTCCGGTTGCAGTTTGGCGTTCGCTGGCGCGGAACCGGGAAAGTAGGCGTTCGTCACATATTGATACAGCATGCGATGGGTGTTGAAGAATGAGCCATTGATGGCAATCGACATTCGCATAATCTCCGACCATTTTTCAGGATAGCGATAGTACAGCGGCAGAATTTCGTCTTCAAGTTTTTCGTACATTGAATCCGCTTCCTCCGCCTCATCGTTAGCCTCCGCAATGCTCCAGCCGGTCGCGCCTTCGATGCATCCTTCAATCCACCAGCCATCGAGCGTGCTCAGGCTGGGAATGCCGTTCATTGCGGCCTTCATACCGCTGGTGCCAGAGGCTTCATAGGGCAGCCGTGGCGTGTTAAGCCACAGGTCGGCACCCCCGGTGAGAATGGCTCCCAAATCCCATTCGTAATTTTCAAGGTAGACGACGCGGAGCAGTTCCGAATTGAGCGCGGCAGCCTCCTGAAACACATGGCGAATGATGGACTTCCCAAGGTCGTCGTGCGGGTGTGCTTTGCCGGCGTAAACAATCTGAAGGCCGCCGAACTCCTCCGCAATCCGCACCAGGCGTTTCGTGTCCGTAAACAGCATGTCAGCGCGCTTATAAGCCGCAGCGCGACGCGCGAAGCCAATGGTGAAGCGGTCTTCGTGAAGTTGTACCCCGGTACGTTCGGCGACCGTGGAAATGAGAGTCCTCTTTCCATCGAGATGTCGTCTGCGGATTTCATCCGGCGCGATACCGATAGCGAAGCGCAGATAGAGATTGTCGCGCCGCCAGCTAGGGACTTTCTGATCGAGCAGCGCCTGCATGGACGGCTGAATCCACGTAGCTGCGTGGACGCCGTTGGTAATCGCACGAATGTCGTAGTCCGGAAACATTTCCCGGGAGACGCGGCCATGCTGCATCGCCACTCCGTTGACATAGCGGGAAAATCGCAGCGCCACATACGTCATGTTCAACATGCCGTCATGGCAGCCGCCGAACTTTTCCAGGGCCTGCGTTCTTTCATCGCCGAGCACCTGGCGGGTCTGGTCCAGAGAAAAGCGGTCGTGACCCGCAGGAACAGGAGTGTGGGTGGTGAAAACGCAGCGTTCACGGACAGAGTCGAGGTCAGCTTGCGTAGCTTCAAGAAGATGACCGTCGCGAACCTGCTCCTCCAACAGGCCAAGAGTTAGCAGCGCGGCATGGCCTTCATTCATGTGAAACACGGCGGGCTGGCAACCGAGGGCCGCGAGAATCCGCACGCCGCCCATTCCGAGGACCGTCTCCTGACACAGCCTATAAAAAGTATCTCCGCCGTAGAGATGATCCGTCAGTTGGCGGTCCCAGGGATCGTTCGGATCTAAATCCGTGTCGAGAAAAATGACGGGAATGACATGCCCGTCCACACCCACGATATCTTTGCGCCACGCGCGAACCATTACCGGCCGGCCTTGAATGGTGATGGCCGCAACTGGCTCGAGAGGCTGCAACATCTCTTCCGGCTTCCACGGCTCATCCTCTTCCGACTGCACGCCATCGCCACTCAAGTGCTGACGAAAGTATCCTTTGCGATGCAGAAGCGTAACGGCGAGCAGTGGAAGGCCGGTATCCGCGGCAGAACGCAGCGTATCTCCCGCCAGTACGCCCAGGCCGCCACTGTAAGTAGGAATGTTTGGCGCGACTGCAATTTCCATGGAGAAGTAAGCGATTTGGATACGTTTCCAATCGCTGCCGGGATGCTGCGGTTCGAAAGAATCTTGGGAGGAGACGGCCATTGTCCTGAATTTTACCAGTGGTTGAAACGGGAATTGATTTTAGAGTTCGGGTTTTTCCAATGAGGCAAGCGAAGAGTCGTCGCGTATCTCTTTCAATTCCCAATAAAAACAGATTCGGTGCCTTGATCCAGTTGGAATTTAGACTGCGCGGGTGAGCACTTCCTCGGCAGCCGCATCAAGCCGCTCCCAGATTGCATCCATCCACTCCAGGTGTTCCGACTTCATCAGAACAGAGCGAAGACATGTGACGTGTTTCGCAGGTTGAGATGTCCACGTGCCTGGCGGAAAAAACCCGAGCGGCAATTGAACCAGCGCAAGATGCAGATCTCGCCGCGCTGCAGCATCGAAAACCGCGCGGGCGCGCGCGGAGCTTTCTTCCACGGTTTTCCCGCGTACTGCCCACGCGACGATATCCAGCTGCGGCTCCATCGGCGCGACGAAGAACTCCGAAGCACGCAGGCGGCGGTGGAGTTCCACTGCGGCAGAGCGGCAGGATTCCAACATGCGCGCAAATTCACCGCTCGGAACCAGCGGCAGCAGACGCTGCGTAGCCCAGAGAGCGACAGCCGCTGCGCCGGCGCGAGAACACTCCAGGCTAATCTCGCCCAGGTGCATCTCGTCTGAGGTGAAATAGGTGTAGGGAGAATCGTGCTTGTAGAAGCGACCCACCGAGGGATCGCGGAACAGGATGCATCCGCACCCATACGGTTGCAGGCCGTGTTTATGCGGATCGATCACAATGGAGTCGACCGCGGGCAGCGCTGAGAACGCAGCGGAGGCTTCCGGGCCAAGGTTCGATGCAAGACTGAAATAGCCCCCATAGGCAGCATCGACATGGAGACGGAAATCATAGCGGTCCCGAAGAGCAAGAATTTGCGGCAGCGGATCGAGCGCGCCGAGCGCGGTGGTGCCGAGCGTAACGACGACCGTGCCCACATCTCCCTGGGCGAGTCTTTTCTCCAACGCTTCGAGGGAAATCCTGCCGCGAGAGTCCGTTGGAACTGTGTCGAAGGCCAATTGCAAAACACTCGAAATACGATGGTGAGTGTAATGCGCCTGCTCGGAAGCCAAAACAGTTTTGCCGGGAGCAAGCTGGCCGGCGATCCAAAGCGCCTCCAGGTTCGCGAATGTACCGCCGCCTGTCAGGTGGCCCAAATACGCGTCCCGCTGCGTACACCAGCCGAACATCTCCGCCAGGTCCGCTACGGCCTCAATCTCCATTTGCGAGCTGGCGCGGCCCCCGTCGAGGGCGTGATTATTAGGGTTGATCCAGGTGGCAAGCGCATAAGCGGCCCGGGCAATGGGATGAGGCGGCTTGAGCATCTGGCCGGCGTAAAGCGGGTGGAAGTAGGGATAATTCTGCTGCATCCGGCTCGCCACTTGCTCCAGCACGCAGAGCATAGCGGGACGGTCGACCGGCTGGGTCGGGCCGGAGGGCAGGCCGGCGAAACCCGCAGCCAGCGTGGGCAGCACTTGCGCGAGCAAATCGAGGGAATCGGCTTCGAATATCATCCGTGCAGCCAGCATAGCTCACCAACATTGGGAACAGCAGGGTCGGGAGCCGGCGCTATACGCCTCGAGATGAGAGGTATGTAAAAAGTGCAGCTAACCTGCATTTTTTTCTTGCATTTGGCCAAATCCTGATACACTGGGGCTGCGTTCGAATAGAACCGGGCAGTTGTAGATTTTGCCCAAAGCGCAAGTTTCTGCTTGTAGTCGCTCCGATTCCCTTCAGCGTAAATTCAACTCGATTAGGAAATAAGATTCAAATGGAACAAGGTACAGTGAAATGGTTCAACGACGCGAAGGGCTTCGGCTTTATCTCGCGCCAAAATGGTGAGGATGTCTTCGTGCATTACTCTGCGATCAATTCAAACGGATTCAAGAGTTTGCAAGAAGGTCAGGCCGTGCAGTTCAACGTTGTGAAGGGACCGAAGGGCTGGCAAGCGGCTGATGTTCAGCCTCTGTAAGCTGTAAGGCGAGCGCTAGGTTTACCACAAAGGGCAGAGGAGAAATCCTCTGCCCTTTGTGTTTGTCAGCCCCGGAAAAACAGGGCTCCAGTTGAGCTTCCGCCTGGCAACACACAAATACCAGCGTGTGCCCTGGCAATGCTGAAAATCCACCACATCGAGAACTTGTTCCGATAGTATCGGGACATTCCCCCAGCGACACTTCGATTTGAGAAGGAATGTGCATGCGCGTACGGAATGGATTCCGGCTGCTGACGCGATTCGCGTGTTTCACGTTCCTGCTCTGGCTCCCGGCACAGTTGTGCGGGCAAAGTTTCAATCTGCAAACCGACCGCCAGCCGGTCACCTCTCTCGATGGCCTATGGCGCTTTCACACAGGCGACGACCCGCAGTGGGCCAGCCCCAGCTTCGACGACTCGCAATGGCCGCTGCTGCGCTCCAATGAAAGCTGGAACCTGCAGGGCTACAAGGGCTACAGCGGCTACGCCTGGTATCGCTTTACTATCCAGGTTCCGAACGGCGGCGAAGCGCTCTCAGTGATGCTGGCCCCCATCCGGGCCGGCTATCAAGTCTATGCAAATGGAAAACTGATCGGTGGCTATGGGTATATGCCCCCGCAAAGGCTCTCCGTGCTAAGCCGGCCTGAGGTGTACGATCTTTCGCCCGCGACCAATACGGGGCCGCACACTGTCCAGATTGCCGTTCGCGTCTGGCAATTTCCAGAGTGGGCCGCCTACGCACCCGGCGGGGTCCTGGCTCCAGGCAACGTAGCCGGGGACAGCTTGCTGATTCATCGGCAGATGCAGGCCTCTGATGCGGCCCATTTGTCTCGTTCGATTAATACATACGCATACTGCATTCTCGCTCTGCTGTTTGGTCTGCTGGTTCTTGGCTTGTTTCTGTTGCGTCCGTCGGAACGGGAGTATCTGTGGTTCGCCCTGCTGCTGCTCGCCTCCGCCGCGGATGCGGCGCTCAATATTGCCTTTTCTCTGGCTACGGTTCCGGTTCAGGTCTTCGACGTGGTCGAGGGCTGCCTGCTCGGAATCTTTCAGATCGCGGGACTGCTGTTTTTTTCCAACGTCCTGCACGTGCGGCGGAATTTCTGGTGGCGGTTCGCATGCGTGACAGCTTTTCTGACGCCGGTCACGCCTTTTCTCTACATCCTGGACTGGACTTCGGTCCCTGTGTCCGGAACGGCGGCGGTGCTTTGCACATTGCCCTCCCAGTTGTGGGTTCTGGCGGTCCTCGTCCGGAGAGCCGCACGGAAAGACGTCAATGCTCGCCTGCTGCTGATTCCAGTATTGCTCGTGTACGGCTTCACCGCTGTAGACAATCTCATAGGAATCGCTTTTCAATTTGGCTGGCAGTCGTGGGCATTAAGCTTGAATTTGTCTTTCGTGCATTTTTCCTTTCAGCTTGGACTGAAGGACCTCCTGTTCACAATTTTCGCGTTCACCATGATGGTGTTTCTCATCCGCCGATTCTCGCTTGGCCGCCGCGAAGAAGAACGGCTCTCCGGAGAACTGGAAGCCGCGCGGAGCATGCAATCGTTGCTGGTTCCGGCCTCGGCTCCGCACACCCCCGGCTTTGCTGTGGAGAGTGTCTACCTTCCCGCCAGCGAAGTCGGCGGCGATTTCTTTCAAGTGCAGCCGGGCGATGATGGATCGCTGCTGATTGTGGTGGGAGATGTGAGCGGTAAAGGCCTGAAGGCAGCGATGACCGTCAGCACCATCGTCGGAGCTTTGCGGAATGAAAAAGAGCGCGGACCCGCCGAAGTACTGGCCAACTTGAACCGCGTGCTACATGGCCAGATCGGCGGATTCGTAACTTGCTGCGCGGCATTCATCTCTGCCGACGGTGCGATGACAATTGCGAACGCGGGGCATCTTTCTCCATACCTGAATGGTGAAGAGTTGGCTGTGGCAGCCGGGTTGCCGTTGGGAATGCTGGCAGAGGGCACCTATGAGCTAACGGTGTATCCGCTTTCGGCGGGAGACCGGCTGAGCTTTATGTCGGACGGAGTGGTCGAAGCCCGCAACACCAACGGCGAGCTATATGGGTTTGAGCGGACTCAGCAGATCAGCCAACAGACAGCCGCCTCCATCGCCGAAATAGCAAGGCACTTCGGCCAGGAAGACGACATCACCGTGCTGCGCATTCAGTTTGTCGGAGCGGAAGCTGTTGTCAGCGAGATGACGTAGAAGGTAGAAAACCTGGGTGCCCCACATCTCGCTTTTGAGATGTGGGTCGTTCTAAACTCCCGGCAGAATCCACCTAACAGGCAATCACTTCAATCTCAACCAGCGCATCCTTAGGCAACCGCGCAACCTCCACAGTTGAACGCGCGGGAGCCGGAGTGCTTCCGCTCTGAAAATACTCCGCATAAATCGTGTTCATGGCGGCGAAGTCGTTCATGTCTTTGAGAAAGACAGTGGTCTTGACCACTCGGGAAAGATCGAGCCCTGAAGCGGCGAGGACTGCCTGCAGATTTTTCAACACGCGATGCGTTTGCGGTTCAATGCCTCCGGTGACCAGCTGCCCA
This sequence comes from Acidobacteriota bacterium, assembly GCA_041690775.1. Taxonomy (GTDB): domain Bacteria; phylum Acidobacteriota; class Terriglobia; order Terriglobales; family Acidobacteriaceae; genus JAKAAZ01. The sequence goes on along the minus strand of JBEPVW010000012.1, from coordinate 17,398 downwards.
GTCGCTGGATCGAGCGCCACCTGACCCGATGTGAAAACAAAATCTCCGATGCGTATCGCCTGGGTATAAGGCCCGATGGCCGCGGGCGCCTCGGGGGAATGGATCGCTGCTTTGGATTCGCTCATCGATCAAATTGTAGCCGAATGGCCGTTGCAGGGACGCGACTTCGCGAACCCGCTGACCGCGGGCGCACCTGATTTTTTCAATCATCATCGCCGGCGGTGCGTCTAATGGCTTTGAGGCAAAGATGAAGCGTTCGTTTCGACCCCGGCTTTTCGCAGGCGGAATCCTGCTGGCCTGTCTTTTTCCGGCAGCTGCATGGGCACAAGCTGTCAAAAATCCGAACGCCCCATTGCCTCCCGAGGCGGAGCTGAGGCGGCGGGTTCTCGACAATCTGAAAAAATCGCAGGCGGAGCAGGAACGCTATGTCTGCAGGACCGTTCATGAGAACGATGTGACCGATAAGAACGGCAACGTGAAAAAACGCGAGACAAAACAATACGACATGTTTTTCGTCAACGGCCAGGAGATTGATGAATTAACCGCCAAAGATGGAAAGCCGCTCACTCCAGACCAGCAGAAGAAAGAAGCGGAGCGGGTCCAGGAGAAAATCCAGAAAGATTCGGACGCAAAATATGTTGCCCGAAAAAACGCGGAAAATGAGAAGCAGCTGGACACGCTGCTGCGCATGCTGCGCTTCACGAACGGCCACAGAATCAGCCTGGGCGGGCGCTCAACGCTTACCTATGATTTGAGCGGTGACCCCGACGTTCATCCGCATGGGACCGAGGAAACCTTTCTGCATAATATGGCCGGTAAGATCCAGGTGGATGAAGCAACCGGCGAACTAGTCGATTTGAACGCGCGGCTTTACCACGATGTAAAAATTGGCGGAGGCGTCCTGGCGAACCTCCACAAAGGATTCTGGATTCACGTGCGACAGCGGCGCTATCCCGATGGAATATGGCTGCCGGAATTGGTCGAAGGAAACGGCGACGCGCGGGCTGCACTCTTCTTCCATCCCTATTTCAGGTTCAAACAGACGATGAATGGCTGCGCGTTAACAAACGTGGAGACAAAGGAGCGCGTCGCGTTGAAGCCCGGTATGCCGAAGGAGTAACAGCGGCTGGTCGCCGCAGAACATTATAGTTTCTGCTGCCGCTGCACTTCCCGCACCCCAGGAACGCGGCGCAGCCCGTTCATCAGCCGGATCAAATGTCCTACGTCATAGGCATCCACAACAAATTCCACAATGGCCTCCGCACCGGTTCCCGCCTTCGTGTCCACAGCGCGAATATTCGTCCCATCGTCTGAAATAACAGCAGTCATTTCGCGCAGCATCCCGGCACGATCATCGCAGAAGACCGTCAGCTTTACCGCGTAAGTGGCGCGTTGTGCAGCGCCTTCTTCGCCCTGCATCCGCGCCCATTCGACCGCGATGCGACGGTCCGACTCATAGAGCAAATTCTGCACGTTGGGACAACTGCGGGCATGCACGGCAACGCCCTTCCCGCGAGTCACATAGCCAATAATCTCTTCGCCACGAATGGGGTTGCAACAGCGCGCGCGATAGACGAGAAGATCGTTCTGGCCCTCGACGGTAAGCGAGTCGGAACCTTTGCTGAAATAAACGCGCTTAACCGCGTCCGACATGCCTGGTGCCGCTTCCGGCTCCTGCGTTTGTGTGCTTGTGGAGCCGGGAACCAGGCGGTTGAGCACCTGCCGCGCAGAGAACTTGCCGAAGCCAATCCCGGCAAGCAGATCGACTGGATTGGCCAGTCCGTAGTCTGTCGCAACTTTTGCGTGTTCGGCTTCTGTCAACTGCGCCAGCGGCACTTTATATTTGCGCGCTTCACGATCCAGCAGTTTGCGGCCGATTTCAACAGCGCGCTCGCGTTGATGTTCATTCAGCCAATGCTTTATCTTGTTGCGCGCCCGCGAACTGCGGACGAACGTAAGCCAGTCGCGGCTCGGGGTGTGGCCATTCTGCGTGATGATTTCGACAATGTCGCCATTGCGCAGCCGCGTCTTCAACGGCACCATGCGGCCGTTCACCTTCGCGCCGGTGCAGGCGTTTCCCACCTCGGTGTGGATGGTGTAAGCAAAGTCGATCGGCGTTGCCTCTTTCGGCAGCACCACCACCTTGCCCTTCGGCGTGAAGGTGTAAACCTCTTCCGGATATAAATCGATTTTCAGCGTCGAAAGAAATTCATTCGGGTCCGTCATGTCGCGCTGCCACTCTACAATCTGCCGAACCCAGGCAAGGCGCTGCTCGTCTTTTGCATTTACCGGCGAACCGCCAGACTTATATTTCCAGTGCGCGGCGATGCCTTCCTCCGCGACGCGATGCATTTCCTCAGTGCGAATCTGAACCTCGAATTGGTGGCCTCCATCCGCCATCACCGTAGTATGCAGCGACTGGTAGAGGTTCGGCCTGGGCATGGCGATAAAGTCCTTGATGCGGCCCGGCACAGGACGCCACATGCTGTGAATCAGGCCGAAAACCGCGTAGCAGTCCTGCACAGTTTCCGTGATGACCCGCACGGCCAGCAAATCGTAAACCTGTTCGACCGTGATTCGTTGGCGCTGCAATTTTTGGTAAATGGAAAAAAGGCGCTTGATGCGCCAGTCAATACGAGCGGAGATGTTGTTCTCCGCAAGACGCTCGCGCAGCAGCGCCTCGATTTCGCGAAGGAATTTTTCCCCTTCCTGCCGGTGCGCTTCAACAGCATTGCTGATCTGGTCGTGGCCGACGGGATCGACATAGCGAAACGAAAGATCTTCCAGCTCGCTGCGCACCTTTCCCATGCCCAGCCGATGCGCAAGCGGCGCGTAGATGTCGAGAGTCTCGCGCGCAATCGCTTGCTGGCGTTCCGGCGGCAAATGCTCCAGGGTGCGCATATTATGCAGGCGATCGGCCAGCTTGATCAGCACGACCCGCACATCCGAAACCATCGCCAGCAGCATTTTGCGGACGTTTTCCGCCTGGCGATCTTCGCGGTTGGCGAATTGAATTTTCTCAATCTTGGTAACGCCATCGACGATGTGCGCGACCTGCTCGCCGAAAATATCGGAGATTTGCCGGCTGGTCACCGGCGTGTCCTCGACCGCATCGTGCAGCAGCCCGGCGGCAATCGCGGTGGCGTCGAGCTTCATCTCCGCGAGGACGAGAGCGACTTCAAGCGGGTGCAGCGCGAAGGGATCGCCGGAGGCGCGTTTCTGGCCCGCGTGGTGTTCCAGGCAAAAATCGTATGCCTGTTGAATGATAGCGATGTCGTCCGTCGGACGGTTCTGGCGCACCGTTGCCAGCAACACCTCAAATGTCTTCGCAAGGTGCTGATTGTCAGCATCCGGAGATGCCGCCCGGGTTGGCACCGTGGCCATAATTGATTTTATGGTATTGGGTGCCGCGAAACCGGGAATCCCGCGTTTCGTAACAATGGTGAGAGGCTTGGAGTGTGCGAAGATGGCCACTCAGGGCAATCCCACATGAAGGAAACCATGGCAGACAAGCAATCGAATTCCCGTACGGCGAAGGTCAAGGCGCGAAAGTCGGTAGAGATAGAAGTCAACGACGGAGAGAACGCAGATGGTTCAGAACTAAATTCTGAAGTATCCGAATCGGTTTCCGAACCCACCGCGATTATCAGCCGGAGAGCAGCCGATCGCATAAGAGCCGGGCATCCGTGGGTCTACGCTTCAGACGTCGAAAAGCTGATAGCAACGACGGACGCCTCGGAGGTTCCAGCGGGCGCGCTGGTCGCCGTTACCGACGCTCGCGGAGCCTTCCTTGGCACGGCAATGTACAGCGCAGCGTCTCTGATTTCTTTACGGATCATTACGCAGGATTCCATCACGAACCGCGACGAATTTTTAGCGTTGCTGCGGGGCCGACTGCGGCGAGCGATACAGCTGCGGCTGGATACTCTGCGCGGAGTCGCTGGAACGAATGCATGCCGGCTGGTTTTCGGCGAGGCGGATGAGCTGCCGGGCATCGTCGTCGATCGTTATGGCGAACTGGTAATCCTACAGTTGCTGACGCAGGGCACCCACTTCGCGGACGTGCGCGAAACAGTGGTGGATGTAGTCTGCGAAATGCTTTCGCCTGAGACGATTCTGGAGCGGCCCGATGCGCGCATCCGGGAGTTGGAGCAATTATCAGCGCCTGCGACCGGGCCTCTCTACGCAAAAAATGAGGATGCGCCAAGGCTGGCAACCGTGTTTGAGTTGAATGGACTCCGTTTTCATTTCGACGCGAATGCCGGGCAGAAAACAGGCGCATTTCTGGATCAACGCGAAAACTACATGGCCGCCGCGCTGCACGGACATGGACGCGCCCTTGATATCTGCACCTATCAGGGTGGATTCGCCTTGCATCTCGCCCGACGATGCGCGCAGGTCACCGGCGTCGATGCATCGCGCTCGGCATTGGAAGTAGCAGAGACCAATCTGAACGAAAACCGCAGTCAACTCGTCGATCAAGGAAAAGGAGTGGAATGGATTGAGGCGAACGCCTTCGACCTGTTGCGCGACTGGAGCGATACAGGCGAGGAGTTCGACACGATTGTGCTCGACCCTCCCGCATTCGCAAAATCAAAGCGAGCTACCGAAGGAGCACTACGCGGCTATAAAGAAATGAATCTGCGCGCACTAAAAATGCTGCGGCCAAGCGGAACCCTGGTGACCTGTTCCTGTTCCCACCACGTACCGCTCGCAGACTTTCAAGCCGTAGTCGCAGCCGCAGCCAGCGACGCAGGCAAACGCGTGCGCCTGCTCGAAATTCGCGGCGCAGCGTTCGATCATCCAGCCATCCTGACGATCCCGGAGACGCAATATCTCAAATGTTTGATCTGTCGCGTGGAGTGATATCTCCATGGATATGGGTCATGCAGGATAGTAGTGCGACATCGAATCGTGGCAAGTATTATGGACAGGAATCTATAACCAATATTCTCTAAAAATCTCCCAGGACAGCTTTGCCTGCCCTGCACGGGTCAAACCAATATGTATTGGATTTATTACGTACCGCACTGGCTTTTTGAGCTGCTTACCATCGGTTTTTTTGTGATCTTCAGCCTCGCAGGATTGCTTCCCAGCCGAAGATGGGTGCGTCGCATTCACGTCCAGCATTCCCATAACGATATCGTCGGCTTTTACCTGGCCGCAATCACCGTCCTCTATGGAGTTACCCTGGGCTTACTGGCTATCGGCGCGTGGACTACTTTCGCAGAAACGGAAGCCAAGGTGGCTCGTGAGGCAGCATCGTTGTCCAGCCTGTATCGCACCGTCGGAGGTCTTCATGAGCCAACGCGCAGCGTACTGCAGAATGACCTGCGCGTTTATGTCCGTAAGGTCATCGATGTCGGTTGGCCACAGCAGCAGCGTGGAATCCTCCCGGTCCAAAACAAGGTGTACATGGACAAATTCCAGACGGACTTTGAATCGTTTGAGCCGACCACCGAAATAGAGAAGGCTCTTGACGCGGAAATCTCACGGGAATTCGATGTCTTGGAGGAATCGCGAAGCATTCGCCTCGACAGCGTGACTGCGGAATTGCCGCCCCCCTTATGGTCGTTGATCTTGATAGGAGCGTTGATCTGCATCGTTGTTACCTGGTTCTTCCACATGGAAAGCCTCGGCATGCACATCTGGATGACCCTGTTCTTCTCCGGGCTGCTGGGGCTAATGGTCTTCATGGTGGCAACGCTCGACAATCCGTACCGCGGAAAAATCAGCGTAAGCCCCCAGCCCTTGGAACGCGTCTACAGCCAAATGACCAAATAGGCGCTTCACTCTGTCGGTGGCTCGTTGAAATAATTCTGCTTGTCGTCCGCAGTTGCTTCATGTAATCGGAAAAGTGGTCCATATCTTAGTTTGCATCTACCCGCGATTGCTGAATTAGACCAACGAAGTAACGCCACATCGAATGAGATATTGCGCAGTCGCGTCGAACTCCTCTGGTTGATTAGTCGAATCATCGATCTCTCCTTTTGGAACAAAAATTATCATGCCCTGCCTCGCACGAGTGAGCAACACTCGATATGCGTTGCGTCGGTAAATTCGCTTCTCATCGTTCTTGATGACGATCCATTTACTTTGTCGGGCATGCCTAAACGTCCGCAGCTGCCATCCCTGCGACTCATTCCAAACAAAATCGCCGCCCCAACATAACCCAATCCAATCTAGCTCCAAACCCTGGATCTCAAACTCTGTCGCAAACACCTCACATCTATAGCTCGAACGCACATCTGTTTCATCAGCTAAATACCAGTGTTCCCACGGATATTCTGCATGAAATGTGGAACTTGGCTCCAATCCTTCAGCTCGCAATCGTGACGCACCCGAGGAACCAACCAGTCCATAGCGATTTACGCCGATGCGTTGCTCACGTAACTTCAATCGCGTCTCGTTAAGGTCTCGTGAAAGAAAGATTGGAAACCTCGCTGTAACTCCTATAGAAGCTGCCCGGTCAGCATCTCCCTCCAGTAGACAATTCACCCAGGTTGCTAGCTGGTCCGCCCGCAGACTGCGATTTGAAGTTCGAAGATGTAACGACGAACTCGTGCGCACTTCTCTATGATTCGTCGGATCATCGAACAACCGATGTCCTGCAGTAGATGCGCCGCCTTCGAGCACTTCGGGTGACGCGTAGATCACCCAATTCTTAGTAGCGCCGAGCAGCGCTCGGCCCCATTCTCCCAGTCCAGCTTCCCCGTCATTGATCTCTTGGCCGCCACCTACCAAGGCAACGATCACCGCCCAATCCAGATGTCGTTCCATAATGCGAAGCAGCATCTCCGGTTCCGAATAGTCTCGCCGGAATTTCTTCATGTTCTGAGCTCGATTCCAAGCGCGCTGAGCCTCGTCAAAGATGATCGCGTGATTGGACGGTGGCCCCGGATTGTCTTCTGTGTGGTATCTAGCGAAGACGTGAACATTCTCTATCAGTGTCTTTGCCTCAGCATGCGCTTGGGGGGCCTTCGCACCGCTGCGCATGCTTTCCTGTGTGAAAAGATGTTGCAGCACCCGCACAAGCGGACCGTTGCCACTCATGAAGTGAATGGCGTCGATCTTGTTTTCATCTGAATGTGCAAGGCTCAAACCTACTAGCGTTTTTCCCGAACCCGGCACTCCGGTCAAAAAACAGATTGCGTGATGGTTCTCAGCGCGAGCACAGTCAACGAAGCCCTGAACAGCTTGCCCCACCACTTCGATTTCGTGTTCCGACGCTTCAGAATGCGCAATCTCTCGGATCGACAGTCCGCTTCTCAAGGCCGTCGCTGCTTCAATGATGCTTGGTACCGGGAAATATGGACTCTCATCCCATGTCCTCATCAGCATCTGTACTGCGTGAAGCTCCTCAAACGCGATTAACAGACTTGACAGGTTTTCCCATGAGCTTCGGATCACCGGCGTAATCCAGTATGTAGCCATCTGCGGGAAAAGTTCCCGCTGAGTCAATGTGGTTAGATTTGATTCAATCTCAGCTGGCAAGACAAGGATCGGCACGATCCTGTGATTCGTGGATGCCTTGTGAAAGTAGTGCAAGAGCAGCGCATATTCTTCAATTTGGCGCTTCGCCTGCGGTGCAGCTTGCCCAGTCTTTGCTTCCAGGACAATGATTACATCTCGGATCAACAAAATGGCATCAATACGCATTTCCTTCCGCGGAATGGAGAACTCCAAAAGCAGGCCCCAAAACTTCGCAGAATTCGAACTTATAACGCACAGCTCCAGCGACCGCCGGAGGAAACGGATATCCCGCTCCCAAGTTAGGGTCTGGTCTGAGTACTGGCTCGTATAGCCCCGATTCGCATATGCAATCTCCAAGCGAGCGAGGACCTGCTCCTCATTCTGCGCAAGGAATTCCTCTACACTTGCCCGATAGAAACATGTCATAGTCGCAATTTCGGTGATCGCTGCCCAGGATAGCACTGTTCCTCGACGCGCACCGGATGTGAGATTCGTCAGCGGATTGTGCGGATACTCGGAAAAGATCAGTGCCGGTCGTTAATTACCGCCGACGATGATTGTTTGCCGAATTGCTTAACAGTAGGACGTGCGGGCTATAGAAAAGGGACGCGGGCTTGATGGGCCTGGATTGCTGCGAGTATGTCAAGCGCGACACCTAGCGCAGCACGGCCTTCTTTTGCTGTGACTTCAGGCTGGGTTCGGTTCCTCACTGAACGGAGAAATGATTCCAGTTCGAGGCGCAACGGTTCACCCGCTGGAACTTCCAGCTTTCGCATTGTGAACTCCGGCGTGGGATGGCGCTGCTCTGCTGGTTGGAAGTTCACTTCCTGATTTTCACTGCGTGATTCCGCAGCGTTTGAATCGGCCACATCGACGCAGAGCACATCCTGGCGGGCGTAGTCGATGGAGATGTATTGGTGAGGTTGAAAGAAGCGCATCTTGCGCACCCGCTCCGTGCTGACGCGGCTGGCGGTGAAGTTGGCGACGCAGCCAGATTCAAATTCAATCCGAACGTTGGCAATGTCCACCTTCTGGGACAGTACGGGAAGTCCGACGGCGTGCAATTCACGAATCGGCGACTGAACAAAACTGAGAACTACATCGAGATCATGGATCATGAGATCGAGCACGACATCCACGTCGAGCGACCTTGGCGTGAAGACGCTGAGCCGATGAACTTCAAAAAAAAGCGGCTGATGCACGATGTGTCGGACGGCCCGCACCGCAGGATTGAAGCGCTCCAGATGACCCACTTGTAGAATGCGATCCTGTCGTTCGGCCAGATGGATCAGTTCATCTGCCTGCTCCAGGTTCGAGGCCATCGGTTTTTCCAACAACACATCTACGCCGGCGGACAAAAGCTGTGCCGTCACGTCGAAGTGGAGCGAGGTTGGAACCGCTACAGAAGCTGCATCGGGCAAAGGTGTTGCCGCAAGCATTTCCTCTACGGAGCAATAGACCGGAACAGAATATTCGACCGCGAGAGTGGCCGCCAAGACCGGGTCCGGTTCTACGATGCCGCAAAGATGGACGGGCGCTCCAGCCTGCTGCAGTTCCCACCAGACGCGCAGGTGATTGCGGCCAAACGCGCCCGCGCCGACGACGACAATGCGTGTTGTAGACGGCTCAGACAAGGTAGCTCCGGACAAGATCGACGCTGGAAGCGGGGTCCGGCTACTTTCCTTCAACGGCTTTCAGGCAGCGCGAGTAGAGATCGAGCAGGTGGGTCACTTGATCTTCAGATTTGGATGCTGCACCGGCGACAAATCCAGCGGTGGCGGCGGCGGGGCGGCCTACGCTGGCCGTGACTGCTATGAACTTCAAAAGATCGAGGGCGATGTCCTGATCGCGCCGGGCACCCAGATTCCCAAGGGAAGGCTGTTCCATACGTGTTGATTTCCTCCAACGGCGATGCTAGCAGATTGCGGATGCGAGGAGAATCCGCCGCTCAGAATTCAGAAAGAACATAACAGACGCGGCCCACGATGCGATCACCGGGTTGCTCATTTGAGGAAAGCTCGATAAGCCGCACAGGAATCTGCTGATTGCGAGGACGAAGAATGAGTGTGTTGGCATCGAACTCCAGGAAACACATGTGCAGCGCTTCCGGAGTATGAACCGCGTAGATAGTGGGTGGCTGCGATCGATAGTGTGCGAGTGAGTTGTAATGGCGATCGATGACTGCGGTAAAGTCTTGACGGAGAAGGGGTTCCATCGCCGCGGCCTGCAGCCCATCCACACGAACGGCCACGAAACGTTGCCAAAATGTGCGTCCGGAGATGGGGCGTTCCCGCGAGAAATGGAGGATGGCGTCGGGAACCTCCACCGTATCAATGATTTCCGACGGCTGAATGCGCGCACTAGATGTGGCAGCGGTGTGGGTAACTACTGCAATCGTTTGGGTTAGCGAAGCGGATAGGTTTCGGGGCGGAATAGCGTGGACTGCATCGGCTGGAAGGAGATCGAGGACGGATAAATTCTGCGCGATAAGCACGCGGTCGAGACCTTCCAGGCTGAGAGAGCGCTTTCGATTCAAGAAGTTAGAGATGTGAGCCTGCTGAAAGCCTGTGGCCCGGGCGAGGGTGGAACCGGAGAGGACCCCGCGTTCGATGCGGCGCAGGATTTCGAGGCGCAAATTCTCGTGAAGTGCATCAAACTTCATGCTCAAACAATATCATTTGGCTATAACTAATTTCCATATATATCTTAAAGATTACGCATGCTTTTTGTTTTATATGCTAATATCAATGCCATTTTGGGACATTCGAAATAGCTTTAAGAATATTTAAATTGACATATTTTTTAATTCCCGATATTACAAACAGACCCTCTCGTTCGAGAAAAAGTGAGGTTTCCGATGTTGGCCCATACTCTCCCAACTCCAGGTCATTATGAGGAAGTGTTTCTGTTTCCCGCTCTTTGTTCAGGAGCGTGAACAGAAGTTTTATCCAGCAGCAAGATCAATCGTAGTTGGCCCGTAGAACCGGAAGGCATCGCCTGCGGTTTTACGCCAGCCTTCCTGCGGATGGGAATTGCATCCGCAGCCGCCAGATTACAGGACTTCGATTCCAAAAGCTGGATGCAACTAAGCGGAGACGCGCCCGCTGCGCCGTAATTCGAACCGAAGAGTTCGAACGGCCAAGCAGTCTCCGCAAACCGCTCTTTTGCGGGACGTGAACCGAATCACGTCTCGACAGGAGAGCGACTCTTTGCCTTGGAGAATATTTACTCATGAACCCTTCCTATCTGCACTTGAAGATCTGTGAAGGTTGCGGCCGCCTTTGGGCGCGCAATCACACAGTTACTAGCGTTTATTGCCGTCTATGCACCGTACATTTTGCCGAATTCCCCGCACCGCGAAGCCGCAGGCCCAAAGGAAGGCCGCGTAAAACACAGCACACCGCAATCATGCTGACCAAACAGGGAGGCCTGCTATGAGCGCAGCATTCCCGCTGTACAGTTTGCATGCTTCCGAGCGACCGCTGCCAAGTTCCACAACCATTCGATTGACGAGAGAAAGCCATGATGGGCGGACGAGTGTGCGCCCAAAACCGGAGCTTGCTTTTTACAGAAAATATACGGAGGCGATGTTACGGCGATATATGCGGCTTTCACTCAGCGTGGGGCGGATGCCAGCGCTGTTGGGGCATGATGCATTCCGAGGAAAGATGAGCACTTACCGGGTGACGAGTTTTGAGGATTCGGTAATTTTCGTCTACGACGTGGAGAAGTGCCTGAAGAAACTGGACAGCTTTTCCCAGGAGCTGATCCGGCGGATTTCGCTGCAAGAATATACGCAAGGCGAGGCCGCAGGACTTCTGCGGGTCAGCTTGCGAACAATTGTGCGGCGATATGGGGATGCGATCGATACGCTGACTCAAATCTTTATGGATCACAAACTGCTAGATGTAGATCCGATGGATGGGTCAAGCGAGGTCCGATGAAGTAACGTGTAACTACTAGATAGCAATGAGATTGGCAGAGGGACTGGAGTGGCGTGCTATTCCAGTTCCTTCTGCTAGTCTTAGCACATGGATGGAGAGAGGCAGAACGGCATCGATACCATGCCCGTGACGCTCTATCACTTCCATAACAAACATTACACAATGGGCGGATATCCAGCCCCATGCGAATAGCAAACACTTCAGGTTACTCAAGTAGCTCAGGATAAGGCATCCAGAAAATGGGTGCCTTTTGTGTTTGTTGGAACAGGATGGAAAGACGTGCCGAAGCAACGTTCGACGCGCAGCGCGCCTGCAAGACGAAGGTCCCCTCGAAAGGGCACCTCGGGCGCGAATATGGGGCGGGATGTAGATGGAGTCCTGTCCACGGAAGAAGACATCGCAAAATATACCAATCTAGCTCGCAAGCTGGTTCTGGCGGCATGGCCCAAGATTGTACGAGGGCTAATCGAGAAAGCCACGGACGGCAACTACCAACAGGCAAAGTTACTGGTCGAACTTTGCGAATTAACCCATGCCGATGCCAATGAGCTAAACGAGCATCGTAAACAACAGCTATGTGACGTACTGCTCGATGAGCTATTGATCGAGCCCGATTTGGATGAAACAAATCTTCCCACACTAGCCGCAAACGACGCGGCCAGGATGGGGCACCCGCGGGATGAATCAGGACTGTCCTCGGCGAATGCGGAAGACGATATTGAAGACAAGACGGACCAGACAGGGGACCCCGAACCTGCTGGTCAGGCTGAGACGCTGTGACGATCAACTAAGAAAAGGGAGAGCGTGGTGCGAATGATAAGCGTATGCCGAAAGCAATCCAGAAGGCTGGAATTCTGGTGGCTGGTGGGATTGGCCCTGACGATCGCCGCTACAACGCTCGCCTGCTGGGGGCAGGTTACAACAACGACGGTGCAGGACACTGTTTACCATGCCGACGGCACGTACGCGACGGGTACGATTCTGTTGACGTGGCCCGCGTTTGTCACCGCGACGGGAAACACCGTTGCCGCCGGAAACCTGACGGTGCCGATCGGCAAGAACGGGCAGGTGACAATGAACTTATCGCCGAACATCGGGGCGACGCCTGTCGGCTCCTATTACACTGCGGTTTACCACCTGGATGACGGCACGGTCAGCAAGGAATACTGGGATATTCCAAACGTTGCGAGCACGAGCGTTGCTGCAATCCGCAGCCTTGTGATGCCAGCGAGCGTAGCCGTTCAGACAGTCACGGCGACTGAAGTCAGCTCCCTACTAAATAAATATCTGCCGCTGAATGGCGGAACGCTCGCAGGAGCGTTGCAACTGCAGGCCGACCCGCAAAGCCCGAAGCAAGCCGCTACAAAAAATTACGTAGACGGCGCGGTAGCGCCGCTGGCTACGGCGGTAACTCAGGCGGTGTCGTCCGCGCCCACGGCAAACCAGGTGGTTCAGCAGCCCTCCGGGACGACACTGGCAGCCAACGTATTCCAGGGAAGATATTTCGCGAGCAATTTCCAATCCAGCAACCGCAATGATGGAATCTCCACCCTTGCAAAGAGCGCGAATTGCTCAAACAGCACACCCGGCGGACACAGCGGATGCACCATCGACGTGGAACCTACTTATTCCAATGCGGAAAATCCGCAGGGTTATGGAGCGTACCTATTCGGAAATAATCTGAATAATATGCCCTGGCCGCTGGACACGCATGTGCATGACGAGCGCAACGGGGTGACAGCGGACTATTATGAGAACCCATTTTCTGTAGTTCCGCAACAGTCAGCCGGCCAGAGCATAACGTCGGCGATTACCCTGGACTATCAGAAGTGGCCATCGTACCAGGGAAATGCAGCCGGATCCGAGTACCTGCAATCTACGGATTTCGCCGGCGGCTATAACTTCGATAACTATTTCGGATGGAATCAGCCGCAACATTTTTTCAAAACTTACTACGACAATCTATCGCTGGCGACAACCAACTATACCTCCGGACAGCAGGAGGCGATGGTGAACGTTGTCAATTGCCATGGCACCGGCGATTGCTTAGGGATGACTACGCTATTGACCTGCGATGGCGGAATGAGCTCCGCAAATGACGAGGGCTGCCATGGTGGAGACTTCGTCATTTCCGAAGACCCGGTTGTCTATCGAGGCGTTGTTACAGGCAACGGTGCAGCCATCGGCTCTACTGCAATTTCAACGAACGGGACAGCCGGGTGGGGAACGGAAGGCCAGGACAGGCTGCTTGTCGATACAACTGCGTCTGTTGTGCTGACCGGTAGTTCGATCACCGGATATTCCGGAGCGCTACCGACGGGGCCGAGCGGAAACAGCGCGGCCACACCGGATGCGGCGACCGATAGCCACGCCAATTTTCCTGTCTCCACGATGGTACAGCTATGCTATGGCGGCGCAGATAACGGGGTGAGTGGAGCGGCGGGATGTACGGCAGGAAGCCAACCTCGCGGATTTATTCCTTCAGCGCCGGGGATGATCAATCCGGCATCGAGCATTGTGACGAGCGTCGTCGCTGCCTATTCCCCGGTGAATTCTCCCCAGACCGGATTGCCGGCGGGTTTCTGTACGCCAAGCACGCTGCAGTCAACTACCCCAGGCGCGGCGTGTTACCTTCCGTCTTCTGGGACCGCTTGTATTACCGATCAGGAAGAGTATGAGACGGCGAACTACACCTATGATTCCGTTGCGCAAAGTGTGACATTGTTGAACCTTCGCTTTCCCCATATGAATGGATTGTTTTTCGCGCATGGCGGGTTGTGCGGCTACGCTGTTGAACAGCAGTCGGAAGTGTTCAGCGGAGATGGAAACAATAATGGCATCAGCCAGGTATTTCCGGTTGAGGGATCGCCGAATTCCACATCGTTCTACTACATTAGCCAACGGGTGAACCTTGGCTATACCGCGCCTGTTCTGGGAGTCAGCACTGGACAGAATGGCATAGAGCAGGCCGGCGGAGGAGAATGCTTTACTCTGAACGCATCTTTATTCCAGCTTCGATCCGATAACAGGACGGTGGTTGTGGCCACGAATGTTCCATTCGATATAGCCAACCTATCGCCTCTTAACGGGATGACTCTTGCGATCAACACGCCAAATTCCACTTATAACGGGAGTTACGTAGCAAGCTGGGGAGCAGGCAACGTATCTGGCAATGAATTCAGCTATACCTTGCCGGCGGCACCTACCGGGACTGCACCTAGCTCCGGGACAGCATCCTTCTGCAACACCAACTACAAACTTTATCCTTCCGTCCGCGTTAACAGCGTGCTGGATACGGCGAACAATAAAGTAGACGGCAATATGAGCACAATGCCTTTGCCGATTGCATTTGCAACTGGCGACACGGTAATGGAGCCGCATTATCCCTGGATTTATACGGGCCACGACTCCGGAAGAGGCGTGAACCAATTTCTTCCGCGTATATATAACGGCGGCGCATTGTATGGAATGAGCTATGGATACCTGCTGACGGGGCGACCCTTTGTAGGATTCCAGATCAACAACCAGACCGATCAAAACCGATATCAAGGATATGGCGGCACGCATGAACCGCCCGGCGTGGGATTCGAACTTACCGGAGACTGGGCCGATTCCTTTGTGACCACACAGCCGGGTGACAATGCCGTGCTGTGGGTTCTAAATTGCAAGCCGGCGCCGATTGGCTGCAACCACGCCAACAGCAACTTCAATGTGTTACTGATGCCTGCGAATGGCAGTCCGGCGCAGGCCCTGAACTATGATCCCGTTTCCACTACGTGGACATTCGGCAGCAACTATTTCGCGTCCAATAATCCTCCGATCAATCCAGTGGGAACGGTGCAGGCCAATGTGTTTCATGCGATTACGAATATAAACGCACCGCAAATTGGCGTGGGCGGGACTTATCTGTTTAACGCCGGAGGGGCAATTGGATTGACTACGACTCCGACAGCTCCCGTGTTTAATTACTGGTATGCGAATTATGCTTACGGATTCGGCGCGCAGAATACCAAAGTGATCGACGGATTTCTTTATCGTGGAGCAGCTGCAAATACCGTCGATTGCGGGACAGGTACAGGAGACACCAGCTGCACCTTTACTTTAGGCGTGCTGAACGCGGGTACTTCTGTGAATGCGCCGGTAGTATCGGCGACTAACTCAGTGACGACACCGAGCCTGACCGTAGGCGGCGGTTCGGCGGTGACTCAGGTGACTTACTACACGACCGGGTCGGTTACGCCCGCTGCTGTGCCAGCGCAGTCGTGCGGCGACCAGATATTCACTGTAAGCGGAATTGTTACAGGGGATAATTTTGGATCCATCCATCCACCTGGGGCGTTGGGAAACGTGAGCGTGTCGGGTTATCCCAGCGCGGCGAATACGCTTACGCTGCACTTCTGCAATGTGAGTGGGGTTAGTGCTGTACCTCCGGCTGGGGCTTATACATTCCTTGCTGTGCATTGATGACGGCTTACCTATCTAGTTAGATCGGGATTTTCCCGAGTGGAGGCCCCAGGTCTCAGAAGCGAGACCTGGGGCACCCATGTTCACAACTATTAGTAGTCAAGGTGGAGTTATGAAACTTGTTCACTCCCTGAATTCTGTTAATTCCCAGGTATGGGCGGTTGTACTTATCCTGCTGGGCATGGGGACATTCGGCATGGCGTGCGCTTGCGGCGAGGCGGATATCAGGGCTGCATTGATGAGCTCCGGCACTGGGATGATTGGCGGCGGAATCGCGATGTTTCAGCATCAGCCGAAGACCGAAACGGAAACTACACCCAACCACTGAAAGCGAAAGGTCAATATGTCATTTATCAGCGTTCTGGAAACTGTGGGTAAGGATTTTGAGAACGGACTTATTTTGGTTCTGGGCGATGTGAGCAAGATCGCTACGGCGGAGGCACCTGTTCTTTCGACGATCAATCCGGCGGCGGGTGCGATTGCGGGGCAGATTGCGGCGCTGACTTCGCAGGCACTGGGAATTGCGACGCAGACGGAGCAGAAGATCCAGGCGCTGGGACAGACGAGTGCTTCCACTGCGCAGAAAGTGGCAGAAGTGGCGATGATTCTGGCGCCGGCGGTGGCGCAGGTGCTGGGGCTGGCCGGCATCCAGGCGAGCAGCATTGCAAATGAGATTGCGAACTCGGCGGTAAACATATTGGGAGCGCTGCCTTCTTCCGTGTTGAACCTGCCGGCAACTGCCGCCAAGACGGCTTAAATGGCGGCGCATATCTCGGCGGCCGGCAGCTCGGATATTCCGGCGGTGACGAAGGCTGAGTTTTATGGCCGGGTTCGATCCGGGGACCTAGTATTTTGCAGCGGCCGCGCCGATATTTCGCAGGCGATTGAAGAAGCGACGCATTCGCCATTCAGTCATGTGCTGATGGCGTGGCTTCCGCCGGATGCGGATGCGTGGCTGACGATCGAAAGCACGCTGCACCATGGAGTACATGTGGGGCAGCTTTCGGCTTATGTTGACGAATATGAGGGCGATCTGGTGCTGGCTCGCCGTCCGGTGCTGACGGAGGAAGATCTCCGGAAGGCCCGGGATGCGGGTTTGCGGGTGCTGGACGACGCGTACGACTGGAAGCAGGAGGTGAGCATCGTCGGGCACCGGCTGCTGAAGTGTATTCCGGTGGAGATTCCGAAGGGGGAATTTTACTGCTCCGGGTTGCAGTATTTTATGAGCCTGGCGACGCCGCATCCATTGCAGAGGCCGGGGGAGAACTACCCGACTCCGGAGGATGTTTGGGCGGACCCTACGGTGGTTCCGGTTTGTGCGCTGCGGAAGGCTTAGGGAGTTTCTGTGCCACCCCTTGCATACTCCCTCCAGCCGGCTTCTTCACCCAGGTCTCAAAAGCGAGACCTGGGGCACCCGTTTCATTTTGCTGCGTTCGGATCGGGATGACAGCTTTTGACTTTGATTTATGACTTGAGGCATTCGATGGACCTGGTTGATTTGCGGGTGGAGTCACGTG
>JBEPVW010000011.1:0-37651 GCA_041690775.1 Acidobacteriota bacterium | reverse complement strand
GCTCGCACGACCCTGACTAGAGATTCGGCTAAGTGGGCGGGCCGAATACATTGGGTTGACGTTAGATAGCAGGTGGGCACCTCAATTGCCCAAGGGCCGATGGATGAGTTGGAATCCATGCTATCTGCCGCCTAAGATCACAGATTGTTTTCTTACAGTTTACTGGCCCGCATACGTCTCCACTCCTTGTGGTAATCGCCGTCGGGATCATAGGCAACTACCTTATAGGTTCCCGGCGTTCGCACTAGAGGCGTGAAAGACTTGCCACTGATCCGCAGAGTATAGATGACATCTCCAGTGGTCTCGTTTTGCACCTGTACAACCGGATCGGAAAATTCTGGAGTATCAATGGGTTCAAGCTTCCATTTTGCTCCCCAGAATCCGTTGTCAAGCTGGTTAATTGTGATGGGCCAGCCGTCGTAAGGTCTTGCTCCGGCAGCCGAGGGGTCAATCCAGCGAGGCCACTCGGCTATCTTCGTCCTGCGCGTAGCGCGATTGCACGTGAGGATGGTATAGCCAGTGACTCGAAAGCGCAGCCCGTCGAGCCCTGGGCCAGGATGGCGGGCGGGATTTGCAATTGCCAAGACCGACATATGATTTCCGAAGGCATCAAGATAATCCCCGGTATTTCGTGTTCCGGGCCGTGCGTGCGGAGCCGGATTCGGCGGATACCAGCGACGCGGCCAAATATTGGAAATAGCAGGAGTGCAAACTGCGTAGACACTATCTCGAAATTCGTCCACGCCATAATGAGACGTCGAACCGAGGTGCTGGTCTCCGGAGAGATGTGGAGCAAAGGCTTTGCGGAGCTTTTGAATCGCTGAATTCCTTCCGTGCTGTGGCCATGCGCCTGAATCGTGATCTGCCACAAGGTGATCGCCTTCCAGATAGGTGCCCACTGGCGGAATTGTCTCCTCCGGATCGTGGTTGTCCACATCGATTCCTTCCGGTTCGGTATGGAGACAGCCGAAGATGGTTTGCGAAACGGCGAACTTCATCCAGGTTCTGCCACTCCAGTCCGCAGCCCAGAATTCCAGGAAATCGAGCTGGCGCTGGCCGAGCAACTCTGCATCCGGCACGTCACTTTGCTTTGCGGCGTCCCAGGCGGAATTTAGCGCAAATCCGTTCTGAATCTTCGCGCCCGGCAACTGCTGTTTCGGAGCCGATTTCCACTTGCGGTCTTCTAAGATTGCAAAGCTGATGCCACCCCACTGCAGGTCCGTGTAGTAGACGCCGATGTGCTGTAGCACGGGCGTGGGATCAAACGGATCGGGCAGATGCGATGTTTGCACGCGCTGCACCATGTTAACCCAGCGCGGCGCCATTCTATAACCGCCGGAGTCCAGCACGGCATAGCTGATTTCCCGATACTTGGAAGAGTTATTGTTTGCTATGCCAGCAAGCTGCTCGCCTAGCGCCGGATTCGTTGGACGGCCGCCGCAGCCCCAGATATTGCCGTGATACATGTCGTGGTCATCCGTCATGCACACGGATGGGATATCACGGGTCAGATCGCGAACCGCCCATCCAAAGATGAACCATTTACGCAGGAAGTCGTACATTGCGGGCTGGATGAGGTCAGGGGTACTCCTTTCAATCACGCCAAAGCCGCCGACCGGTTCATAAATCTGATCGCCGGTCCAAAGCAATATGTCCGGCTGGTGATGCGCCAGATGCGTGGTGAAATCGCTATGTGGGAATCCAAAATCCCAGATGCATGTCAGCAAGCCGATGTTGATGTCCTGCTTGTCGACCGGGTCTTTACGAATCGTTCCCTGATATGTGTATTGCCTGGGCGCTCCGCCGGAATTCGGCATGGAATACAGCACACGATAGCCGATCTCTCGAGTGGCGTTCCAAGCGGGTACACGAAACGTCGCATTCCAGGCATCCGGATCCAGTTCCGCGGTTGCGATCGATTTCCAGGTCCCGCTTTCGTCTTGTACCTGGAGTGTCGCTGGATTGGGAGCCTTCCCCATCGGAGGGAATTGCGCGGAGAGCTTCATGGTGCCGCGACTCAACGTATACAGCGTAAAGAGAATCGGTCCATACGCGCGTTCTTCGTGTTCTTCCACCTTGCTGCCGGCAATGGTCCAGTCGGCAAACCAGAAGCGCATCGTGCCACCGCGGTGCTGGTTCGGCGGATAAAAGCTGAAGTCCTTGATAGGCGCAAGCACCACCGGTGTCGGTTCCACTGGCCCTGAGCTACAAACGAGAGCAAGTCCCCCGGTCAGCCACTCATTCGGGACTTCGTGCACTATCTCCGCAGAATGATTGCCATGGACAGATGTCGCTCTCATCGATACTTTGTATCCGGCCGCCGAGGGCTGAGCGTGGAGCTGCAGTTGCAACTCGTCCGCGAGATCGACCTTGGGCGCGGATGTATTGAGAGTGCCGATAAATAACCGTCCATCGGCATTCACGCCTGCGTCCATGCCGCGTCCATAAATTGCGGCCGCGCGATAGTCGTTCATGGGGCTTTTAATTCCGAGGCGAAATCCGACGAATCCGCGATCCAGCGATGCGCTATCTAGTTTCCCCAAACGCACATTCATCAGCAAATCGCCACTACGCTCCGTAACGTTTCTCGTAAGCAGCGCGACGTTGCGATCTCCGCCAGGGGAAAAGCATTCGAGCCGGCCTTCACTGACTCGCCAGTCCTGTAGCGGGTTCGGCCAATACTCCGGTCCGGGCCACTGACGGTTTGCGTGGTCGGCCCAGGTGGAGCGGAACGACTCTGCCGAAGCCTGCTCAGTTTCGCCGAGAGATGGACGACTCACCGCCAGGACGGTGGCTACGAGCACGCTGTTACCAGCGGCTTTTAGAAATTCCCGGCGGTCTAGCCGTTTTTTCATCTCAAGCTAACTTTCATCACAACTTGACAAACGATCGGGTGCGATACATCCAGTACAGGATGAGCCACACAACTGAGAATGCCACGGAATAAGCAAGAAACTCATCCCATCTGCCGACCCGTGGCAGGAGGTGTCCGACCAAGATGTTGCCGATCTGGCGAAAATCGAACAATTCGGTTGCCATGTAGACGGCAAGCGCATTCATGCCGATTACACTAAAGGGGAAGACCCATTTTCTATAACCAAGTACGTCAATAATTAAATAGAAGGTGGCCATCATCACGCAGCTCAGGCCCCCAGCAATGAGAGTGAAAGAGCCGTCCCACAGCAGCTTAATGACTGGCAGCCAAATACTCCAGATGAGGCCGAGGATTATAAGTCCTGCACCACATCCGTAAAGCGTCCAACACTTCAGCTTTTCGGGCCGCCTGGAGAGAAGCAATTCTCCGGCAAGCACGCCGATCATCACAGAAGAAGCGAACCCCAGATAACTGAGGAACCATGTGTTCTCCATTCCCACAGGCACGTACGAGAACCTTCCAAGCACCAGATGATCAACGTACGTTGCTGCATTCCCGAAGGGGGTCAAGACATTCCGCCCTACACCCGGGACTGGGATGGTGATGAGTAATATCCAGTACAGAATCAGAAACACAATTGTCGTTATTACTTGCCCCTTCGGCTTGAAGTTCAATGTAACAATTGTCGCGATCAGATAACCGGCGGCAATAGCGTGCAGAACGCTATAGCAGGGATGGAGTGTGGCCAGATTGAACTGCAGTAGATTGCCCTGAGCCATCATTCCGAGGACGAACAGGATCAGAGCGCGCCTCAGGGCATGAAGGTATAGCTCTTTGTTTGTTGCTCCATTCGCCTTCCGTTTTGACAGAGAGAATGGGAGGGACACTCCCACCATAAACATAAAGAGAGGCCAGATTACGTCGAAACAGTGCAATCCCTCCCAGGGCACATGCTGAAGTTGTTGTACGACTGCCGTTGAGAACCTGCCGGGCCACACCTTTGCCAAGCCTATGAAAATCCCTTGGCCTCCGATGATCCAGAACATATCGAAGCCTCGGAGGCCATCCAGCGATAGCAAACGACCCGGTTTTACGTCATTTGTTTGCGCGTTCGCCGAGCTCACCTGCGTGTCATGCAGTGGAACTGTATCTGTCGTCATGTTCTCCCACTCCATGCCTTCTCTGACGAATTCATCGTCGATCGTGCAATCGAGATTTCCAAACCAGCAGTCATCTACAGATTGAAGCTACAGTGATGTTGATGATCGCGTCTTCCCGAACATTGACCACTTTGTGTATTCATTTGCCTCGATCTAGCCAATCTTCAGTTCGTCGGCGCCAGCTTCATGGCGAATCAAAGATGATTCCTCTCAGCTGATTCGTGCAAGCGGGGCAGCGGTCGGTGGAGATTTGGGAGTAATCGCGGAAGGCGATGAGAATTGACCTCGAAGCTGGCGCGGGCCGTAGCCTTTAATGCGTTTGAATTGACGATTGAAGTTCGAGTAATTACCGAAGCCGACATTGAATCCGATTTCGAGGATGCTCTGATCCGTATCCGTCAACAATTGCGCTGCCGCACCGACACGGATTTCGTTCACATACTGCGTCATCGTGCGCCCGGTAGCACGTTTGAAGAGCCTGCAGAGCGATGCCTGGCTCATATATAAAGTGTTTGCAAGCTTCGCAAACTGTATCTCGTCCTCGAAATGGCTATTCAGGTACTGGCAAATTGCGTCGATGCGTTGCTGATCTTCCACGCGGCATGCGGGCTGAACACGATTTGTAGAAAGGACCTGGCCGTTTGCCTCACCCGCCAGATCGAGCAAGGCCCACAGAAGCGTCAGGAGTTGCCGCGCACCGGCCAGATGGGGCAATTCCGCCAGATTTGCTGCAACCTTTTCGCCGGCTTTTGTGTGTCCGAATGCCAGGCCGGCCGCCGAACGTTTCAGCAGGCGAGCGATCGATTCCATTTCTTTCAACGCAAAGAACTGCTCGCCCAGAAAGTTCTGGGGAAACTGTACGACTACGGCCTGGTGAACTCGCTGCGACTGCGACTTGATCGGACCGGAGCGCCAGCTGTGCGGCAGGTTGGGTCCCAGCAGCACCAAATCTCCAGATTTATAGTCGGCTATGCTGTCGCCCACAAGCCGTTGTCCCTGACTATCAACGATAAGCGTGAGCTCGAATTCCGGATGGTAATGCCAGTAAAAAGGAAACCCAGAATCCGCCCGTTCGAAACAGTGAAAACTATCACCGACCGATGTCAGCTTTTCGAAATGGACCTTCATTTCAGAATTCTACGTCCATTTGGCAAAGGTCCGAAGTTCTTGAGAGAAAATTAGTAAACCCAGTACATAATCCAATCAATTTAAGCCATCACTCGGCGGATCCCGTTGAGATCGCTCAAGCATCCAGCTCAATCGCCGCTTTTCGTTTGCAACTGTATGGCAGGCACATTCCGGGGTCAGGGTGCCTGTCCGTCGGATGCAGATACTTGATTCTTCCCAAACCAAGCGAGTGGAAACGAACGTCAAGGGAGGAAATTGCCGCGGCTTTGCCAGTGACGGATGAAGGCCTCTGCCTGAATGTAACCGCTTTGAGCTCCGCGGAAGAGGGTGATCTTTTCCTCCAGCGGATACCACTTGTCCGGATTCTGGGAAGCGTGAGCATAACAGGCCGCGCGCTTGCGGGGGACGACCGCCGAAATATCCACAAACTGTGCCGGAGAGAACATCATGGTGTCTTCTGCCACTTCGTAATAATAAAGCGCGGCTTTTTGATGAGATTCCAGCCACGCATCGAGCACGAGCGAGGAAAGCGCGCGATGATCGCGATGATGGTCGATGGGCCATTGCGCGAAGACTACATCCGGCTGCTGGGCATTGTAGAGATTGCGGAAGGCTTCGTAGTGAGCATTATCGACGATGGCACGACCATCATATTGGTCGGCAAAGGCGGGATGCGCGTTGAGAATTTTGCACGCCTTCTCCGCTTCCGCAGTTCGCACTGCGCCGCAGTCGGTTCCGCCGGGTTCGTTGCAATACGCTTGTCCCCGGTTCAAGTAAAGAAGCACAACATCGTGTCCCAGATCGGTATAGCGGGCAATGGTCCCACCGCAGCCGCACTCCGGATCGCCAGGATGTCCGCCGGCCACCAGGACTTTCAGCTTCCTGCCTGCCGGTTCCGGTTGATCTGCAGCTAGCGCATTTGCGGCCGGTATTCCCATGATTAATCCTGAAGCTGCCGCGCCAGCCTTCATCAATACATTCCGCCGTGTGATTTCCATATTTTCACCTGTCTGAACCGAGTTGGAGTTCACAAAAATATCCGTCTCCGTGTCGAGAGAACCCAGGTCTCAAATGCGAAACCTGAGCACCCGCTTTAATTTCCCCGCTGCATCACTACGAATTGGCCTAAGGAAGCGGGATGCTTTGACTTTCCCAGTGGCGGAGAAAACCTTCGGCCTGTTCGTATCCGCTTTCCATTCCGCGAAAATGCGTGAGCTGCGACTGCAATGAATACCAATAGTCCGGCGTCTGCGATGCGTGGGCATAACAGGCGTCGTGGCGGCGTGCTTCCTGGGCGGAGATGTCTACGAAATCCGTGGGAGAGAACATCATGGTGTCCTGGGCGACTTCGTAATAATAGAGCGCAAAAGTTTTGCCGGATGCCAGCCAGGCATCCATCACCAGCATAGTCAGGGCGCGGTGATCTGGATGATGATCGATCGGCCACTGATCGAAGATGACGTCCGGCTTTTCGGCTTCGAGTATCTTGCGGAACGCTTCGTAGTGGGAATTGTCGACGACAGCATGGCCGTTCTGCTGGCCGACATACGCGGGGCGCGCCCTCAGAATGGCGCAGGCTTTTTTCGCCTCGGCGACGCGTACCGGGGAGGGTGTAGGCGGCCAGGCTCCGTTGTTCATATACAGCAGAACGACTTCATCGCCCATATCGGTATAGCGTGCAATGGTTCCGCCGCAGCCATATTCGGGGTCGCCGGGATGGCCGCCGGTGATGACAATCTTGAGTTTCCGTCTGGTGGCCGTCTGCGTTGTCTCCGTGACAGCATTGATTGCGGGTACGCCGAGCATCAGTCCGGAGGCTGTCTTGCCGGCGTTCATCAACATCTCCCTTCTTGTCACTGCCACTCTGCTATTTCTCCTTTGGTGTTTAGAGAACCGAGGTCTCAGAAGCGAGACCTGCCGCACCCGCTGTCTGCGATTTGCGTAAAAACCGCAGGTTCCTCCATTACGCTGCGCGGATTTACCCTTGAGTCCTTCGACTACGCTCAGGATAAACTCCGTCGAGGGGATCGGAGGACGATTTGTTGTCAGGAGAAGTCCACTTCAATCCATTCGACCGGCGCCATTCTCGACGCGTTCCAACAGCGGAATGCGTACCAGACCGTTCTTTATAGAGAGACGGCTTATTTGCGGCGGTTTGCCGAATAAGTGAGCGGTGACGATTGCTGTCGATTTCTCTGTAATGCGGCGAATTACAGCTTCTACATCTCCGTAGGAACGATTAATCCTGTCTTAGGCGGCAAGTTCCAGCGATGACTGCCTGGAACATAATAAAGACAGCCGTTATCTTGTATCGTGTCGTCTAGGGATCAAGCAAGTGAGATGTTCTAGAAATTCTTCGCGTATTGCGATTGTGGCCGCGTGTCTATTTGCAAGCTGCATCTCGTTCGCAGCCAGTGCGCAGCCGGCAGAGCAGAAATCCGTCGACTGGCCTGCGTATGGCGGCCAGGTGGCAAGCGATCATTACTCGGCGCTTACCCAGATCAACCATGGGAACGCGGCGAAGCTGCGTGTGGCGTGGAAGTTTGACACACAGGAAAAAGGCATACTGCAGACGAGTCCGATCATTATCCGGAATGTTCTCTATGCCTACACGCCAACGCAGAAAGTGATCGCGCTCGATGCGGCTTCCGGGAAACTGCTGTGGAAATTCGACTCAGGAATTTTAGGCACGGCGCCAGCGCGCGGGCTTGCTTATTGGACGGATGGCAAACAAAGCCGCATTTTTGCCGGTGTGATGAATTTCCTGTATGCACTTGATCCCGCGACTGGCAAGGCGATTCGTCAGTTTGGCGAGAATGGAAGGATCGACCTGCGCAAAGGATTGCGTGGTGATTATCGATACCAGGACATCGCGCTGACCAGCCCGGGGATGGTTTACGAAGACTTGATTATTGTTGGCGGTCGCGAACCGGAAACGCATCCCGCACCTCCGGGAGACATTCGTGCGTTCGATGTTCGTACGGGCACGCTGCGCTGGAGTTTTCATACGATTCCACATCCAGGTGAATTTGGCTACGACACATGGCCCAGGGGCGCGTGGAAGAACGCGGGCGCGGCGAACAACTGGGCGGGGATGACACTGGATAGCAAGCGTGGCATCGTGTATGTGCCGACCGGCTCGGCGGTGTTCGACTTCTATGGCGCCGATCGCGTCGGCAACGATCTGTTTGCCGATACGCTGCTGGCGCTCGATGCGCGGACGGGAAAGCGTATCTGGTATTTCCAGGGGGTACACCACGATCTTTGGGATCGCGATTTTCCCTCGCCGCCGGCGCTGCTTACTGTGGACCACGATGGCAAACGCATTGATGCGGTGGCGCAGACGACCAAGCAGGGATACGTTTATCTATTCGACCGCACGAATGGCAAGCCACTGTTTCCGCTTGAAGAACGCAAGTATCCGGCCAGCAACATTCCCGGCGAAGTGAGTTCGCCGACACAGCCTCTGTCGACCGCGCCGAAGCCGTTCGCGCGGCAATTGCTAACTGCGGAGATGCTGACGACTCGAACTCCCGAGGCGCATGCGTGGGCGCTGAAGGAGTTCGAAACGTTTCGCAGTAAAGGCCAGTTCGTTCCCTTCAGCGTGGACAAACAGACCATCGTTTTTCCGGGCTTCGATGGAGGCGCGGAGTGGGGCGGGCCGGCCGTCGATCCGACGACAAACGTGATTTACATCAATTCCAATGAAATGGCGTGGACGGGCGGGTTGACCGCGGAAAAACCCGCCGGCGATATGGGAGAGGGTATCTATCAGAACCAATGCGGCGTTTGCCACGGCTCGAATCGGACGGGCTCACCGCCGACATTTCCTTCGCTGATTGGGATCGAAGCGCGCCTGACATCGAAGCAAATTGCGGACAAGATTCACCAGGGCGGCGGCCGGATGCCTGCTTTTTCCTCTCTGAACGAGAGACAAATGGCCGCGCTGCTCGCGTACCTGAAGAACGGCGACGCGAAACCGGCGATGAAGAATGACAAGGTAGAAATGGCCGCCACGCTTGCCCCCGGAGCAGCCCTTGGGAATGTTACGAATCCGACGGGAGCTGCCGCCTACAGAGCCCACTGCGCAGCTTGTCATGGCGATCATCGCCAGGGAATGCCGCCAGCGTTTCCGGCGCTGCTCGGCGCGGGCCGACGTATGACCGCGCAGCAAATTGTGAACAGAATCCACCAAGGAAAAGGCGCGATGCCGGCCTTTCCCAATCTGCAGGGAGGGATGCTCGATTCTCTCGTACGGTATTTAGAAGACGTGCAGTATCGATTTACGGGATATCGTAAATTTCTAGATCCTGATGGTTACCCGGCGATTTCGATGCCGTGGGGAACGTTGAATGCTATCGATCTGAATACCGGCAAATATCTGTGGAGGATTCCGCTGGGAGAATATCCGCCGCTGGCGGCGGAAGGAATGACGGACACGGGCTCGGAAAACTACGGTGGCCCGGTGGTTACGGCGGGCGAAGTGGTATTCATTGGCGCCACGGTTTACGACAACAAGTTTCGCGTATTCGACAGCAGATCCGGCAAACTTTTGTGGGAGATGGAATTGCCGGCCGCCGGCGCAGCGACGCCCGCAACCTACATGATCGATGGAAAGCAGTATGTTGTGATTGCCGCAGGAGGCAGCAAAGGCGATAAGACGCCCTCGGAAGGCGAATATGTAGCCTTTGCATTGCCATAACTCGGCATCGAATATTACTACGTTGAACAGGAACCGCCTTTTGTGGGGATGACACCGTTTCAGGCGGTCAAGATAGATTTCGATTGTTTGCGTAGTTTGTAACCGTGTGAGTTACAAACCGCGATAAACTCCGCCGTCGACGAGAATTGTTTGTCCGGTGATGTAGGCGGCGCGTTCCGAGGCGAGCCAGACGATTGCATCTGCGACTTCCTCGGGCTGTGCCAGGCGGCGAAGCGGGATGTCTTTGACGATGCTGGCTACATAATCGGCAGGGGCGCGGCCAGTAGTCTGGGCGTTGGTTTGCGCCAGTTCTTTGACGCGATCGGTCGCGGTGTAGCCCGGTCCCACATTGTTGATGGTGATGTTTTCGGGACCGTATTGAGTGGCCAGCGAACGCACCAGCCCCAGCACGCCGGTGCGCACCGCATTCGATAGGACCAGCTCGAGCACCGGCTGCTTGACCGCCATCGAAGTAATGGCAATGAATCTTCCCCAGCGCTGCTGCTGCATGTGCGGCAGCACGGCATGGGCAAAGGAGACGATGCTGCGCAGGTTCAATTGGTAGGCGCGATCCCATTCATCCATGGTGGTCTCAGGAAAAAGTTTCGCAGGTGGCCCGCCGGCGTTGGTGACGCAGATATCGATATGACCGAAGCGATGGTGGGCAGCGTCAGAAAATTTACGGACGCGATCGTCGTCGGAAACGTCGAAGGTTTCCGTGTAGACTTCGACGCCATGCAGACGTTGGACTTCCTCGGCGAGCCGATCGAGAGCGTCTGCCTGACGCGCGCAGAGTGCGAGGTGCGTGCCTTCGGCTGCAAATGCGAGTGCGGTGGCGCGGCCAATTCCTTTGCTGGAGGCAGCGACGATTGCGACGCGATTCTTAAGTCCGGTTTCCATAGAGTGAGTATAAAACCGCAGACCACATCGATAGCAGGGTCGTCGTCATTTCTATGCCGGTTACCTTTGTGAGCGGAGTTGTCGGTTCACGCTCATATTGTTAAGAGAGGGCCAAAATCTGTCGAATCGTCCGCCGGTTATACTTAGCGCACGCAAAAAAGGAGTCGATAGGAATATGAACACATCCACAGAGCCGCAAAAAACCAGATTGCAGCACATCCGGCTGAAGGAGATGCCGGTGGAGATCCTCAACCCACTGCTTGAAAGGCAGTTTGTAGCCGGCGAGCGGAGCATGCTGGCAAGGCTTTTGCTGCGTGCGGGCTGCGTAGTGCCGACGCACAGCCATGAGAACGAGCAGATCACTTATGTGCTGGAGGGTGCTTTGAAATTTACAGTCCAAGGCGAAGAAATTATTGTGCGGACCGGAGAAGTTCTGGTAATTCCATCGCATCTGCCGCATAGCGCGGAAGCTTTGGAAGACACGATCGACCTTGATATATTCTGCCCGCCGCGCGCCGACTGGATCAGCGGAACGGACGTGTATCTGCGCAAGTAAACCATGATGAATCGACTTGCTTTGCTTTCCCAGGTGTGGTTCATAAAATAAAAAGCCACTGTAACTGTGTCGAATAATGGATGCTGATATGACCAGTGCACGGCAATTGATTTTAATTGCGATTTTTGTGTTGTTGTTGATCGCTCCTGTGTGCATTGCGCAGAACATCGACCCTTCCGTTGCCCGCGAGATCAACGCCATCCGAGCCATTGATAATCATGCGCACCCTGTACTTGCGCCACCGCTCGATGTGACGGACAGAGAATTCGATGCGTTGCCTGCCTCCTCGCTGGAGCCACAGTCCGATCCCGTGGCTTTGCGTTCCGATTTTCCGCTATTGGGAGCGGCGTGGAAGGCTCTCTACGGATTCACCACGCCGCCGCCGCTTGATGCTAACGGGCTGAAGCGGCTGAACGAGGCACGGTCACGCGTAAAGGCGGAGCAGGGAGAAAAGTATCCCGCATGGGTGCTGGACAAGGCCGGGATTGCAATTATGCTGGCGAATCGCGTGGCCATGGGCCGCGGTATGGGGCCGCCACAATTTCGCTGGGTGCCGTATGCGGATGCGTTGCTATTCCCATTCGATAACAGCGGAATGGCGGCTGCATCACCGGACCGGAAAGAATTTTTTGCTCTCGAAAATGGATTGCGCAGCCGGTATTTGAAGGAGGCAGGTCTGAGTGCTCCGCCGGCAACGCTCGACGGATATTTGAAGCGCGTGGTGACTCCGACGCTCGAGCGGCAGAAGGCTGGCGGCGCTGTGGCGGAAAAATTTGAGGTCGCCTATCTGCGATCGTTCAACTTCAGCGATCCACCGCGCGCAGAGGTGGAGAAAATCTACGGTAAGTGGGTCGGAGGCGGGCAACCGAATGCCGCGGAATACAAATTATTGCAGGACTATCTGTTTCGCTACATTGCCATGGAATGCGGGCGGCTAAGTATGCCGGTGCACCTGCATGCCATGGCGGGAGCAGGGAGTTATTTTTCGATAGCTGGCGTAAATCCGTTATTGCTAGAGCCGCTGTTGAATGACCCGCGATTGCGGAAGACAAACTTCGTGCTGCTGCATGGCGGCTGGCCATATGTTCGGGAGATTGGCGCGCTGCTTCAGAAGCCGAATGTGTATCTGGATATTTCGTCGCAGGACCTAATTACAACTCCGCACACCGAGGCACAGTGGCTGCGAGAGTGGCTGGAGTTCGAGCCGGAAAAAGTGATGTTCGGGACAGATGGGTATCCTTACACGGAGGAATTGGGCTGGCCGGAATCGACATGGATTGCAAACCGGAACGCGCGCGAGGCGTTGGGAATCGCGCTGACAGGAATGCTTGAAGATGGTGAGGTCAGCCGCGGGCGGGCGGCGGAACTTGCGAAAATGGTGCTGCGCGGGAACGCCGAGGCGCTTTATAAATTCTGATTATTGTGCGATCACATTACTCTGCCGGCGTAATGACGATGTTTTGAAACGCAACATGTCCCTTCTCGCTTCCCTGCAGGTAAATAGAATCTGGCGCGCTTTCATCGCTGTTCAGCGCTCCGCCGGTAATGCCGGGTATCTCTTTGTTGTCGATGACGACCTTGCCATTTTGAACAACGGTAACTCGTCGACCTATCATAGTAATGTCATAAGTCTGCCATTCGCCTGTTGTTCTAGGTAACTCTGGAGTGGGAGCCAGAAACCCGTAGATGCCACCGGTGTGATGACTATCGGGCTCCTCGGCTGACTCATTTTCAATCTGGAGTTCATAGCGTCCACGCAGATAGATGCCGCTGTTGGAAGTGGGCCCGCAATTGAACTCAACATGTAATTTAAAATCCTGAAACTTACGATCGCTGACAAGTTCAGGTCCATGACCCGGGCTAACCAGCGTACCGTTGTCCACAGTCCAGTGCCCACTTACCGGGAAATACCCAGCGGTGAATTCATGCCATCCATCCAGGTTTTTTCCATTAAATAACGTGATGGGAGCGCCCCACGCAGGAGCAGATGTCCGGTTGATCGCGGGAGCACGGACACCGGTCCACGTCCAGGGAGTTCCATGAGGTCCAGTTGCCGAACCTGTCAGTTTGCCATGTTCAAGTTTTCCGCTGAACACCAAGTTGGTGTCGCAATCTCCTTCCTTCGGAGAGCCAAATGTAAGCACTCCCCTTCTTACGTCCACATTAGGAACCGAACATACACCTCCCCAACGACCGACCATGCGTGCTTTCAACTCGCCATTCTGCTGGGAAAGCTCCAACCACGCTGGGGCTTTTCCCTTCGGCGTCTTCAATGTAATGTCCCACCGACCAAGAAATGGCTTGACTGCCGATTGGGCAGCGGAAGGATGGGCCGTTGTAGACGTTCCGTTTTGCGCAAAGGCAAAGCTGCAGGAAATAGCGGCAATCGATAGAACAACACCAAGCTTCTTCTGGATCTTCATTGCAGCGAGTCTCCTAAGTTGAACCTCTTCGTTGGGCCAGTTGTCCTAGGCAGCCGACGACTCCGTTCCAGATATTCCGGCAATCTTGTGCGCTAGGTTTTTACAGTACGAGAAGCCGCATCCCAGAAGACCTGCTGTTTACGGAAATAGGATTCATTCGCCATATGACATGCGATGGCGGCATGGTTTCCGAAAACAGCATCTTCCACAGTAGGTTTGCGGCTCTTCACAGCTTCAAAAAACACCGAAAGATGCGGCTTGTAGGCATCCCAATCTTCGCCGGTGTAAATTGTCTGCTCTGCCAGCGGTTCTTTTCCTAGAGCAATGTCGTTCTTTGCGTGCCATTCCCGGACATAGTCTTCACGCATCTTTTCAGGAAAGCTCATGTCGTAGTAGCTGGGAGCCGTGTCTTTTCCTGTCTGCGGTGAATACGTGATCCCGAACTCCGTCGCGTCCAGAATCCCTTTCGGACCCATGAAGCGGGCTTGCTCAGGTGTTTCGGTGCTCAGATCCAAACGGACGTATACCGGAATGCCATGATAGTCGAACAATACCGTTTGTAAGTCAGGCATATCCCGGCCATCCTTCCACCGGTAGATTCCGCCCAGCGAAACTGCAGAACGCGGGGGTTCATTCCAGCCCAAAGTGAATTGCATTCCGCTCAGCAAATGCACCATCAAATCCCCGGCTACCCCGGTGCCGTATTCTCTCCAACAACGCCAGCGGGCGAATCGATCCGGATTAAACGGAATCTTCGGAGTGTCTTTCAGCCAGGTGTCCCACGCCAGGTTTGCAGGAGAAAGATCAAGGGGCGGCGGGTACTCCCACGCACCGGTCGGGCTGTTGCGTCCGAGCGTCAGCTCGACCATCGTAATCTCTCCAATGGCGCCTGATTGATACATTGCTCGAGCCTTGGCACACAACGCGGAACTGACCCGTTGGGAGCCGATTTGCACGATCCTATGGTTGTTTTCAGCGGCTTCGATCATTGCAAAGCCTTCTGCCACCGTGTGCGACATTGGCTTTTCGCAATAGATATCTTTGCCCGCCTGGCACGCATCCACCACAACCTGTTTATGCCAGAAGTCAGGTACGGCCGCGATGATGCAATCTATATCTTTGCGATCCAGCAATTCCTGATAATGGCGCGTCGTGTGAAGATTCGGATTGCCGGTAATCTCTTTTGCCAGCGTGTGACGGCCGTCATAGAGATCTGCCGCAGCTACGCACTCGACTCCCGGAAGCGTCACCGAGGTGGCCAATAGCGGGGAACCTTCCATTCCGACGCCTATAATCCCAAATCGTATGCGGTCATTCGGCCCAACCGATTTGCTCGACATCGATTGCACTTGGGATTCCAACGCGATCGCCTTTGCATTCGTCGCTAAGAGACTTCCTGCGGCGATGGCGCCGGTCTGTAAAAATCTACGCCGCGATAAATCACTTGTCATATAGATAACCTCTCAATTGCAGACTAATCAGCGACTCATTGGGGTGCAACCCAGCCATCGCTGAGTTCCACGCGAATCGGGACCGTGCCCAGACTTTTGCTTTCAGACGCAGCGGAGACGGTAAAGTTCTGCCAGCCCGGCAACTTGGTCGAAGGCGCGTCAGCCTGTACGCGAGCGTAATACTCGGTGTGGGGGCCGACGGAGAACGGAGTAAGCGGTCTCACTTTCCATCCATCCGGCGATTGCACTGAAAGATTCACGTTGATGGCTCGATCTAGAGGATTTTGGATGACCAGCGGAATATAGAGAACGCCATTCGTGTGGATGGTTACCTCTAGCGGCACGATATTCGCCAAGTGGTCTAACCCATGCGTCTGCCAAAGCTTTCGGTAGAAAGCCCAGGGATCGCCGATCGCGAGAGTCGGTTCCGAATATTTGACCGCGACGTATCCCGGAGCGCGCTGGTAGGGAATGCCGTCGGGCACTACGCCGGTGAAGACATCGTCGGTAACTCCAGAGGGCACCAATGATTTGCCGAAGATGAATTCGACAGGCTGGGTTGCAATTTTTGATAGTTCATCCTGCGAATTTTCTACAGTATGGTTGGCTAGCGCGAGCGCAACCTCTCCGCCACCTTGGGTCACGTGATAGCTAACCTCCTTGGCGGCCAGCAGCCCATAGCTGACGTGGCGCGAAGGAGAAATCTCTTTCGATGAATACTGCGGGCCCTGGCCCTCGAAAATGTCGTTATGTGTGGGATTGTAGAAGTAATAGATCTTCTCGGGCTGCCAGGGGCGGAGCCCTTCCGTCATATTCTGGGCCTGGTCGGGATACATTGCGGGAGAGACCTGCTCTGAAAATACCGTCGGATCTCCAGCCAGGTCGAATGCCTCGGTCGCCAGCACGCCAGCTGCCTGATGATCGGAGTGGTTTTCCCCCGTCGTGAAGTCTGGGAGCCAGGTGAGAATCACCGATGGCTGCGTGATTCGAACAATACGGACCAACTGGTCTAAGCAGAGGCCGTGGACACAATGTTCAAGGGAGGCCAGGGCATTTTGGCTTAACGTATCGTGGCCGTTGAGAAACCAGACATTCGTGATGCCTAAGGACCCTGCCGCCCGGCGTCCTTCGATCTGACGAATATTGCCCAGCGCCGTAGCCTGCTCCGGGCCCACGTTGTTGTTTCCGCCATCCCCGGGGTTTTGGAACACCACCGCCACACGTTTGTTATGGTCGTAGATTTCCCGCGCCAAATAGGCAGCGACCATAATCTCATCGTCCGGATGCGCAACGACGACTAGAATGTCCGCCTTGAAACGTGGGTCGGGTGGACGATTGTTCCATGCGTACGCATCCGGCCGGGCATCCTTTGTCGTCTGAGCCGGTGCCATGGCAACACTGAGTGCTAGAACAAGGCCAACACCGGCGAGAACGCCCTTTACTTTAAACCAGGATCGCAGCTTCATCGATACTCCCAATTTGGTGTAATTGCGATGCGTTGGACATTCAGAAAAATCACCTGGCGGTATCGCCAGGTGATTTTTCCTTCGATGGAACAATCAGTAGTAAAGCTTCTAGAACAGGAACTTCAGAGCAAACTGCATCTCCCTGGAGTTGTTGCGCGTGTAGGTCAGGGCACTGAACTGATTCGGGTTAGCCGGATTGTAGCTGCCGCCTTGATCCGTATTGAAATTGCTGGTATTGATCGGTTGTCCGAACTGCGGATGATTGAAGACATTGAATGCCTCCGCCCGGAACTGCAGTTTCGTGTCCTTGACAATCGAGAAGGATTTGAACAGCGAAGCGTCGAGATTGGTGTATCGCGGACCGCGCCCAAGTAGGGGACTGCCACCCAGAGGGGCGTAGTCGGACTGTCCAATCGCGGTCGCGGCAGGAGGTTCGGCAAAGGCATTGGGGTTCAACCACTGGTTCTTTGTATGCCCTCCGTTCCCATAAAGGCTCACTCCCTTCACCCTGTCGGCATAGCAGCCGAAGTCGGCGGTCGTTGGGACCGGGCATCCGACCGAGATGGGCTCGCCGCTTTGCATCGT
Source organism: Acidobacteriota bacterium (assembly GCA_041690775.1). GTDB lineage: Bacteria > Acidobacteriota > Terriglobia > Terriglobales > Acidobacteriaceae > JAKAAZ01. Next base: position 20,405 of record JBEPVW010000011.1, on the reverse strand, counting down.
GAATATGCCGTTCAAGGCCCACCCGCCGATGAACGCATCCGCCACGCGGTTCATATTGGACATGAACATGGCCCCGCGTCCCACCGGCAGCGCATAATCTCCGGAAACGTGGACGACATGAGTGGAATCACTATCGCAGATGGCGTAGTCTCCCTCGGCCCCGAACCCTGGCAGCCAGAGAGCACGATACGACTGGATAGTGTTCACATAGAAGGTCTGGTTCGTCATGCACTGGCTCAGCGTGTAGTTGGCGTTCATGGTCAGACCATAACTGGTAACGTGCTGATATGTGGCCTGCAGGGCGTTGTAACTGCTCTTGCCGTTCGTCAACTCCAGGAAAGAGTTTGGAGCAAAGTTGGGAAATGGAATGTGGTCATAAATGTTCGTCCCGTTCGGCAGAATCTGCGTCGGAGCATTACCAACGCCAAACCCGTCCAGGTGCCGTCCCACCACCCCTACATATCCCACCTCAAGCGAGTCGTGCGGCGTGAATGTGTATTGCGTGAACAGGTTATAGGTTTCGGTATAGGGCGTTTGATAGTTGAACTGGCGCCCCTGTAGGGCTAGACCAACTGGGTTGGTGACGCTGACTGCGGACTGTGTGTTCACCTGGGTCAGGGCCGTTTCCAGCACCGGCACTTGTCCCGCCGGACCGAGGAATGGCGTATAAGCGTTTTGGGAGTTATAAGCGAACTGGAAGGCGAACGGGTAGTTATACATCAGGTCTCCGCCCGCGCCGATGTTCGACAGTGCTCCATAGGCCATTCCAAATGCGCCGCGAATCACAAAATTGTCCTTGACGCGCTTGGCGAAGCCGATCCTTGGGGCAAAGTTCTTCTTCTGCGCCAGGCCAGTGGCGCTATTTGAGGTGCAGTTCAGCGCGATACCGCTGGTTTGCAGCAGGGCATCAAACTGAGATGCACGCGGTACGGAACAGCCCTTGTTGGGAACATAGTAGGTGCCAACGGGACCATTCGCGCCAGCGAAGGGGCCAGTCGTGCCAGTGAACCCATCTCCGGAGCCGCTCTGGACAAAGTTCGCCTGTAATCCATCGATATCGGAATAGGGCGGGAAGAAATCGTAGCGAAGACCGAGGTTGAGAGTCAGGGTTGGCGTCACCTTCCAGTCATCCTGGAAGTATGCGCCAAAGTAATGGCGCCCGACCCGGACAGGGACAGCATTGGAGAACTGAAACCCGCTCATGCCGCCCAGATCGCTGATGCCGCCGGCGCCGGGGTACGTGGCCGCGGCCGGAGTCAACAGCATATCCACCGGCCCAAACTGGCTGGTATTTGCGTTGACGACATCGCTCCACTGTCCGCTATAACTGAAATTTCCGCGTCCGAACGGAGGCGAAAACAGACTGGCGTAGAACTTGTCCCATTGAAAGCCGCCCTTGAAGGTGTGATTGCCATGGACCTTGGTTACGTTCTCCATGATCTCCAACGAGGTGACTGTGCTTACGTTCGGGTAGTAGTTCGAGGGGCCCAGTTGGGTCAGACCCGTTTGAATGGAGGGCAAGCCACCGTTGAGCGGAACCTGGGGTACGCCCTGGATGCCGAACTGCGCCGGAATTCCAGGCGTGTTGGAACTTGAGGAGACCTGTCTCGCAATCAGGTGGTTGTAGCCAATATGAAAGTCGTTGGAAAGGGACGGAGTAAAGATATGCGTCTCCCCCAGGGCGATGGTATAGACCGGGACGTCGATGGTGCCGGTCGAATATGATCCGCCATCCGCAATTCCCGGGAGTGCATTGGGAACATTCTGTAAATTATGGCTCCAGTCAAAAACGCCGAACAGGGTGTCATGCTCACGCCAGTCCTCGTCGATGCGGACGTCGTACTGGTTGGTATTGTTGGTTTGTTTCGGAAAAATAATGTAGTTGTTGGTGATGCCCGGCCCCGTAGGGTTGCCATATAGCTGCAGCAGCTTGATGGCGTTGGGATCCAGCCGCCCTGCAGGAATCTGGTTCAGCTGCGACGCGTATGAGGTGAAGTTCGTGATCCCGGCAACGCTGCCTCCGGTGAAAAATGGATCGCGCACGTAGGCTATGGCGCCGGTTGTGTTCGTGAGCCCCGATATCGGATCGAGGGCGCCGGCGGCGACGGCGCGCGTGGTGGCCGGATCGAGGATCGCACCATAGGGGAATACGCGACCCAGCGAGTCCGTTTTGGTTGTCGTTCCGTCTGCTGCAATGATGTCCTGAAAATTCGTAAAATCGCTGCTCTGTTCGAGTGCTGTCGGCACGGTGTTGTTGTACTGTTTCGACGAGATGACCCGTGTTCCCTGGTAATCGAAAAAGAAGAAGGTCCTGTTTCGGCCATTGTAGAGTTTCGGAATCCAAACCGGGCCGCCAATGGTGCCGCCGAACTGGTTGTAATGGTAATTGTTCTTTGTGGTTTGGAAGTAAGGAACCGCGTTGGCGGCAGGATTCTGCAGGAACTCCCACAGATCGCCATGAATATGGTTCGTACCCGATTTAATGACAGCATTGATGATGGCGGCGGAGGAGTGGCCGAACTCTGCCGGGAAGTTTCCAGTTTGCAGACGAAACTCCTGAATGGCGTCCGGCGGGGGCGTGATCTGCAGGTTGTCATTCAGCGGCCCGGGGCCGCCAAATTGCTCGACGTTGTTGTCGATGCCATTCAGCCGGAAGTCCTGCATCCAGGGATTCATGCCGTTGACGTTGAAGTAGTCGCTATTGCTCGATCCGCCGAAGCTGACATTGGCGGTGGTCGCACCGGCGGCGATCTGGGTCAGGGTGTCGAAGTGACGGCTGAGAAGCGGCAGATCGACGATCTGCTGGTGCCCAATCGTGGTGCCGATGGTGGCGCTCTGCGCCTGCAGGAGAGGGGCGGCGGAGGTCACTGTCACTTGCTGCTGCGCCGAGCCGGGGGGCAGCGCCGCGTCTTCCGTCACCACCACTTGCACGTGAACGTCAAACCCGGTGATGGTAACGTTTTCGAAGCCGGACTGCTGCACCAGGAGGGTATAGCTACCGTACGGAACCACGGTGAAGTTGTAGGCCCCTGTACCGGTGGTACGGGTCGTCTGCTTGACTCCCGTCTCGGTATTGGTGAGAGTGACAGTCGCATTGGGAATCACCGCGCCAGCCGTGTCCTTCACCGTTCCGGTGACGCCGCCGGTTGCAATCTGCGCCGCCAGCCGCGGCGTGGTCAACAACGCCAGCAATAAGAGGCACACGACGGGGAGTGCACAGGTAAAAAACCTGGACCTCTTTGTTGTCCGCTGTTCACAATACAGGGCAACGCATTCATAGCGGCCTTCTGTGCGCTTCGATCTCGGCGTTGCCGAGTTCGAGATCATGGAAAAGAGTAGATGATGCTTCATGCGTTGCCCCCCAAATTGAAAGTTTTCTAAATGCCTTTGTCGTAAATTCATGCAACATCGCAATTCTCGCGAGCCCCAGTTCACGCCGACAGAATCCTCAATCGTTCGGTACGTGGAACTCTCGCATATTCCTAAATACTTTGTCAAGAACTATTACTAAGCCCCCATCGGAACCGACTTCAGAAAGTTCGAAGATCTCAACCTGGGCTGTCCTATCCTCGTTGGATGGTCGGGTCGCCTAACGTTTCCAAGATCGCCGACACGGTTTTAACGATCAAAGCCAAGCACCCCACGCGAATTACTTCCCAATGCAATCTGTCACGTAGAGTGGCTTCCAGGGCCGAAAATGGGCAACATTGTCGGCGCACCAGGGTTTAGGGAATGCAATTCGCCGTCAAATGGCCAAGACAACGATCGGAAATGCTATCGTGCGCGGAGCAACTGACGAACAAAACAGGCTGCGAGAGTCGACAAGTCGTTCGACAATTTATTCGCAACCAGCAGAGAGATGAACCTTCCGGTCTTCCGGGATCGACCCGCCTTGCTGTTATAGTTAAGAATCTTAACTTAGTTAAACCTGGTCGATCGTATTGCCACTAAAAGAAGCGGGATTCGGAACGCATAATTTTGGGATTGGAGATTAATTGTGCAGCTGTCAAGCGGACGAATCGCTGGAGGACCAGCACAACTGAAATTGATGAATGTGCGAGGCATGCTGGGCATGCTTCGCCGTTATGGGCCATGCTCGCGCGCTGATTTGGTCCGCCATTCAGGACTACGTGCGCCCACCGTTTCAAGCGCTGTTCGCCATCTCGATGAAAGCGGATTGATCGAATTTCTAGGCAATGCCGAATCGACTGGTGGCAGGCGCGCTACTATGCTGCGGTTTAATGCCGAGGCCGGCCAGGTTATTGGCATCGATGTTGGCGGTACATTCCTGCGCGTTGCTCTGGCCAATCTAAATGGTACTGTGACCGGGCGTTGGGCCCATGCTCTCAAACCGAATGAAAAGGGTCCGAAGGCGGTGTGTTCCATGGTGAATGCTGCCGTTAATCATCTGTTGAATGAAAGCGGTGTGAACAAAACCCGGATAATCGCGGTCGCAGTTGGAATTCCCGGAATCACAGACTTAGAGAAAGGGCTAGTAGTCGCGGCTCCGAACCTGAAAGGCTGGAATAACGTTCCTCTGCGCGATCTTTTGTATCGGTATTTCAAAGTGCCTATTGCAGTGGAAAATGACGTCAATCTTGCAGCAGTGGGTGAGCACTGGAAAGGTGCGACCGCACAAGAGAAGAATTTCGTTTTTATAGCGATTGGTACTGGCGTCGGCGCGGGGATTTTCATCAACGGACGATTGCATCGCGGATCAACTTGGGAAGCCGGTGAAATCGGATATCTGCAGGTTCCAGGGACGCCAGGTTCGACCATCGCGGTACATTCCACTGGCAATTTCGAAAACACGATTTCTGGAAAAGCGATTGCACAGGCATGGCGCAAGGAAGGCAACTGCCCTGGTATGAGGGCCACAGAAGTGCTGGACGCAGCCGGGGCAGGCGATCCAGTAGCGCGCAGGATTCTTGAAAACACAGCTCTCATCCTCTCCCATGCGATCTCCAATGTAACCCTGATTCTGAATCCATCGGTAATTGTGATTGGAGGGGGTGTCGGCGGCAATTTGAGCCTGTTTAACCGCACGCGGGAACTAATTGAGAAAAATGAAATTGCCCGGCCTAAACTGATCCAAAGCGGACTGGGCGCGGATGCACAGTTGTTTGGTGCCATCTTCAGCGCTCTGGAACTGGCCGAAGACGAACTCGCGCGCCGCATCGATCAAAAATCCTGATACAGCATCCCCGGACGTGTCATCTGTGCCGAATGCAGAAGCTGATTCCAGCGGGGTAAGACCAGGGGAGAAGTGTGTCTGGGAATCGGAAAATTGATCTCCAGATCGGCCAGTTATATGGACGCATCGCTCACGTCCATCTTTCCGATTACGATGGCGTGAAACATGGCGATTTGGCCCCGGGCCCCGGCGTGGTCAAGTTTGAGCCATATCTTTTGGCGCTGAAACACGCCGGTTATCGCGGCATCGTCAGTATCGAACTGGAGTATGCAGGTCTGTGAATGGGTCAAAGAATCGTACCTCCAGACGAGCAGAACGATGAATACTTAAAGCTACTGAACTGGCTCACAAGAAGCAAAAACGCCGAACCAGCTCGTGTACTCCGTGCATATATGGTGAAACAGATGAACCATACCTGGGGCTATCTCGTGAACAAAAATATCGCGCCAGTCTAAACCCCAATAAATACGAAAGAAAGAATTGGTCGGTTGCAGTCGAGGGGTTTCATGCTGGAGGCTGCGATCGGCCCACGAGGTCGCGTGCATCAATGATGTGCTCCTGCATGGCGCGCCTCGCTTCTTCCGGGTTTCGCGCTCGTATCGCCGCGTAAATTCTGCGATGAAACATAAGCGGTTGATCCATCGAGACACGATCCGAAAGCCGGCCCATGCTCAAAAGCAGGGTACGGTGGATGCCTTTAAAAAGAAGATGGCAGATGCGATTACCACTGGCTCGGAAAATCGCTTCATGAAAGGTAAGGTCCGCGTTCAGACGATCGCGAACAGTCTTACTGCGCTCCATAGAAAAGATGGCATTGCGCAGGGCGGAGAGGTCTTCGGCCGTGGCGCGTTCGGCGGCCCGAGCTGTGAGTTCCGGCTCCATCATCAAACGCGTCTCAAACAACTCATGTTGCGAAAGATCATCGAGCAGAACCAGAAAATCGATCGGCTCATTGAGAATGGTCTCTGCGCTGTCACTCAAATACGTACCGTCTCCGACATGCTGCGAGAGCACGCCCATGATCTCCAGCACCTTCAGAGCTTGACGAACTGAGGCGCGATTGACGCCAAACCCTTTCGCCAATTCGCGCTCAGGAGGAAATTTGGAGCCGGGAGAAATTGCGCCTGTGGCAATCATTTCTTTAATGCGAACAATGAGCTTCGCGGTGATTCGCGTATCCGGTTCTGTAGGAGTTTCGGGAGACTTGCGTGGCATGGCTATTCCCCAGCTGGCGGATGTGGCCAGCGTGTCGATTCATTCTACCGCGTCAGCCACGGCGAGACTCACGTTCGATTGGTACAGCATACATCGAACCCGCTGCTCGCAGAAACAAGATGCGTGCAAGTACATGGACGTTTACAGGGTGATTGACAGATTTTGTATTCCAGTCTGGATCGACCAATTTCATCGCGATGTTCGCCCAGAACAATTCGGGCACGGCCTGCTGCATATAGGGACGCCTATGGTTCCGCACCGGTCACGAGAACGCGTTTGCCCGATACCGCTTGTTCCAGTTGCTGTTTTGGAGGAGACTGCAGAGAATATGATCCTGCTGTTGCCGCCCAGGTTCATTCCTGAAGAACAATCCGGAAGACATAGGCGTATTTACACGGGGCTTGTTCCGGAAACGTGATGCAGAGGCGGTCGGCTTGCTGTTGGAATTTTAGCTTGACATTGGAGCCGAGCAGGTCGATCGACTTAACTGTTTTCGCCACTGTATTCGTGCCAAAACTGTGGATGATTGCTTGCTCCGTTGCGGGTCGCGCCATCTCAATGGCGTAGATCGCATTTCCTTTGGTTGTAAAGCGAAAATCCTCTGCGGTGTAGGGTGCAGCCTTCGTGTCCTGCACCGGCCCCGCAATCGCCTTGGTTGGGCCCTCCCCATAAATCTTCCATGGGCGAGTGCCGTATATTGCATCTCCGTTCACCTTAAGCCACGCCCCAATGTCCAGCAGAATTTGCTGAACTTCCTCTGGGATCGTCCCGTCGGAGCGCGGGCCGACGTTCAACAGCAGGTTCCCGTTCTTACTTACGATGTCGACCAGTTCATGGACGATGAACTCTGGTGTTTTGAAACTATCGTCCTTTATGTAGCCCCATGACTTGTTGCTTATGGATGTGTCGGTCTGCCAGCATTCTTGTTGAATATTCGCAAATACACCTCGCTCAACATCCAGGACGGCAGATTTTGGATGCATGTCACCGAGCTTGTAGTTGATTACGCCCAACGAACCGCGCTTAGAAGTTTCATTGTAAAAAAACGCAGCAAAGCGGGCCAAGTCCGGACGTACTTCTGGCTTTCCAATCCAAAAGTCGAAGTAGAAAAGATCAGGGTGATATTTCTTTATAATTTCAGCGTTCCGCGCCAGCCAATCGTTCGTGAATTCATGGCTCACATAGGTCCAGTCTTCGAGAAAATTGTCGGAGTTCTCGTCCAGGACAAAATGACGATGAGCCGGACCGTAAAAAGCTGCCAGCTTCGGATCATTGACGTCGGAGTCAATTTCACGGCCAGGGTGCATAAACCAATCGTGTTCGATTCGATGCGAAGAAGCTCCAATGTGCAAGCCAGATGCACGCGCTGCGCGGACCAGTTCTCCAGCCAAATCTCGATGCGGCCCCATTTTAAAAGCTGTCCAGCTGGAAAGGTCGCTGTTATACATCGCGAAACCGTCATGATGTTCAAAGACAGGAACTACATATCGTGCCCCAGCCTGTTTGAAAAGGCGGACCCACGCAGCCGGGTCGTAGTGCTCCGCTGTGAACATCGGAATGAAATCTTTGTACCCAAATTTCGCCAGCGGACCGTATGTCGAAAGCTGGTGCTTATATTCTTTTGTTCCAACGGTGTACATCAAGCGTGGGTACTGCTCGCTGCCGAATGCGGGTACGGAGTAAAGGCCCCAATGAACAAAGATGCCAAACTTCGCGTCTTTGTACCAGCCGGGAACCTCGTAGCTCGCCAACGACAGCCAATCGGATCGAAAAGGACCGTCGCACGCTTTGCGGTCGACTTGATGGAGGATTTCGGCCCGGCGCCCACTGTACGCTGCACTGGCCTCCCGCCATATTCGGTCGATCGTAATACTATCTACGGATGACGTGGGCGAGTCTCCGCCAGATGATTTCCCAGACCACGCGACAAGAGACTCTTCGCAGTTACCGGGTAAGCGAGCGCTCCGTGGCGAATCCGCCGAACCGGCGGGGGATATTTCTGACGCAACCGCGACGACATCCGCCGGAAGCAGCTTGGTTCCGCATGCTGCTATGACAAGACCGCTATTACGAAGCAATCTGCGTCGCGAGATCATAATGTACAGACCTCCGTGTTATAAATTTGGAGCCCTTACTTCAACCGGCTGACCGGAATAAACTACTTGTTTATCCGCTTTTGTCGTGACTTCGGGACCGGCCCCGTGTCCATCGCCGACCCAAACAATGTCGAAGGTTGTGTCATTTGGCATCCCAGGAAACTTGCCATTGCGTGCGCAAATTGTGAGGGTGTGTGAAGACTCATCCCAGCGAATCGGAATCGCGACATGAGATCCATGTTCGTACGCATATGTATCGCCTTGATCTTCATACAAAATGAACGATCCGTTCGCGCCACGGTAGATGCGCAGTTCGATCGGCCCGTCAGGCTTTTCGCCGGCGTATTCAATTTCTGGGCCGAGAGGCAAAATCGTACCGGCCTCGATATAGAGCGGAATACGGTCAAGCGGCGCCGGTACTTCAAGCCTTTGGTCGCCATGTGTTTTGCTCCCTGTCCAGAAGTCATACCATCCAGGCGCCGGCGGCAGATATAGCCAACGGCTTGTCGCACCTTCCCGCGTTACAGGACTGACTAAAATAGCTGGTCCAAACATGAATTGATCGCCGATATCCCAGACTTTTTCATCGGTTCGCCAATCCATCACCAGCGGCCGCATGATAGTGCCATCGGCATCGGTCACGTTCCACGCAAGCGAATAAATGTAGGGGAGCAAGCGATAGCGAAGCTTGTCGTAGCTCACCAAAATTGGGGTTACCGGACCATAACTGAACAGCTCGTTCTTGTTATTGGCGCGGTGACCGTGAGTCCGAAAGATGGGGCAAAACGTTCCAAACTCGAACCAGCGCGCGTAAAGCGCTTGATAGCTCGGGTCATCGGTGCTCCGACCTGTTCCATTCCCGGCATACCCGGCAATGTCTGTCGTCCAATATGGCATACCAGACAATGCGAAGTTCAGCCCTGCAGGCAACTGGCGGGCGAAAGCGTGGAAGCTGCTGGATACATCCCCTGACCAGACGGCTGCCGCATTTCTCTGCAGTCCGGCAAAAGCGGAACGGGTCAGCAGAAAAACGCGTTTCTGATCGGTTGTTTCACGCCAATGCTGGTAGACATTTCCTGTATGCATCAATGGAAAGACGTTGGCGTAAAGCGCGCCGTTTCCCAGGAAGAGCTTCTTGTCGGCAAGCACCGGATCGCTATGGTCTCCCTCGGCGTTGCCCGTCTCCGGCTCGGACGCATCGAGCCAGAAGGCGTCCCAGCCCTTGGCGAATTCCTTGCCGACAAGGTTGTTCCAGTAGAAGTCGCCCGCAGCGGGGTTCGTGGCGTCATAGTCCGTTGTTCCGGGAATTATGAAACCCCGTGCAAGCATTTTCCTGTAATTTCTGGATTCCGGATCGAAAAGTGGCCACACGCTGAGCATCGCGTGGACATGCTCGCGATGGAGGGTCTGAAGGCTGCTGAAAATATCGGGATAGGCATCGGCTCTGAACTCCGGATCGCCCCGATGAATCCACCAGAACCAATCCTGCACAATCACATCGAGCGGCACATGACGGCCGCGATATTCGTTGGCGATGTTCAACAATTCGGCGGCGCTCTTGTACCGGTCTTTTGATTGAAAAAATCCATACGCCCACTCCGCAAAAAGCGGAGCATGGCCGGTCATGGTTCGGTATTGATGGATGACCTGATCGATCTCCGGACCATATATAAAGTAGTAGTCGATCGCGTGCGCGGCTTCAGCCGATACCCTCATCTCTGAGGGAAAACGATTGTCGAATGAGGATTTCGCGGCAGTATTCCAGAACAGGCCGTAGCCTTTGGTCGAGACGAGCAACGGAATAGCGACGTCTGTATTGACCTGGGCAAGTTCGATCACCGCTCCGCGATAGTTGAGGACTCCGTTCTGATGTTGACCCAAACCGTAGATCCCCTCACTCGCCGGCAAGGGGAAGCTATCCGTCACGCGATATAGCGATTCGCCGTTTGCGTTCACCGGGTCATACCAGCGCGGTGAGTTGTGGTCCTCCTTCAATAGCCGCTGGCCGCGCTCGTCGTTGAACTGAATACTGCCGGAGTCGAGCCAAATGACCACTTTGATACTGCCGGTGTCGAGTACCGCAGAGGGGGTCAATGGCGCGGCATCCACTGGAGCGGTTGCTCGCTTCGTTGGCATCGTAAAAGTAAATTTTCCAGGCGTGCAGGATTCAATCATCCAGGGCTGCCGGGGGGCGGCGCCTTGAGCCTCGCCATCCGGACTGGCAACAACGTGCACGACTGCTGGACCGCATACAGTTAGTCGTAAAGTATCTGTCGCTGTCTTTACGATTACTCCATCCGGCACCTGCCTGATGGTCACTCGCGTTTGTGCGAACACACCCGGAACAGCGAGAGCTGCAATCACCAAGAACATTGCCGCCGTCACAAAGGAAGAGCGTCTGTTCACTCGCATAAACCTCCGCTTTTGTTCTGTCCACGAGTCCGTACAGGCATATGTTTGAAATTTATCGATACCTTCAATTGATACCTTCAGAGGTTGCAACTTCCTCCAGACAGTTTGTTCCATGGCTATTCAGAAGTGCATAAGCGACTTCCGTCTTTGGATGAAGTGAAATGCTTGTACTTTTGCGAGACCCTTGCCCTAGTAGCATTTCCTGAATGAATGACAATGCCGTATCTAAAACTCACGGTCTTCCCCGCCGCGATGGTAAAGTCTCCAGCCTTGTGGTCGGGATCGTGCTTGGGTGCTCCGTGATGCGTCAGAAAAATATCTGTAGCTAGCCTGGCGTTGGGACCCGCATGCCAGAGAGGCGGGTGGCGCGGATTTTCCGGGTCATCGAAGATAGCGATTCCGTATGTCTTTCCATCAATCGATCCCGACTCATCGCACCAGGAAGTTCGTCCATCACATTGATTGCTTCCATTATCCGAAGTAAAATGCGGCGCCTCCGCGACTTTCGGTGTTGGGCGCACGGAAAGAATCCCATGGTCCCTGTTGTCAAAAAAGGTCACATCGCCAGCAACAGGTGTAAAAGCAATATAAATATTCATTCCACGGGAGCCATCGCGATAGGCAAGAAATCGAACCGTGCGCACCTCGCGAAGCATCGGTTTATCAGCCTTATCTCCCCAAATAAGCTCCTCTCGGAATCCGTCTTTATCAACCGCATCGAACCGTAGATGAGTCTGCCTTGGAATCGGCTCTGCCTTGAACGTCCACTGATCGGCGCCGTTCACATCGCCCGCTCCAATCCAGATCGATCTCTGCCAGGCGTGAAGCGGAGGATGTTGTGCGTGGTCGATCGTGACTTCCGTGCCATCGTCGGCCAGCACCGGCCAAAAGAATGGACGAGTATTCGGAAGAATAAAGTCATCTGAAAAGTGATAGATGGAGAAAAGCTTGCCGTGAATCCTGATCTCGATTGTCTTCTTATGTTGAATTACCTTGACTGCGCGCTGATCCAACTTTTCCTGTGCACCACCGCCGCCGGCTGATAACACAGCGACCGAAAGAACCAGAACGGAGCATATGCTTCGGAAAAATGAACGGAGCAGCTTCATGACTAACTTGCCTTTTGAACAACCAACGTAAAGCCCCAAGGGTCAACTGTACTTGGGTGCAGTGGCGGGGTGACAAAACGATATTGTCGAGCAAAGTAATAGTCCTGTGGGTTAGAAGTAAAACTTTAGCGCCAACTGAAGCTCGCGTTCCACATTTTGCGTAGATGACACAACGCCGAAATTCGGGTCAGTCATCTGGTTGTCAGGAATGGAGAAAACGGGCGTATTTGTTACGTTGAAAGCTTCTGCTCGGAATTGAAGATGGGTTGTGTCGCTGATTCGGAAATTGCGGAAGAAAGAAAGGTCAAGATTTTTATGCCAATCGGACCGCAAACTGTTTCTCGCCATATCTCCAAAGGTGTAAGGAGCAGGCAGCGCAAACGCATTCACATTGATGGGGTTCAACTTTGTAGCCCCCTTATATGGGTTGCCCACCACGTTGGCGCGCTCCACGCCGCTGATATTGTTAGTATTCGCGATTTGATATGGAGCCTGCACGTCGAAGGGCGCACCGCTGGAAAGTGTCAGAATTCCATTCAGTTGCCAGCCGCCGACGATGGCATTTGCAACCTTCTGGTTCGTGCTCCAGCGCTGCCCTCGTCCGAAGGGCAACTCGTAGATGGCGCTCCCTGCGAATATGTTGGTTAAATCCCAGCCGGCAACTCCCTTATCGTTCTGCCAGTGATACGGGTCTTGCACATCGCAGTTGTTTCCGTATGTGTCGCAGCCGAAGTCGATCGATTTCGACCAGGTGTAAGCCGCCGAGTAGGTGAGACCATGGTTGTTCCGTCCCTGGGAAGATACCTGAAGCGCGTTGTAGTTGCTGGTTCCAATGCTTTGGACATATCCGTTCTGCGGTTGGATATCAGGATAGGGCGCTCTCAGTTGCGGATCGCCGGGACCGGGCGTCAATGCCGCGTTGCCGGTCAGTTGAAGCATCTCGCGCCGGTTCTTCGAGCCGACATAATTCAGCGTGATTACAGAATTCTCGGCGACCTGGAACTGAAACCCGACGTTGTATTGGTTGGAATACGGGTTCTTCAGTCGCGGATCGAGGAATCCATCCTGCTGGCCGAACGGAGTTGCAGCAGGAAGGATCGGACCGGCTCCTGTACCCAGCGGATCTTCCGCCCTGACCGAGGCAGTCGGACTGTTCAGATTGCTGGCGGAAAGATAGGCGACATTCGGCCATGATTCCAGGAAGTTGGATCCGAACCCAATGATAGCGGCCCAGTTGTCGTAAAACCTTCCAAAAGCCGCATGAAATACTGTTTTATCGCTGATCCGATACGTTAATCCCAGGCGTGGCTGAACATTGTCATATGTGTTATGGAAAATTTTTCCACTCGACGACACGGTTACATTCGGAGGCAGAACTCCACCTGGGATACAAGGCGCGCCTTGTGTTGCGGAGCATGCCGGCGCGGCATTCTGAAGCTCATACGTGCCATTGTTCAAATCCATATTGCCAGTGATGTTGCTCCCGTTGGAGCGAAATCCCTGCGCTGGCCAATCTGTTACGTCATATCGAACGCCCAGGTTCAGAGTTAGATTATCGGTCGCCCTCCACTGGTCCTCAATATAGGCGCCGTAAATCTTTCCGCTGTGCAGGCCGCTGGCGATACTGTCCAGCTCCGCATAGGTTGGCACCCCCAACAAGGCAGATGCAGCCGCGTCTCCGCCCACAGCGCTGCTTCCATTCGACGTTTGTATCGTATCGAATACATCGACGCTGCCGTTAAAATCGAACGCATCGTTGTCGGTGTCCAGGCTGGCACCGAATTTCAACAGATGACGGCCCAGCATCTTTGAATCGTCCGTCTTGTATTCATAGATGTTGGAGCTGGTTGCCTTGCTCGCGAAGTCGCCGTAGATTGAATATCCTACAAGCTGTACTGTCGGTATCAACGGGCCGTATCCTGCATGGTCGTAAAATGTTGGCGCAAAGTCTGTAGTTTTCAGGAAACTTGCTGGGTCCGGTGTTTTGGGAACTGAGCTGTTCGTGCTTTTGACTCTTCCGAATGAAAATTGCATGACGCCTGTGCTTCCAAAAGTGTGCGTCCAGATCGCCGCAAGATTGTAAGTGTCGAAGGTGTTGTGCGTGTCGTTCCCCTCCACCGTGCCCTGCGGAGAAATATCGGACTGCCAGGAGGGAGTGTAGCGGAAAAATACCCGGTCGTTTTGCTTGATCTGCTGGTCAATGCGGATCGACATCTGATTCGAATTAACGGTCGTGGGGGAATTGTCCTGTCCATTGAAGCCTGGATTTCCGACGTCCTTCGCCGCCGGGAACAACGTTTTCATGTATGTAACTATCGTCGGATTGAACAAGCTGGAAGGAATTTTGTTGCAGGGGATACCGGCCGGCTGGGTCCCGCCCGGATTTGTCGGCAATGCGTTGCCCGTAGGATCGCACATAAAAGGATCGTTAATAAACGAGCCCGGATTGCTGGGATCTCCGTGAGCGCTATACGGGTTGTATATTTGCGAGCTGACTGCGGTGAAATCGCCGCTCAGTTGTGCTGAGGTTGGAACCAGATAGAGCGCGGGACTGGATGTGGTCTGCCGAAAGCCCTCATAGGAACCGTAAAAGAACGTTCGGTTTCTACCGTCATAGTGAGGGAAACGTACCGGCCCGCCAATGGTCGCTCCAAATTGATTTTGTTTGAGAGGAGTTTTTTGTGCGTTAAAGTAGTTCGAAGCATCGAGTGCGTCATTGCGAAAAAATTCCCACGCATCGCCATGATATACATTTGTGCCTGACTTGGTCACCAGAGCCACGATGCCGCCCACCACCTGGCCGTAAGCCGCCTCATCGTTATGAGATTGAACTTTGAATTCCAGCGTGTCGTCGATGGTAGGTTGCACAGCATTTGTATCGCCTGAGGCGCCGTAATTCGTTACCCCATCCAGCAGGAACATGTTGCTGCGGTTCGACTGTCCGTTAATTGCCGGATAGACAAAACTGCCGATGGCTCCGGGAGCGCCTCCCGCGTTCTGGAGCGGGTTGACAGGGCTGGCGCCGGGCGTCAGCAACAGCAGTTCGGTAAAATTTCGGCCATTCAAAGGCAAATCGATAACTTCTCTACTGCCTACCACCGATCCCAGGTTCGCTGTGGATGTTTGTAGTTGAATTCCCTGGGCCGACACAACCACCTTACTGGTCGTCGCTCCAATGGCCATCGCGAAATCGATTGTTGTGGATTGGTTCACTCTCAAGGTGAACTCGGGCTGCTGTACCGTCGCAAACCCGCTTTTGGTGGCCTGTAGAGTGTATTGACCTGGAGGAATGTTCAAAAAGGAATACAGGCCGATTCCGCTCGATACCTTAGTTTGCGCGACCCCCGTGTCGGTGTTGGTCAAGGTGATATCAGCGCCGGGAACAACAGCGCCGCTCGTGTCTTTGATTGTTCCGTTCAACGAAGCTGAATTTTGCGCAGTAGCTTGCCTGGTACCGGCGAACGTCAACATCAGCAAACACAATGCAAAAACCACGCGTACAGAGCACGCGTGATTGAAAATGAAACGGCCCATAACCATGTCCCCCGAAGAATGCCAGCGCTGGTCTATTCGCGCTTGACGCATTGGTACATCCAATCAGCGGAAGATTACTTGCTCTCGTTGATAATGTCAAGAAGTATTTGTAAAGATATTGCACATTGCTGGAGATAACGGGCTTATAGCGTGACTCGGGTCGATTGCCACCTGTCTAGAGGATCTACAATTGGACGTGCCAAATATGTACGGCAAGAAGCAGAATCCACCATTTCACCCGCAGGCTTGGGCATCGTATCGGCGACTACCAGGTTGGGATTCAACTCCACAGCACTGGAAGAATCGTGTATTTCGCTTCATAGTGGAAGTGACGAGGCCGACGGGTTCCGAGTCGGCCTGTAGTTCGGGTTGCCGCTCCATATGCAGGACTTGGATGGATGGATAGACAATTACCTGGATTGCGCCAGCGATGCATGACTTTACAAGGATATTCATGAATGTTCTAAGCTCGACGTGTTTGTGCATTCTAATGACCTGCGGGTTTTTGTTTGCTGAGAGACTTGCCGCCGAGACGCCAGTACATTCTTCCCCACAAGTAGAAACGATTGTTGCAATTCGTCATGGCGAAAAGCCGCTGGATAGCCTTGGACAACTGAATTGCAGAGGATTGAATCGATCTTTGGCTTTACCGCACGTGCTCTTAGCGCGTTACGGGCGTCCCGGCTTTATTTTTGCGCCAAATCCATCAGTGATGTCGACCAGCGCGAGCGGAACTTATTCCTATGTTCGCCCATTGGCAACAATCGAACCTACCGCAATCGAAGCCCATTTGCCTGTCAATACGGAGATCGGGCTTGGCGATATAAAGGGGCTCCAGCGCCAGATTACAAGCATGCCCTACTGGAACTCGGTTGTCTTTATTGCGTGGGAGCATTCTTTTCTCGATCGTTTTGTTAAAGAATTGGTCCACTCGTATGGAGGAAATCCAGCGCTTGTTCCGTCCTGGCCGGAGGGTGATTACGACAGCATATTTGTGATTCAACTGCGCCGGCAGAATAATAAGACCAGCATCTCTTTCAGACACGACCATGAAGGTCTCAGCGGCCGACTGAGCGATTCATGCCCGGCGTCACCGGCCGCAAAACTGGACAATTATCCCTGATCGCCTGCTCTGGATGCGACCATTTTGACGGCAGGAAACACTGTTAAGCGCAGGTGTGTGCTGCCAAGCGGTACGAGTTTGATCGTTTCCGTAGCACCATGTTGGCTCGTGTCCGAAGGCAAAGGCGGAGTCTGAAACCAGTCCGGATCGTTGCCCTGGGGACGCACCAGGCCCCAATTTTTAAGAGGTCGCGCTGAGACTTCAAGATGGATCGGCGGCTTCGACCAAGGATCATTTCTCATCTCACTGCTATGGACCCGCACCTGACGGTCAAGAGCTAGCTTCTCATCGATCGCCAATGCGTAATTCCACCGGGAACCAGCAGTCGCTGCCCACATCGGGAAGTAATCCGGGGATGTGATCTCGAACTCCGGCATGGCAATAGGAGTCCACTCTTCCTTGGGATTGAATGAGTAGACAAGCGGGCCTCGTTCCAGAAAAATGCCGCCATCTGTTGAATGGCCGAGAGATGTGCGCATCGGCAGCTCCAGCGTGACGACGTCATTATTCGCATAGGTGCGATCCAGTCGAATAAAACCATTCTCCGGCGCGGGGAAAGGCAGATGTCTTCCATTGAGCGCTAAGCGCGGACGCTCACACCAGGCAGGAACGCGGAGATGAAGAGGGAAGTTGACCGGGCGGCTACAGAACACATGAAATTCGATACGTTCTGAAAACGGAAAAGATGTTTTCTCGACGATCTCAACTTGCTGGCCCTGCGCGCCAACGGGAGCGCTGACGCGGCTCGGACCATACAGAACTGCAGCAAGTCCTCCGTTGCGGGCACTCATCCACATGCGCTGCACGTAGGTTGGGACCAGGCGATTCAAGTTTCCCGCGCAGCAAGCAGTTATAAAACTGCACTTCGGTCGAAGATCGCTATTCGGGCCATACAGTGCGGCACCTGTGCCCTTGTTTTGACCGACCTGACAGGAATTGCGTGCGATGTGAAGCTGGTTAGGGCAGGAAATGTACTGCAACCCAGACCAGTCCTCCCGGATGGCTCCCATGCCAGCGTTGAACAGCGCGCGCTCTATGCGGTCGCCAAAACTTCCTAAGCCGGTCGCCATCAAAAGGTAGCCCCATGACAGGTTGAATTCCACGATATCGCATGTTTCGTGCCCATCGAGCGCGCCGGTTCCCGATAAGGATTCGGCGGTGGAAGGAGTGCCATCGGGGAGCATGTGATACTTAAAAACTCGCTGCATCGCAGCCATGGATATGTCGAGGAGGCGTCTGTCACCTGTGTACATATAGAGCAAGGCCGGCAATTTAGCGGTCTCGGCGAATGTGACCCCGTGCATTGTCGATGGGCGGTCCGCGGTGAGTTCATCCAGATCGTTTGCCGGAACCTTGGACCAGATCTCTTGAGATCTCGAAAGTAGGCGCTCGTCACCGGAGTGAGCGTAGCACCACAACATCGACTCGATGTTCACTCGATCACGAGGACCAAACGGACCACCCTGATAATCGCATTTCGTGTCCCGTAGGTAATGGCGACACATGGCGTGCAGGATGCCAGGATCGTTTTCCCCTTCGGCAGCGGCCGCCAATGCCCGAAAGAAAACTGCCTGCGGCCATCGGTCTGGACTCTCGTCACCTATCGGAGGATTATTTGGAAGGTCGTATAACTTTCGCGGCCCCAAAAACCAGCCCTCAACCGGGTGATCGATTGTGTATCGGATTGATTCCATCGCCCGTCTATGCAGGTGCGGATCTTCAATCAATTTCGCGCAGCGGTATGCGCCGTCGACCCAATATCCCATCTGCTCCCAGGGATACCAAAAAGTGCCGCCGTTCCGCGATTCCTCATCTTGACCGCGCTCGTTGCTTGCCCAATATCGGCGATCGAATGGGAAACAAAAATCTGTCTGATGTATGGCAATCCCAGCCGCTTGCTTGAGCATCTCCCCCCGAAGCCAACCCTCCGGACGCACACTGCCGAGTTGCAGTTCACGAAATATAGCGTATGGAGTTAGGAGAGACTCCCGCTTACCCAATGTCTCAGGCAGATTGCCGAACTGAGAATGCAAGCTTGACTGCTCTACCCCATCCTGAATGGCTGGGCTGCCTGTGACAGGCTTTAGAGAAGGTGAAGCAGGAGGCAACCCAATAGTTGCCGCCGCTGCGAGCGAGCCGTAAAGGAAGTCGCGGCGTCCGATCTCTTTAGCCTTCGTCCTTTTCACTCTCACCTCCACGATTTCCTGCATGGAGCCGCTAATCGCCCAACGATATTTATGGGATCGATCTCGCCATTGGTCCATCCTTACTTTCTAAGATATCATCTTGTTTTTTAAAGACCCGCGCATGCTTAAAAGCCCTAGGAAACGAGGTAGCTTCGCCGGATGATACGTCAGCGACGCGATATCAGGAAGCCGAATTCGATCACAAAAATCTACGAACCCTATTGACATGAGCGGGACGCTCTCCGTAGGCTTTCGCATAGTGGTTGGTCCATTATCTATTTCAATTTACTGCCATTATTTCCTTCGCCGGTTCTGCTCAGCGGTTGCAGACGATAGTGGAACGGGCCACCAGGTTCAGACCGGAAAAACACAATTCGCGGGTTGCGCAACTATGAATAACCTTCAAAAGGCAGTGAAAGAAAACCGATCCGCGCCTCTATTGGGAATCGCGGTGTATTTTTACGACCCAATTTTTCTCGAAATGGCGGCGCACCTCGGCTTCCGTGTTATTTGGATCGAGATGGAGCATGGTTTTCTCACCTTTGCTGAAGTGGCAGACCTTTGCCGCATGGCGAAGGGGACGGGCGTTCTGACGATGATCCGGACAGCGGATACGCGACGCGAAAATGTGATGAAGGCTGCGGAATGCGGCCCCGACATTATCGATGTGCCCATGATTGAGACGCCGGAGATGGTCCACGCATTGATACAAAGCGCACGGTTCCCGCCCCAGGGGAATCGTGGTTTTTTCAGTGTTTCGCGGTCATTGAACTATGGCCTCGTCGAGAATATCGCCGAGGCCCAGCGACAGCTCAATGATGAGCTCTGCCTCATGATCCAGATTGAAACCGCGGAAGCTGTCGGGCGCATCGATGAACTTTGTGCAATTCCTGGAATCGAAATCTTTATTGGCCCTTCCGACCTTTCGGCCACGTTGGGAGTTCCAGGCCAATTAAGCCACCCCAGAGTTTTTGGGGCAGCGGAAAAGATTATGGAGGCGGCCAGACGGAGCAACAAGATAGTCGCGGTGGGCTCAGGACCAGCGGAATTCAGCTTTTATGCCAAACAGGGAGTGGACGTGCTTTTCTGCGGCAACGACATCGCATGTCTGCGGCACGGGATTCAATCGATGCTAGAGCAAGCGCAGACAGCCATTGGGCGAACGCAGGTCCTATAACGGACGCACCGCAGATATTTCGCAATGTCGTCTGGGGGTAGCAATCGATGGAATATCGGATTCTAAAGCAAACTGCTTTAAAAGTATCTCGGTTATGTTTGGGATCTATGACATTCGGAAAGCCCGTCGAGCAGGACGAAGCGAACAGAATGGTGCATCTGTGTCTCGATGCGGGCATAAACTTTTTCGATACGGCGAACGTTTATCAGCTTGGTTATGCTGAGACAATGCTCGGGCGCGCGCTTAAAGGTCGACGTGATGGAATTGTGCTGGCCAGCAAGGTACGCGGCAAGATGGGCGACGATCCGGATCAGAGCGGTTTATCGAAGAAAGCGATTTTCCGGGCGATTGAGGAGACA
>JBEPVW010000010.1:0-41116 GCA_041690775.1 Acidobacteriota bacterium | reverse complement strand
GTTTGGCGAAGGCGCTCATCGCGAGACAGCCGTTCATTGTCCGCAAGATCATCCGCGTGTCGCATGAAGGCGTACACCGCGCAAATCGCAGCCCGCTTCGGCTTGGGCAATACCCGAAATGCATAGTAAAAGTTTTTGGCTTCGTTGCGGGCTATTGTCTCGCAGGCCGCATACGCTTCTTCGAGAGAAAGACTCACGCAGCCGGCCTCGCAATCAGCTTGCCAACCAGGGCACGCAGCAACAATGCTGCTTTACGCGATTTTGAGATTGCAGGACGGACCCGCAAGACGTCATAATTCTGGCGAACGATGGCGCGCAATATCTCCTGACCGCCGCTCGAGAACAATCCAAGATCGACAGCCAGTTCCCTGTCGACCCGGTGCAGCAACGGCTTTCCCTGCGCGAACAGCTCCTGGGTATATGCAACTTCGTGTTGCATCAGAGCACCAAATTCGGCAGAAAAGCGATGCTCGTGAATCTGTTGTTCGGTAACGCCGAAACGTTCCATATCGGCGAGGGGCAGGTAAATTCGATTGCGTCGATCATCTTCCCGCACGTCCTGCCAGAAGTTCGCGAGCTGCAACGCTGTGCAGGTAAAGTCAGAGAGATCAAACAGCTCCGGTTCACGATACCCACACACATACAGCACCAGATGTCCGACAGGGTTTGCGGAATTGCGGCAATAGCCGAATACGTCCTGCATGGTGCGGTAGCGGGTTATGGTTTGATCCTGCCGAAATGCGACAAGCAGATCGGCGAACGGCTGTTTAGGAATACTGCAGACTCGAATTGTTTCGGCGAGGGCGACAAACACTGGATGGCGCACTTCACCGCGATAACAGGCATCGAGTTCGCCGTTCCAGAAATCAAGCAGCGCGAGGGACTGCCGCGCGTCGCCGACTTCATCTCCGAGATCGTCGGAGATGCGGCAGTAGGCATAGATGCTTTGGAAAGGAGGTCGCAGTCGTTTCGGCAAAAACCACGTAGCGACATGGAAATTTTCGTAATGCGACTCGGCCAGATTGCGGCAGTACGCCTGCGCCTCCGCCAGATGGGGCACCCGCTCCGGCATTCGATAGCTTGCCGGGAGCTTGCTCCAGCCAGCCTGCAAAAGCGCTTCCGCATTGGTGTCGGTCTCACGCAGTCCGCTCGAGGTCATGTGAGATCTCCGCCGGGAAGAATCGCGGTTTTTATATCGTCGGTGCGGCGCATCAAACGTTGAAAAACTGGAACCAATTGGTCCAGAGGTGCCCGGCTGGTGATGAATTTCTCATTGGCGAAACGTCCGCTGGCAATCCACTCGAAGGCGCGGCGGCACACCGATGGCCGATGATGAAAGCTGGCGCGCAGCGTGAGATTGTTGTAATGCAGCCGGTTCGTGTCAAACTCCACTTTTGTGCCCGTAGCGCAGCCGCCGAAGAAATTGACCACGCCGCCCTTCCGCACCATCTCCACAGCCCACTGCCACGTTTCCGGCAGCGCCACTGCCTCGACTACCGCATCGGCCCCGCGCCCTTGCGGCGTCAGCTTACGCACGGCGGCAATCACGTCCTGCTCTGCGGTCGTTTGTACGACGTGCTTCGCGCCAAGGGATCGCGCCAGCGACACTTGCTCATCCCGCTTGACAACAGCAATCACATCGACACCCATTAGCGCAGCTAGATGAATGAACATCAGGCCAATGGGGCCAGCACCGATCACAACCATCTGATCGCCCGCATGTACTGCGGTCTCATCCATCCCGTGCAGCACACATGCCAGCGGCTCGGTCATGGCGGCGTGCTCAAGCAAAACATTTCCGGGAACGTGAAGGGTATTTGTTTGCACAATCCGCGCGGGGATGCGGATGTATTCCGCATACGAACCGTTGTTGAAGAGAAGATTGTCGCAGAGATTTTCCTGTCCGAGCCGGCAGAAATAGCAGTCATTGCACGGCGCGGAATTGATGGGAACCACGCGGTCGCCCAGATGAAAATCCACTACGCCGGTGCCGACTTCTGCGACAGTTCCCGCCAACTCATGGCCAAATGGAACCGGCGGTTGCAACATTTTTGCATGATAGCCGCGGCGATAGACCTTCAGGTCCGTGCCGCACGTAAGCGCCGCATGAATCCGCACGACAATCTCGCCCGCTCCAGCTCTCGGTATGGGCAGGCGTTCGATTCGCACATCTTCTTTGCCGTACAAAACGGCGGCGTTCATCTCAGCCATAAGGATATTTTCGCAGAGACCCCATTTACTGGGGGTTAGATTGTGCTTTCCGGGCACACTTATGTCGGGAGCAAGTGCAATTACATTTCGATCATGATTTTCATCGAATCGGCTCTCGGTTCTGAAGCGAGCGCAATCGCCTCGGCTGCCTCTTCCAGGGGGAAACGATGGGAGATCAGCCGTGTCAGATCGAAGCCGCCGCGATAACCTTCCAGCACTAGCTGTGCGGCTTCCTCCTGCACGTCCACGGAAGAACTGTACGAGCCGATGAGCGATTTTTCATCCATGCATACGGCTGCGGGATCGAAGACGGCCTCACTCCGCTGCGTCGCTGCAAACAGCAAAACCCGGCCGCCGGGACGCGCCGCGTCCATCGCGGTACGTATCAATGCATTGCTTCCAACGGCGAGGATGACAACATCCGCACCACGGCCCTCAGTATGGCTCTTCGCGACTGCAATGACATCCTCTTCGCCTGGATGGATAGGATGATTCAGGCCGAGGTGCGCCGCGATCGCATGGCGCTTGGAGTACAAATCAGACGTCAGCACGGTAGCGCCCGCCTTCTTGGCGAGCGAGGCCAGTAGAATCCCGATCGGCCCCTGCCCGATCACCAGCACGGTTTCATCCGAAGTCAGATTGAGGTTGCGGATCGCCTTAAAGCAAGTGTTTACCGGCTCAATCCAGGCAGCTTGCTCAAACGGCACATTGTCCGGCACACGGACAAGTCCACGTTTGACAATCCAGTCCATCACGCGAATATATTCCGCCAATCCGCCGCCGGAAGGCTCAAACCCCGCAGTACAACCGACGCGCTTGTACAGTTCACATTGGGCAAACGTCTTTTTGCGGCAGTAGTAGCAGTTGCCGCACGGGGAATGATGAAAGGCCATGACACGATCGCCAGCAGTCCAGCCTTGAACTCCGGCGCCAATGGCTGCGATCTCTCCCGCCATTTCGTGGCCGAAAATTCGCGGAGCTGAATGCGAGCCGGTATGAATCTTTTTAAGGTCCGTGCCGCAGATTCCGCACGCATGGATTCGCACCAACACCTCGCCCGGCCCAATTGCAGGAACCGGCACCGTCTCAACGCGAATATCATTCACGCCGCGGTAAACAGCAGCGCGCATCGTTGCCGGGATGCTCTTCGTCGTTACATTGTTCGCAGATGTCATAGTAGGCATTTTATTCTTTGTGATCCAAAAATTCTCGCAGCGCCTGTGCCATCAACTGGGAAGCTTTCCCTGAGTACCATCCCAGGCGAATCGCGTTCGGAATCAACCATGGACGGCACGCGATGTAGGTGGCGAAGGCTATCTCGCGGAATCCCCCGCGAGCGTCAACAAATCGGTTGAAATCCGGCAGGACATCGGCGGCCTCATCACTGACGATACGCAGCGTGCGAAACGGCAGGTCTCGCATCCGCGCCAGGCGGGCCACGGCTGCCGCCTCCATATCGACCAAATCGGCATTCCAGCGCCGCGCCATCGCAGCTTTTTCCCCATGGCCTACAACGTGATCGGCTGTCACCAGCGTGCCGCTTCCGTCTTCGCACATGTAACAATCTCCGCTGCCCGCGTCGATGACAGTGGCTGGCCAGTAGATTGAATTTCTCGCGATACCCGAACGCAGTGCGCCGGCATATCCTGCGGAGACGATCGAATCCAGCGGACCCTGCATCGCGGCCAGCTCCAATGCGTACGTCACACGCTCGCTGCCCATTCCAGCACACACCGCGATGGCTTGGTCGCACTGCCAGATCGAAAAACCATCTCGGCGCGACTTGCTGCGCACCGGCCAATTTTGAACCAGCGGCGCAATTTCCCGCGGCAGTGCAGCCAGAATAGCGACGCGTGCTTTCATTGGGCGGGAGCGTACCCGTTGGTGCGAAACCAGCTGATTGCGGCCTGCAATGCAGCATCGATAGGTTCGGGGAGATAGCCCAGTTCGCGTTCGGCCCTGGCGGAGCTAGCAAACATTTTTTTCTTTCCCATTCGAACTGCTTCTACAGTTGCGCGCG
Source organism: Acidobacteriota bacterium (assembly GCA_041690775.1). GTDB lineage: Bacteria > Acidobacteriota > Terriglobia > Terriglobales > Acidobacteriaceae > JAKAAZ01. The sequence goes on along the minus strand of JBEPVW010000010.1, from coordinate 36,885 downwards.
GCTCGCGACCCAGCATGCGACCCGTAATCCATTCATCAAAAAATGCAAACGTCATCGCGACGGAGCTGGGCACCCGCATCGTAGGCGAAGGCAGGCCCGTCATCGCCGCCATACGATCCAAAAACTGCTTCAGCGTCAGGTTTTCTCCGCCCAGAATATAGCGTTCGCCTGGCGTGCCCCGTTCCAGCGCCGCGACGTGCATGGCAGCCACAGCTTTCACATCGACGAAATTCAAGCCGGTATCGACATACGCGGGAAATTTTCGATTCAGAAAATCCACCACGATGCGCCCCGTCGGTGTGGGCTTGGCATCGTTTGCGCCAATCGGAGTGGTGGGGTTCAAGATGACAACGTGCTGTCCATTTCGTGCCGCTTCGATGGCTTCCTGTTCCGCGAGAAATTTGGAGCGTTTATAGTGGCCAATCATATGGTCGAGAGAAACCGGAGTCTGCTCATCGACGATGGTGCCGTCCGATCGAAAACCCATGGTCGCCACGCTGGATGTATACACGACGCGGCGCACACCAATTTCCCGCGCCAATCGCAGCAGCTCGCGAGTTCCATCGACATTTGCCGCATACATGGCGTCCGGATCGCGTACCCATAGCCGATAGTCCGCTGCGACATGGATGAGCGCATCGCAGCCTGCAATTGCTGTGCGAAGGCTATCCGGTTGCTTCAGGTCTCCGGCAACAAGCTCTGCATTGAGCCCCTTGAGATGTTTAGTACGGCTGGTTTTCCGCGTGAGTAGGCGCAGCTCCGCACCGGCTGCGTGGAGTGCCTGGGCTACGTGGCTGCCCACAAACCCGGTTGCTCCTGTGACAAAGATGCGCATAGAAAAAAGGGCCTGTTAAGGAAGAAGGTTCAACTTTTCGCGGAGTACGTTCGCTATTGTTTTATAAAAGAATTTGTCATTCCGAGCGCGCGCACCGAAGTCGAGGAACCTGCTGTTTTGCGCTAAAGCGTTTGCCGGCAAAACACGAGATCCTTCGCTTCGCTCAGGATGACAAAATTATCTTTAATTCGCAGAACAGGACCTCTAGTCCAGCGCTTCGGCGTGGATGCCGATATTTCTCTCGCCAGCCGCTTTCTTCTCCCAATATTTCCGTACCCATGCTTCCCAGCTTTTTCCTGCCGCCGTATCGCGCCCGGTAAAAGCAAGTCCAGCAATTTCAGAGTATGGAATGGACACGCGTTCTGAGGTGTCCTTTGGCATGATGCGCACAATCGCACGATGAAGCGCGGGAGCCGGTCGGCGGTCGAAGATGTAGCCCTCAATTCGCACACCGGTCTTCAGCGTGATGGTGACATCGCCGCGATAATCGAAGGCCTGTTCCAAGGCTTCGCGAGTCTCTTCTTCCGTTGCCAGAGCTGGAATCCAGCCTTCCAGAATTTCCCGTTCCGCGCCCTGTGCGACCTCGATCGAGTCTGGGTTAGGAGCGGGCTTCATATGCGCTTCAATCATGCGTGCGTTTCCTCCATCGAACCGACGGATACAGCAGTCTGTGACGCATTGATCTGAATCAGTGGATTCTTTGGGTGGGCCGGACTGGCCGGTTGGCTCAAGAGATCACGCGCTCCCCTATCGGGATAGAGCGTCAACGTGGCCTTCGCCGTCTCCCACAATCCCTTGAGAGAGCCGAATGTGTAGTTCACTCCAGAGGCTTCATACCCGGAATGGACCATGCAGTTCGCGCATTTTGGATTGCCTGACTCCGTGCCGTAGTGCGACCACTCGGTTGCTTCCATCAGCTCGGCAAACGTGTCGGCGTATCCATCCTGCAGTAAATAACAAGGTTTTTGCCAGCCGAAAATGTTGTACGTGGGCATGCCCCATGGCGTGCATGTAAAGTCGCGCTTGCCCATCAGAAATTCCATGTACATCGGCGAGGCGTTGAAGCGCCAGGTCTTTTTGCGGTTGGAAAGAATGGCACGAAACAGCCTGCGAGACCGGGCGCGCCCCAGAAAATGTTTTTGGTCCGGCGCCTTCTCATAGGTATAGCCGGGCGCAACCATCATGGATTCAACGCCCACTTCCATCATCTCGTCGAAGAAGGAGCGGACGCTGTTCGGGTCGGCTCCGTCGAACAGCGTGGTGTTGGTGGTCACGCGGAAGCCGCGGCTGACAGCTTCCCGAATTCCCGCCGCTGCCAGTTCATAACCGCCTTCCCGGCAGACGGAGAAGTCGTGGTGCTCGCGCTGGCCGTCCATGTGAACGGAGAAGGAAAGATACTTACTTGGTTTGAATAAATGCAGCTTTTCCTTCAGCAGTAAAGCATTGGTGCACAGATAAATATATTTCTTGCGCTCCACCAGCCCGGCGACAATCTCGCCAATTTTAGGATGCATCAAAGGCTCGCCGCCCGGGATGGAAACCATCGGCGTGCCGCATTCGTCCACGGCCCGGAAGCATTCCTCCGGCGTCAGTTCCTTCTTCAAAATGTGCGCGGGATACTGGATTTTTCCGCAGCCGGCGCACGCCAGATTGCAGCGAAACAGCGGTTCCAGCATCAACACCAACGGGTATCGTTTGCGGCCACTCCAGCGCTGGCGCAACACATAGGTTGCCACCGTCCACATTTGTGAGATTGGCACTGCCATGCAGATCTTCCTCCGTTACTGCTTACTTCGCTACTTTTAAATCGCGGTTCAAGTCCGCCCGTGCGACCGAAACTTCGACTGCCTCGGGCTGCATGGCGCGTCGATACGTGGTCAACGCCAGCAGTGGAAAATAGTTGCGATACATGTGGTACGAAAGGTAAAACACTCTCGGAAACCCAGTTCCAGTGTATTCATCTTCGTTCCAGGAACCGTCGGATTGTTGCTGTTGCAACAACCAGCGTATACCTTTTGCAACTGAATCGCTGCGAGTATCTCCAGCAGCCAGCAGCCCTAGAATTGCCCACGCCGTTTGCGATGCGGTGCTGGATCCAATGCCGCGCAAGGTCGGGTTGTCGTAGCTTGCGCAGCTCTCGCCCCAGCCGCCGTCCGCGTTCTGGACCATGCGGATCCATTCCGCTGCCTGCTGTATCTGCGGTTCGTGGTTCCAGACGCCCATCGCTTCCAAGCCGCGCAGCACGAGAAACGTTCCGTAGATATAGTTGACGCCCCAGCGACCAAACCAGCTGCCGTCCGGCTCCTGCTCGCGATAAATGAACCGAATCGCTTTCTGCACCCGCGAATCCGCACTGGTGACACCGTAGGTGGCCAGCATTTCTAGAATGCGTCCAGTGATGTCGACGGTCGGCGGATCGAGCATCGCGTTGTGATCGGCGAATGGAATGTGCTCGAAGATCATCTTGGTATTATTTTTGTCGAAGCTGGCCCAGCCACCGTTCCTGCACTGCATCGCCCATATCCAGTTCAGGGCACGTTGCGCGACGTCGTGCTGGTAACGCTCACGCGGATTTTCCACCTTATTCAAGGCCAGAAGAACCTGCGCGGAATCATCAACATCTGGGTAAAACTCATTGTTGAACTCGAAGTACCAGCCGCCTGGTTCGACATGCGGAACCTTCACAGCCCAATCGCCTTTATGGCGCACTTCTTTCGACAGTATCCAATCCGCGGCCTTCAGCAGCCGGGGATCATCCTTAGCGACGCCAGCCTCACCCAGCGCGAACATGGCATAGGCGGTGTCCCACACTGGAGAGAGGCAGGGCTGCATGCGAAAAGTTGGTTCGCTCCCCGCCGAAGCGCCGGGTTCTTCGATGACCAGCTTCTCAAATTCGTCGAGCGCGCGAATCACCTGCGGATCGTCAAGCGAATAGCCCTGGCATCGTAATGCGATAGTGGAATTCAAAATACCTGGATAGATGGCGCCCAGGCCATCGGACATTTCCATCCGTGCCAACATCCATTTTTCCGCCTGCTTCAACGCAATCGCCCGCAGCGGCCGCACATGAATGCGCTCTGCCCAGTGGGTCATCCGATCGAAGAACAAAAAGAAATTCCGCCAGCTGAAAAACTTCTTTTCCCAGCGCAGATGCAGGTTTGCGTTTTCACGTCCGCCTACAAACAGTTCATCGATGCCCTGCTCCGCTGGAATTTTCTTGAACGGCTTTTTCGCATAGGCAATCGACAGCGGAACTAAAATCGCACGCGACCACGACGAGATTTCATACAGGTTGAAGTAGAACCACTTCGGAAACAACACGATCTCCGGCGGTATGGCAGGAACCGCATTGTAGTCATATTGCCCGAAAAAACACAGGTATAGCTTGGTGTAGGTGTTGACTTCGGTCGCTCCGCCATGGGCCAGAACCCAATCGCGCGTTTTGGCGAGCACGCTGTGCTCACCCGACCAGCCCATCAGCTTCAAGGCAAAATAAGCCTTTACGGTGGTGCTGATGTTAGACGGGCCGCCGCGATAAACTGGCCAGCCGCCATCATCGTTTTGATGCCGCAGAATCTCCGTAATCATCCGCTGCATCCGGGCTTGATCTCCGGTGCCCAACAGCGTATGCAGCATGATGTAGTCGGATTCAAGGCTCGTATCCGCTTCGAGTTCCCCGCACCAGTAGCCCTCTGGAAGTTGCCGGGAGAGCAGAAAGTCGCACGAGGAATCAATGGCAGCTGTGACGTGGTCAAGGCTTGCATCCAGCCTGCCGAACCGGACTGTCTCACCGAGCGCGGCTACCTGGGCGGATTGTCTAGATTGCTGGACTGGATTTATCGGCCGATTCAGAATCTCACCTACCTAAGATGCCGGATCGAAACAGATTTATCCGGGAAAGCGGCAGCCTGGGAGAAGCTGTCGAGCTGGCTGGCGAAACTGCTTCTATTTGTGCGGCTAAGAAGCCACAACGGCGTCCTGCGCCGGGGCTACTGCAATGGCTCGTACAATCTCCGGCGGAAGTCCAAAACGTACGTTCTCCGGCATGACTTCTACTTCTTCGACGGACCCAAATCCGTTTCGCTGCAGATAATTGATCACATCCTGCACCAGTACCTCCGGTGCGGACGCACCCGCAGTGACGGCAACGGTTTTCGCATTCTCCAACCATTCCGGGCGAATCTTTTCGGAGTCGTCAATCAAGTATGCGATGGTATCCAGGTTGCGGGAAACTTCGACCAGCCGGTTGGAGTTCGAACTGTTGTTTGACCCTACAACCAGCACCAGATCCGCCTGATGCGCGACGTTCTTCACAGCGACCTGGCGATTTTCGGTGGCATAGCAGATGTCCTGCGAATGCGGCCCGACGATATTCGGGAATTTCGCCTTCAACGCATGGATAATATCGCGCGCTTCGTCCAAGCTGAGGGTCGTCTGCGTCAAGTAGGCAACACGCTCGGGATTCGGCACTTCGAGCGCGGCTACTTCCTCGACGGTCGAGACCACCTGGGTTTCTTCGGGTGCCTCTCCCAGGGTGCCTTCAATCTCGTCGTGATCGCGATGGCCGATCAACACCAACGAATATCCCTGGCGCGCAAACTTTACCGCCTCGACATGCACCTTCGTTACCAACGGGCAGGTGGCGTCAATCACCTTCAGCTTGCGCTGCTTGCTTTTCTCCCGCACAGCCGGAGATACGCCATGCGCGCTATAGATCACGCGAGCGCCTTCCGGTACCTCATCGATATCGTGGACGAAAATTGCGCCCTTTTCCGCCAAGTCATTGACTACAAAGCGATTGTGTACAATCTCGCGACGCACGTAAATAGGCGCGCCAAACGTTTCCAAGGCAATCTGGACCACGTCGATTGCCCGGACCACGCCGGCACAAAAGCCACGCGGCTTCAGCAGTAGAATCCGCCGGTCATTATTGGCATCGGCGGGGCTTATAGGCGCGGAATTCTGGGTAGTGTCCGTCACACCTCCAGTATACCGGCCTACGTAGGGATCGACCAGCGGAAACAGCCGCCTTTTTGCACTGAATTCGCAGCAATAAATCGCCTATCGGATCTCCCGATCCGCTGCTCATGGCCACACTAGTCTGACTTATTCCAAGTGCTGTCTCCGCTGGCATTTTTTACAGCATGGAAAAGTAAGACGTCAAGGCTACGAATTGTTACTATTTCTTCCGATATGTATAGTGGAGCGGACGTGCAGTGTACCGGAAAGTCCGCACCAGACTGCAAAGCGTCGATTAGATGCCAGCGGCATATCAGTCAATGGGCAGAATAAGTAACTACAGGGTTCCTGCTTTCCCTGGCGACAATTGGGAGATGACCATGGATCGAAGAACATTCTTAAAATCGGCGACTGTAGCCAGTCTTGCTGGGGGATTGGGAACCATACCCGGGCACGCGTTTGTTCCCGCCCACAATTGGGGCAAGTATGATTTTGGCCCCGGACCGGTCATCACAGATCGCCTCAACCAGGGGCCATTCCCTCAATACCCGCCGGATTCCGTAATCCCCGGGGGAGACGTTGTGATGGCGACAACGCGGTCCGTGGAAATTGTGCCGAACTTCGGCAAAGGACTCGTGACATACATTTCCGGAGATCTTGGCCGCGAAGAAATCAAATCGGATAATATTGCGCGTGAGATTGAGACACTTGCGAGCCTTCCTTTAGGCCAGAAACTTTACATTCGTGTGCCCTGGCGGGATGTTCAGCGCCAGCCCGGCCGCCTGGATTTTGCGGACTACTGGAAGATCACCTTTGAAATGGCCGCAAAGTATAAGAAACGTGTTGGCTTTCGAGTGATGATGAGCGATCCGGATATCCCTGGGTCAGCTCTACCCGATTTCCTTGTGAACAAAGTACCCATGGTAAAACTCGCTGGAGAGTGGAAGGGGAATTCCAGTGAGGTCCGTTATCGCAAAGCCCATTTGCAACCTCGCTACGATGATCCGCATTTCCAGGATGCATATCGTGAACTGAATGGCCTACTAGCCGCGGAATTGAATGGAAGTCCGCTCGTCGAATACATGGACACGTTCATGTATGGCTTCTGGGGAGAAGGACATACGTGGCCCTACACAAGTAATCCCTTTCCAGATTATGCAACGGCCGAACGCACCTGGATCCATATGCTCGAAGTACAGCTGGATTGTTGGACGAAAACGCCTTTGGCAACCAACACACAACCGGACTTTAGCCGTGTAGGAAATTCGGAGATGGTGGATCGCACAGTTCGGAGCGGGAATTGGCTGCGAACCGACACTATTTTTATTGAGAACATGCAGATTGAAAGTCTCAGCAATCGACCCCCATGGGTCGGTGCCGTTGTAGAAGTGCCGCTGCCTGGCCGTCGGCAAAGTGTGACCCCGCTACAGGCGGAAATCCCTTACAGCGAAAATGAAATCGAGCATGTAATCGACGTAGGCGCAAACTACTTGTCACTTTGGAATTTTCATAACATTAGCGCGGAAAATATCCTGGATTATTATCACCACTATCCGCACGCCATCGATCGAATCAATCGTTCAATAGGATATCGGGTCCGACCTTCTTTTATCTGGCAGTATTCAGAGGGAGACCATCAAGGATTGATCATTGGTTTTGCGAATGATGGGATTGCAGGAGTTCCTGGGGCGTTGCGCGTGACGGTGGCAAGCGATGACGGCAAGGTAAAGGTTGGCGGCAGCCTGGACCCTGGATATCCGGTTCCAGGAAAAATTCGTCAAGCGCAGTTCGTTCTTCCCAAGGGTGTCGACTGGAAGGGCCTGAAGCTAGTAGCCGAAATTGAAGTAAAAGGTGTCCGCTATCCAGTGCAATGGGCTTGTTTGCAGAAGCTCAATGATGATGGCTCGCTTACGCTCCGTCCCAACCTACGCTAGGCATCGTAAGGCTAATAACATTTTTGACGCGGTCGGAGCCTCGTCTCTCACCGGCTTATGGTTCACTATCACCGTTCGAACGGCGCTATAGGCAAAGAGGGTCAATGGTAAACATGGATCGAAGAACTTTTTTACAGAGTGCTACGGCTGGGGCGCTCACCGCGTCAATTCCAGAGGTGGGAGCCATGGCCCTGCCTGCGGCGCCGAAAAAGAAGATGATTGGCATTCAGGTCGGGGCCGTTTCCTTTGTCGATGAGGGAACGGAGAAAGTGTTGGACGAGTTTCAGCGGAGTGCTCTCATCAATACACTTTTCCTGGCGACGTTTACCTATGGACGCGGTATCGCCGGACGGCAGGTTCCGGGTCAGCCCTTGCCGGATCACGGGAAGCAGAAATATGACACAAGCACTTTTTATGGCGGAAATTACGCCACAATCCATTCTCAATACTACAAAAATACGGTCTTCAAGGGCACTCCTGCTCCCGATCTTGGCAACTACGACGTGCTCGAGGCAGTTCTCCCAACTGCCAGGAAACGCGGCATCAAGACAATCTGCTGGTTTGAAGATGCGTTCCGCGAGGATCTCCCAAACATCGACCAGCTTCAAGAGAAGGAGTTATCCGGTAAGAACGCGACCACGCTATGCTTCAACAATCCGAATTACCGGAACTTTCTTTTGGGCATAGTGGAAGATTGGTCGCGGTCCTATGACATCGATGGCATTATGTGGTGCTCGGAGCGCCAAGGCGCTTTCTCCGAGGCGCTCGGTGCGAGTCAGGACGGGCGATCCTCCAACCCACACGAGGTGACCTGTTTTTGCCAATACTGCGAGGCGAAGGCACAAGAGCGCGGCATCAACGTTCAGCGGGCGCGGCAAGGCTTTCTCGAACTGGCGAAGTTCGTCGACGCTGGCTGTCAAGGTCAGCGTCCGGTGGATGGTTATTACGTCGAACTATGGCGCCTGATGTTGCGCTTCCCTGAGCTTCTCGCGTGGGAGATGCTCTGGACTGACAGTCTTCGCGAAACCTACGCGGCCATCTACAAGCAGGTAAAGGAAGTGAAGCCCTCCCTTGCTGTGGGATGGCATATCAGTTCCACCAACTCCTTCAACCCAATCTATCGCGCGGAACAGGATCTGGCTGCGATCGCGCCCGTTTCCGACTTCTTGAAAATTGTGATGTATAACAATTGCGCTGGCGAACGGATGGCCGGCTACGTCGATAGCGTCCACCAGACGCTTTACGGCGATTTGCCGCCGCAGGAAATTCTGGATTTCCATTACCGCGTGCTGAACTACAGGGAGAAAAGCCTGGCTGAAATCCCCTTGACGGGATTCTCGGCCGATTATATATACAGCGAAACCAAGCGTTCACGCGCTGGGCTCAAGGGAATAAAGACTCTGTTATGGTCCGGAATCGACGTCGATATCCCAACCGATCGAGATCACAGTAAGTGCACGCCCAAGGGCACAAAGGATGCTGTATTGGCAGCATTCCATGGCGGAGCCGACGGAGTTATCCTGTCGCGCAAATACTCCGAAATGAAACTCGCGAACCTTCAGGGTGCTCGCGCAGCGCTTCAAGAACTCGGAATGGCCTAATAAATATGCTTAACTTCTCGACACCTCACAGTAATAGGGAAACCGGTCTAAGTTCAGCGAACAGTTGCTGGGCTTCTATGATCCGCCCCGCCCGCGCCCATCAGGATTAGCGACCGCTGGGCAAAAGGTGAATAGACGAGAAGCGCCATGCAAGAAAGTGCCAGGCCAAAACTGATGTGGTGCAACAGCAGGAACGGCGAGAGCGACCACAGCACATCGAGCGGCAACAAAAGCGGCCAGATCCGGAAGAATTTTTTGCGTACACCCGGCGCATGGAAGAGCACCATGGAGAGCACGAAGCTGCGGACAGGAATCAAGAGCGCGGCCGTCACGATCATGATCGCAATTGCCTGAGATGATTTCGGCAGTCCCGAGAAGAGATCCTCGATCTCCGCCAGATTTGCCAGCGCGCCAATATAGAAACCTAGGTACATGACCTGCAACAGTACGAAGAGTGTCTGCACAATTGGAAACGAGGTTTTGGGAAGCTCCTCCGGGCAGGACAAAATCCGGTCAATAAGCTGGGGCTCCGGCTCCGTGAGAATTGCCGTCTGCTCCATCGAACGCGCGGGTTCGGCCGCTGGGGAGGATGGAGTTCCCTCGAGCGAGATCCGTTCCACTGGAGCCACGAAGCGATAGCCTCGGCGAGCCAGTGTCTCAATAAATCTTGGATTGCTCGCCGTATCTCCGAGAGCTTCCCGGATGCGATTCACAGCTGAGTTCACGCCGTGTTCGTAATCGACGAAGGTCCCGTCGGGCCACAGCTCTCGGGAAATTTCCTCTCGAGTCAGCAGTTCGCCGGGCCGCTCCAGGAGCATCAGCAGTACCTGAAAGGGCTGAGCATTCAATTTAATGCGAATACCCTGCCTGCGAAGTTCGCCCACAGTAGAGTCTGCTTCAAATATTCCAAAGCGGTAGCGTCGGGGTGGCGGTTGATCCGTCATGGCTTATGTCCAGTGTATTCGACCGCGCGACCGACCCAACGCTTTTGCAAAAAGTATAACTTCCAGTAACTCTCGCCATTGCAATCACTTGGCGGGTGAGAAATCGATGATCCACGGGTGAGGTCCCAAGCATTGCATCGAAGCCTCGGGTGGAGCAAAGTGCAATGCATGACGCGACGCCAATTCTCAGATTCTCGAGCACTCTGCATAATTTGCGGTTTATTGATCCTTGCGATGGCTCCCAGTTGCGCCGCAGAGGGGCCTGCGCCTGCGGCTATTTTAGCTTTCAATGCCTATACCAGTGCGGTTGAATTGCGGCTTGCCCAGCAACACAGGTCGCAGAATTCCTTCCTCATTCCCATAGCCCCGGCCTCGCAAAGCGAGCCGCGTCTGCGCCGGGGAGAGTTGATCATCGAACAACTTACGCCTTCCGATGGTGCTGTGTTGCCCGGAGCGCTGCTGCACCACTGGCGCGGTACAGCTTTTGTGCCCGGAGCCAAGGTTACGGATTTCGAGCGACTGATGAGGGATTTCAACGCTTATCCTCAACATTTTTCTCCTCAAGTGCTTCAGGCAAAGGTGCTCACGCAACACGGGGATCGTCTCCAGGCAACGATGAGGGTGCGCCAGCAACACGTCATCCCGGTGGTGATGGACACAACCTACGACATCAAGTCTGGATGGCTCGATATGCGTCATGGATACAGCATCTCGCGCAGCACAAGGATTTCCGAAATTGATTCCCCCGGCACAAGCACTGAGCGTGCGTTGGATTCCAATGAGGAGCACGGCTTCCTGTGGCGGCAGAATACCTACTGGAGCTATGAGGAACGAGACGGCGGACTTTATATGCAAATCGAGTCGGTCTCGCTTTCCCGGTCCATTCCACACGGCCTCGGCTGGGCGGTTCGACCCCTTGTGGAGAGCATTCCCCGCGAATCGTTGGAATTCACGTTGCGCTCGACGCGCAACGCACTTCGAAGATAGTCGATGATGCACGGAATGACGAAACCAAAGCGGCAATAGGAAAGGACCCAGGGAATGAACGCGAAATCAGCCACAACCAATAATGAGGTGGTTTTTGCAACGGCGCGCAGGGTAAACCAGGCGCTGACAGCTTCTGTAGAGAAGCGCGCTTTGCAATGGATGGCCGAGCGTGCGCCGAAGTGGCTTAGCTCGGACCAGCTCACCATACTCGGGCTGAGCGCGCAAATTGGAGCTGGAATCTTCTACGCCTTGTCGCGATATAACCGCTATGCTCTTCTCCTGGTGATTGTCTGTTTAGTGCTCAACTGGCTCGGAGACAGCATGGATGGAACCCTCGCGCGGGTGCGCCGGCAACTACGTCCCCGCTATGGTTTCTATGTGGATCACATAGTGGACATACTTGGGTCGGTCGCGTTGATGTGCGGACTCGGATATTCCGGACTTCTGCACTGGCAGACGGCGATCGCGATGCTGGTAGCTTTTCTAATCCTGTCGAGCGAGAGCTATCTCGCCACATATACCCTGTCCTGTTTTCAACTTTCGCAAGGCATCTTCGGTCCCACTGAGATTCGTATCCTGCTGATTATCGGCAATCTGGCGCTGCTGCACAGTCCGTACGCAACCTGGTTCGGACATAACGTGCTGTTGTTCGATCTGGGAGGAACGATTGCGGCGGTCAGCATGTTCGCGATGGCGATTCTGATTACGGTGCGCCATACGATGGAGCTTTACAGGCAGGAACCGCTGGCGTGAATACTTTTGTCCGCTGGTGGAAATTCAATCTGGTGGGAGCGATGGGTATGGTTCTGCAACTTACATCATTGGCTCTCATAAATCGCTGGGCTGCGGGCCACTACCTTTATGCTTCGGCTGCGGCCGTGGAGCTCGCGCTGTTACACAACTTTATCTGGCACTTGCACTACACGTGGCGGGATCGCCGCGACAACTCCGCGATACTCTCTCAACTTATCCGGTTTCATCTTTCAAATGGGTTGGTTTCCCTGTTGGGAAACGTTGTGCTGATGCGAATCCTGGTCCAGGAGGCGCGCGTACCTTTGCTCGTCGCAGACAGTATCGCGATTCTGTGCTGTTCCATTGTCAACTTCTGCCTGGGTAATAACTGGGCGTTCCCGGAAACGGCGGAGATAATTCCTTGATCGACAATCCATTGATCGACAATTCAAATATTCGCCAAGCTCGCACGCATCGCCATTCAACGCGAGGCCTCACCACGTTGGAAATCCCAGGAAACTGTGATGACGAGCGTGAGGCCAATTGGAAATTTCTGGAGCGAACTCCCAGGAGTTCATCTGGCCGCTAGCGGCCACAGGTCTGGATGTTATTGCGCAGGATCGTAGTTCAGGTTTTGGCCGAGCCATCGCTCGACCTCTCCCACGCTCATTCCTTTGCGTTCGTGATAATCGACGACCTGATCGCGGTCGATTTTGCCAAGGACGAAATATCTCGATTCCGGATGGGCGAAATAGAGCCCACTCACGCTCGAGCCGGGCCACATCGCAAACGACTCGGTAATCAGCATTCCGGTGTTGGCCTCGACATCGAGCAAGCGCCAGAGCGGGCCCTTTTCCGTGTGATCCGGACACGCCGGGTACCCCGCAGCCGGCCTGATGCCCCGATACTTCTCCTGGATGAGATCCGCGTTGCTCAGGCCTTCCTCGCGGCCGTAACCCCATTCGTCCCGCACCCGTTTGTGCAGGCATTCGGCGAAGGCTTCCGCCAGACGATCGCCGACGGCCTCCGCCATGATCGCGTTGTAGTCATCGTTCTCCGCCCTGTACCTGTCGCACAGTTCTTTCAGACCAATCCCGCTGGTCACTGCGAAAGCACCCATGTGATCGGGCAGTCCAGTTCCCTTCGGGGCGATGAAGTCGGAGAGCGACCGACAGGGTTCGCTGCCTTCTCTGTTTGCTTGCTGGCGGAGAAAGTGGAACCGCTCAAGCACCTTTTCGCGTGTGTCGTCCGTGTACAGCTCGATATCGTCGCCCACTGCGCTAGCAGGAAATAAGCCGTATACGCCGCGCGCCGTGATCAGGTTTTTCTCAATCATGACATCGAGGAGCGCATTGGCATCGGCGAAGATCTGGCGTGCTTGCTCGCCTTGCTCCTTATGCTCAAAAATGCGCGGATAAACGCCTTTCAGTCCCCAGGCGTGGAAGATTGGCGTCCAGTCAATGAAGTCGCGCAGCGTCGCCAGAGGGAAATTGTCCAGCACGCGCACGCCGGTAAATGCGGGCACAGGCAAGTCTTCGACACGCCATTCGATTGGAGTCCGCCTTGCGCGAGCAGTCTCAAGCGAGACGACTGTCTGACGCGGCGCGGAGTGCGCCTTGCGGAGTGCCTCATATTCGGCGCGATGTTGTGTCACGAATGCTGGCTTATTTTCATCGCTAAGCAGACTGGTCGTTACTGGCACAGCCCGGCTGGCATCCAGCACGTGAATCACTGGCTCGCTGTAGTGCGGCGCAATCTTGACGGCTGTGTGTCTCCGGCTGGTGGTGGCTCCGCCGATGAGCAGCGGCAATTTGAAACCCTGACGCTCCATCTCGCGGGCAACATGCACCATCTCGTCGAGAGATGGCGTGATCAGGCCGCTGAGGCCAATCAGGTCCGCCTTCTCCGCCTTGGCGCGTTCGAGGATTTTCTCGCAGGGGACCATCACTCCCATGTCGATGACCTCGTAGTTATTGCAGGCGAGGACGACACCGACAATATTTTTGCCGATGTCGTGAACGTCACCCTTCACGGTTGCGAGCACAATTTTTCCCTGCGCTTTGACCACCTGGCCAGAGGCAGCCATCGCAGCTTTCTCCGCTTCCATAAACGGCGTCAGGTGGGCCACGGCTTTTTTCATTACCCGGGCAGACTTGACCACCTGGGGCAGGAACATTTTCCCGGCTCCGAACAGATCACCCACCACGCCCATACCATCCATCAGCGGGCCTTCGATAACCAGCAACGGCCGGCCCAGCTTGAGGCGCGCTTCCTCGGCATCGATTTCGATATACGCATCGATCCCCTTGACCAGTGCGTGAGAAAGACGCTCCTCCACCGTGCCGTTGCGCCATTCTTCGGCTTTCTTGTCGCTGACTACCTTGCCGACGTTTTTCAGCTTTTCGCCGTGATCGACCAGTCGCTCTGTCGCGTCGGGACGGCGGTTAAGCAGTACGTCCTCGACCAGCACTTTCAACTCAGGCTCGATCTCCTCATACACCTCGAGCATCCCGGCATTCACGATACCCATGTCCATGCCCGCCGCAATGGCGTGATAAAGAAACGCGGAGTGCATGGCCTCTCGAACCTTGTCGTTGCCTCGAAAGCTGAACGAGATGTTCGAGACGCCGCCGCTAACCTTTGCATGAGGCAGATTGGTCTTGATCCAGCGCGTGGCTTTGATGTAGTCAACCGCGTAGTTGTTATGCTCCTCCATGCCGGTGGCAACGGTGAGGATGTTTGGGTCGAAGATGATGTCCTCGGGAGGAAAACCGACCTCGTCGACCAGTAACCGATAGGCGCGCTCGCAGATGCGGATCTTCTCTTCGTAAGTCGCAGCCTGGCCCTGTTCGTCGAACGCCATCACCACCACCGCCGCACCATATTTCAGTACAGTAGCGGCGTTCTGGCGAAACTTTTCTTCGCCTTCTTTCATCGAGATCGAGTTGACGATGCCCTTGCCCTGCAGGCATTTGAGTCCAGCCTCTATGACCTCCCATTTCGAAGAGTCCACCATGAAGGGCACCTTGGCGACTTCGGGCTCGCTCCCCAGCAACTGCAGGTAGCGTGTCATGGCGGCAACGCCGTCGATCATGCCCTCGTCCATGCAGATGTCGAGGACGTTCGCCCCGTTCTCAACTTGCTGCCGGGCCACGCTGACTGCTTCCTCGTATTTGCCGGCTTTGATCAGCTTCGCGAATTTGGGCGAACCGGCCACGTTGGTCCGCTCGCCGATCATGATGTAGACGCCGGGCTGTTGGGTGAAAGGTTGTGATCCCGACAGACGAAGAGGCTTCGTCTTCGTTGCCTCGGCTGCGCTCACGCTCTCACGCATACTCATGCTGCGCTCTCGACCTGCCGGACCCATTTTCGTGGAGGCTGTCCTTCAAGCGTTTCGGCGATAGCCGCGATGTGCTCGGGCGTGTTGCCGCAACAACCGCCGGCAATGTTGATCAGTCCTGCACGTGCGAAGTCGCCCAGGTAACGGGCCATGTCGGCCGGCCCCAGATCGAATCCGGTTTCCGACAAAGGATTGGGCAAACCTGCGTTCGGGTAGCACGAGATCGCCACATCTGCCTTCTCCGAGAGCTCTTCGAGGAACGGATACATCAAATCGGGACCGAGAGAGCAGTTGAGCCCGACCGACAGGGGTTTTACGTGTTGCACCGCGTTCCAGAAAGCTTCCGTGGTCTGTGCGGAGATCATCGTCTCGCCGCCACGCCCGACCGCCGCAGAGATCATCACCGGCAGTTCCTTGCCGTCCTGATCGTATACCTCGCGGATGGCGACGAGTGCCGCCTTGGCGTTCAGCGAGTCAAAAATTGTTTCGACCAGAAGCAGGTCTGAACCACCGGCTATCAAGGCGCGGATTTGCTGAATGTAGGCAGTTTTCACCTGGTCGAATGTGACCACCCGAAAGCCCGGATCATCTGCATCTGGCGAGTTTGAAAGAGACACAGTCAGCGGCCCGATCGCCCCCGCCACAAACCGCTGCCGTCCAGTCGCGCTCCCCACACGATCCGCCCATTCGCGGCACTGCTGCGCCGACTTTTCATTGATCTCCCAGGCCAGGATGTTGAGAAACGGATCGTCAATGATTTTTTGATAGAACTCGGGATCTTTCCGGCCACCGTGCTCGCGCGGATCGTTCACAAAGAATTCACTCTGAGTGATGCTGGTCGCGCCGAAGGTGTTCGTCTCAATGATGTCCGCCCCAGCCTCCAGAAACCGGCGATGAATGTCGCAGATCATATCCGGCTGCGTCAGGGAGAAGAGGTCACCGTTGTTCAGCAGGTCCTTCGTCGCATCCTTGAAGCGCTCCCCACGGATATCAGTTTCTACCTTTCCGTAGGTGCGGATCGTCGTGCCCATCGCTCCATCGATAATGGCGATTCGACTCTCGAGAATCTTTTGAAGAGGATGTTGGTGAGCTGGTTTCATTTATCTTTGATGATCTTAGGCATTGAGCGGTCGCAGTAGCGAGCATCAATCTTCCACATTTAGCTGTAGTACACCTTTTCTATTATAGCGAGACACCGGATGCCCCCCTGTAGCGTGCGCAGGCTGAATGGCATACCTTCCGCATAGAATTAGAAGAGTGCCATCCATATCGATTCCATCTCAAACCAATCGAGTGCCCTTCGTTCCAGTAGGCTCTCTTCCGGCTGACCATAGCGGCTGATGCCGCCCTCCTCCGGGAATTTCTTCATCGCCTCCTCCACACTCATGTTGTGTGCCGGAGTCCTCTCTGCCAATCCGGGTTGAAGAACACATGGAAATTGCGGCCCGACGTTAACTGAGGAACTCTCTGATCCGCGGCGCAATGAAATCGCACGAATCCTCAAGAGCGAAGTGGCCCGTATCGAGGAAATGAAGCTCTGCCTGGGGGATATCTCGCAGGTAAGCCTGCGCGCCTTCCACAGTGAAGAAGGGATCGTTCTTTCCCCACACAATCAGCATCTTCGGTTGCTTGCTCCGAAAATATTCATGCCAGCGGTCGTAGAGCGCAACATTCGATTGGTAGTTGTGGAGCAGGTCAAGCTGGATAGCATCATTGCCCGGACGGTCGAGAAAGAGCTGATCCATGGTGTATGAATCGGGGCTGATGAGCGAAACATTTTTAACCCCGTGCGTGTACTGAAAGATGGTCATTTCCTTAGCCAGCAGACTACGCACAGGCTTCTCTGTTTCTGCGTTGCGATTTACCCAGAAGGGCTTCATCGCGTCGAAAGCTGCTCCAATGCCTTCCGCATAGGCATTTCCGTTCTGCACCACAATGCCTTCTACCGCGTCCGGATGCGTGGAAGCAATGCGATAGCCTACAGGCGCGCCATAGTCCTGGACGTAGATGCTGAACTTCTTCAGGCCAAGGATGTTGAAGAGCAGCTCCTCGACGTGAGTTGCAAGGTTGTCAAAGGTGTATTCGAATTTCGTTGCGTCCGGTGCATCGCTGTAGCCGAAACCTACGTAATCCGGCGCGATCACATGGAACTTGTCCGCCAATTGCGGAATGAGGTCACGAAACATGTGAGATGAGCTAGGAAAGCCGTGTAGCAGAACGATGGTTGGAGCATCTTTGGAGCCGACTTCGCGATAGAAAATCTTCTGGCTCCGTACTGTGGCGTGATGATAGGTCGTCATGACAATTTCCTCTCAATTGCTTCCATTCGAAGCCTGTGTCGCGATCTCCCGCACACCACATGCAGGCTTCATGATCGCAAGAATACGCGACACCGTTATATGTTTCAATACAGGTGTTAACTTAGTCTGTGAATATTTGATGTGAAGGAGAGACGTTAATGCGGATCGCGTCTGAAGAGCCTATCGAATGGGCTGATGGTTTTCTATTCGTCGGAAATCTGTCCGTGTTGAACTTGTTGAACACCAGGCTTGTTTTGGAAGGTAAGCGTACGGAACTGCTGTCCGACGCTCGTGCGCTTGAAAGGTGGCTGGTAGCGTCCAGGATAGTCACAACTCACAGAGCGAGGGCAATGGTGCGGCGTTGGCGCGATTCTCCTGCGGCAGTGGTGTTCCTGGACAAGCTTCTTGCGTTTCGGGAACGTCTGCGTGCTGCGGTCATCCGGCGGCAAGCAGGCTTATCGGTAAGCGACGCATTCGTCTCTGAAATCAACCTGCTTCTTCGCGAGCATGCCTCCCCGATGGCCTTACATTGGAAGGCCAATAAGCTGGAGCGGATGGTTGTCTTTGAGCCGCGGGAGCCTGAAGACGTATGGGCTCCGATCGCTGCCGCTACGGCTGAGTTGCTCTCAGATATCCCGGCCTCTCGCATTCGAAAGTGCGAATCGGCATCCTGTGTCGTTCACTTCTACGACACCAGCAAAAAAGGTTCCCGTCGGTGGTGCAGCATGAACATTTGCGGTAACAAGTTGAAAGTAGCCGCTTATCAGCGAAGACAACGCGGAGCCAATGCCTCAACGGACTAGCCTCATGAAATGCGCGTCAGCCAACCGACAGCGGTAACAACCGAATCATGGAAATGGTATTTGAAGCGGGGAAGAAGAAACTTCCAGCACCGTCGCAGCGTGCGGTACGGAAACTGAAAAAGGGAGCCGAAAGCTCCAGCACGCTCGTCGGCACCCCGCAGAGGTGAATCTTGATTTTGCCACTTATCGCAAACCGTTTATTTTCTTCGGTTTAGTGGCGGGGACGACGGGGCTCGAACCCGCGACCTCTGCCGTGACAGGGCAGCGCTCTAACCAACTGAGCTACGTCCCCAACTTCATTTGTGAGCCGCGCAAGGCTGACATGCTGCTGTCTTCGCTCGCTCTCCATCGCTTGCGGCCACGCACTTATTCTTCTTTTACATCCAGAACATCTGTCCATGTTCCGTTGGTAAATTGTAGCAGACGAGCTCTCCTCGAATTCGCCATCTGACTAGCCACACTGGTGCGAAGACCCTCGAACGTTTCATGCTTTCGTCTTATTGCCAGATCGGAGCGTGTCCGATTTCTGTCGACGGAAATGAATCAAATACCAGAGACCGACGACAGCCAGCAGAGCGCCCCACCAGATAGGTGCATGCAGGTTGCTGAGCACCGGCGGATGAAGCAGCGGATGGCTCAACTCATAAATGCCAGTGATGAAGATGACAATGCCGTAGCACAGCAACAGCAGGCCAGCGAACCACCAGATCGAAATCGGCTTCTGCATCGCTTCCCTCCTCTACCAGAAAATTACATTCAGAATGATAAAGACAAGGGTGACCACCCCAGCCCACACAATCGGTTTTTGATACCAGTAATCATCATGTTCTTCGGGAATCGGCGAGACTCCGTAGACGAGTCCTTCAAGCTCCGCGGCCGGCCGAGGCTTGGTCAAGTAACTCACTATGACGGTAACGATAACGCAGACCAGCCACGACCACATGGCACGATAAATATCCTGCGCCATGGCCTTCGCGTCCGGCGACATGGCGACGTAACGCAACGCGGCAGGATCGTGCTCGACCCATTCCCACAAGCCGACCGAGGTGCATGTTCCGGCGAGCAGTCCCCAGAATCCGCCCGCCGCCGTGGCGCGCTTCCACAGCATGCCCAGAATCACCGTGCCGAACAGCGGCGCGATGAAAAAGCTGAATAGCGCCTGCACGTAGTCCATAATGCTGGCGGCGTGTTGCACCAGATAAGCGGTGCCGACAGAGATCAGAACCCCGATCAACGTGCTCCAGCGGCCCATCGAAACATAATGCTTGTCGGTCGCTTTCTTGTTCAAGAAAGCACCGTAAAGATCGTAGGTCCAGACTGTCGAAAAAGCGCTGACGTTGCCCGCCATTCCGGACATGAAGCCCGCAATCAACGCAGTGACACCCAATCCGAGCAAACCGGGGCCGCAGTAGCGCACCAGCATCAACGGCAGCACTTCGTTATAGCTATGCTGGTCGGTAGCGACAGCAATATTCTGTCCCACCAGATGGAAAGGCAGAACGGAAAGCGCCAGCAGGCCAGGAAGAATGACAATGAACGGCACAGCCATTTTGAACGCCGCTCCAATGATCGGAGCCATGCGAGCGGAGCGCAGACTGTCGGCTGACAGCACCCGCTGTACGACTAGGAAATCTGTAGTCCAGTAGCCGAAGGCGACTACGAATCCCAGCCCGAAAGTGATGCCGAACCAGTTAACGCCCATTGGGTTGGTACTGTAGTGGCCCAGGGTACTCCAAAGATGGACATAGCCGGTTCCGCCTAGATTATGTGTGATTTGTCGTTGCAGATTGCTCCATCCACCCACTTCGACGAGGCCGAGGATTGGAACCAGCAGCGCACCGGCCCAGATAAGCAAAAATTGCAGCACCTCGTTGTAGATGGCGGACTTCAAACCACCCAGCGCTACGTAGACCGCCACAGTTAAAGAAGACACCCAGATGCTGAAATTTAAATTCCAGCCGAGGACCACCTTCATCACCAGCGCCATGGCATACATGTTGATGCCGCTCATCAAAATGGTCATCATGGCAAAGCTAATGCCGGAGAGAGCGCGTGTGGCCGGACCGTAACGGAGATTTAAATATCCTGGGACGGAATTAGTTTTCGAAATGTAGTAGAACGGCATCATCACGATGCCGAGAAACAGCATTGCTGGAATCGCGCCAATCCAGTACCAGTGCGTGGCAAGAATGCCATACTGGTAGGCCGAACCAGCCCATCCCATCAGCTCCAGCGATCCGAGATTGGCCGAGACGAAACTCAATCCCGCGATCCACGCGGTCATTTCGCGGCCAGCCATGAAAAACTCTTCGCCAGTGTTCGAAGAGCCTTTCAGGTAGACGCCGATAAAAACCACGACCGCAAAATAGATTGCGATCACCAGAATGTCCACGCCATTCAGCCGCGCCAATTGGTGCGTGGGGGGCGCCAGAAAAACGGCAGCCATGGGGCTGCCAGCAACGAGCGGTGAGACCATTATCGGATTCTACATAAGTACCGACCGATCCCCTTTCAAAATCGACGCCTTGACGTGGTCTGCACACTTCCGGAGATCGCGTCAATTTCGAGCAGATCATTTCATACTCATCGCGCGCTGAAGGTGTGGTGAAATGATCGACATGCTGAGAATTCCATACACTGAAGTCGTCGACAGGCTGGCACGCACGCTGCGCGAGCTGGACTTTGAACCGGGCCGTGCGGAGTTGTGCGCCCGTTTGTTTGCGGAAACGACGCGGGACGGAGTCTACTCGCACGGTCTGAATCGCCTGCCGCGTTTTCTGGAGACGATCCGCAATGGCCGGCTTCAGGTCGGCGCACGCGCCGAGCGAGTTGCGGCCTTTGGCGCACTGGAACGCTGGACAGGCGGGCGAGGTCCGGGCAATCTAAATGCGCACCAATGCATGGACCGGGCCGTTGCGCTGGCAAACGAACATGGCGTGGGCGTGGTGGGACTGGCTGACACGAACCACTGGATGCGTGGCGGCAGCTATGGATGGCAGGCCGCGGAGGCGGGTGTGATCGGAATCTGCTGGACAAACACAATGCCGAATCTGCCACCATGGGGCGGCATCGATCCGACGGTAGGCAACAATCCGCTGGTGATTGCTGTTCCACGGCTTGCCGGTCATGTTGTCTTGGATATCGCTATGTCGCAGTTTTCCTATGGCGCGCTGGAGAGCCACCGCCGCAGCGGCACGCAGCTGCCGGTCGCAGGCGGCTTTGATGTGGATGGAAATCTGACGCGAGACCCGGCGTCGATTGAAGCATCGCAACGCGCGCTGCCCATTGGATATTGGAAGGGATCAGGCCTGTCTCTCATGCTCGACATGATGGCCGCGCTGCTTTCAGGCGGCATTGCGACCTGCCAAATCCCCAGGAATCCCGCGCTCGAAACCGGAATGTCTCAGGTGTTCTGCGCATTCCAGGTCTCGGCGTTTGGTGGCGAAGATCAGCTAAGCCGCACCACGGACGAGATTATCGGCTTTCTGAAGTCTTCGCGGCCTGACAGTGTTGAGGGTTCGGTTCGCTACCCTGGCGAGCAGACGATTCGGATTCGCGCGGAAAACCTCGCGCTCGGCTTGCCGGTTGAACCTGAGATCTGGAATCTGCTGACAACCACATAACACTTATGTACGTTGCGGCAATTTCTCGGAATTTCCTTCGACAGATATCATTGAACAGGACGCATGAGTCTTTCATGCGCACCGGAAAGGAAATTTCCCTTGGCTGAAGTTCCCTCCGTACCGCTGACCGTTGAAGGCTCCAGCGTGCTGCATCAGATGTTCCGTTTCGACTGGAAAGCGTGGCGCAAGGTGCCGAGCTGTGAGCGCGCGGCAATCGTTCAGAAGGCGACACAACTGTTTCAGCGGCTGGAGCATAACGGCGATCAGGCCCCTGCCTGCCGGTCTGCTCTGTATTCGCAGCTGGGACATAAGGGCGACCTGATGTTCATTCACCTTCGCGAATCTGTGGAGGAACTCAATCGTGTCGAACTCGAGCTGGCGCAAACCGAGCTATACGATTTTCTGGAAGCGAAGTACTCGTACGTTTCTGTTGTGGAGCTAGGGTTGTACGAATCCTCAGCGAAGACGTATGCGACGCTTTCCTCAAGTGGACTTGAGCCGCATACCCCGGAATGGAATGCTGCTGTCGAAGATGTCCTGAAGCGGCAGGCCGAGGCGATGGCGCCACGCCTGCGTCCTTCGATTCCCACCGCACAGTATTTATGTTTTTATCCCATGGATCGCAAGCGGGGCGAGCAGGTGAACTGGTATACCGTGTCCATGGAAGAACGTCAGCGGATGATGCATGACCATGGCATAATCGGGCGGCGATACGCCGGAGAAGTTCGGCAGATCATCACAGGATCGATCGGCTGGGACGATTGGGAATGGGGAGTCGATTTATTCGCCGACGATCCGCTGGTATTTAAGAAATTGATTTATGAGATGCGGTTCGATGAGGCAAGTGCTCTTTATGCCTTATTCGGGCCGTTCTATCTCGGGGTACGGCTGCCGGTAGAGAAGCTCAAAAGTTGGCTGATGACAGAGGCGGGTGGTAACGATTGATTCCCGGAATTAACCCATTGGAAACTGGGGTCTGGAAGCCCGAGGATCGAGAAGGTTTTCCGCGTGGCTCCGAAGCGCTTCGATATCCTGCACCACGATACGATGCCCGCGCACCTCGATGATGCCCAACTGGCTCAGCTTGTGCAGTCCACGCGTGACGACCTCGCGGACGGAACCCAGGCGCGATGCAAGCTGGGTGTGGGACAAAGGCAGAGAAAACGAAATCCCATCGTGCAACTCCGGACAGGCCCGCTGCGCTTCTTCCAGCAGCAGCGTGGCCAGCCGCTGGTTTACATCTTTCAGCGTCAGATGTTCCGCCAGCGATGCAACGGTGCGGAGTTTTCTCGCCATCAGCGCCAGAGCGGCCAAAGCGGCTTCCGGATATTTCAGCAGGAAACGAAGCACATCCTCCTTCGCAAGAAAGAGAACGACCGAATCTTCTTCCGCCGCCGCGGTCGAAGGGTAAGCCCCGCCGTCGAACACGGTGACCTCCGCGAGCATCCCGCCTGCCCGCTCTACATGGATGGTCTGTTCCCTGCCGTCGAGGTTTTCCCGAAAAGCACGCACGGAGCCTGAAAGAACGATATAGAGTCCGTCCGATGGCTGATTCGCCGAGAAAAGAATTTGGCCCTGTCCCAGCTTGTGCTCGTACCCATGGGATGCCAGTTCGGCCAGCGCGTCGGGAGGAAGATTTTGAAACAGGGCCGCTTTCGCAAGGACTTTCAGACGCAGGTCGAGAGACATACTGCCATCTTGCCGTATGTTTCCCCGGACCGCAACTGAACACTTTCTCTCAGCGCGCTAGAGTCGCGGCAAGATCGGCGCTCACACGATGCCGATCCGATCCATAGTCATACGCCTCATAATCGACAAGCGGGATTGCCAGGAAATTCTCCGTCGGCGGCGGAGAAGAAATCTCCCACTCGAGTCCTACCGCGTCCCAGGGATTCGCGCCGGCGATCCTGCCGTACTTTAACGACCATGGCAGATAGAGCATTGGAAGTAAATATCCGATCGCCAGAATCGACGCGCCTGCGGTGGAGAGAACGTTCAGTACTTGAAACTCCGGCGGATAGGCATGGTAGCGGCGCGGCATGCCGAGATAGCCAAGCACGAATTGCGGAAAGAACGTGATGTTGAAACCGATGAAAAGAATCACCGCCGCCAGCTTGCCAAGCGGCTCTGGGTACATCCTGCCCGTCATCTTGGGCCACCAGAAGTGTAGCCCTGCCATATAGGCACTCACCATGCCACCGACCATAATGTAGTGAAAATGGGCCACTATGAAATAAGTCTCGGTTAAATGAATATCCAGCCCCAGTGAGGCCAGCATAATCCCTGTGCAACCGCCAATGGTAAACAGACCCATAAAACCGAGCGCGTAAATCATCGGGGTGTCGAGCGTGATCGAGCCTTTGTACATGGTTGCCGACCAGTTGAAGACTTTAATTGCCGAGGGAACGGCGACCATCATGCTGAACATGGAAAATATCAGCGCGGAATAGTTTGAGATGCCCATAATGAACATGTGATGGGCCCACACCATGAAGCTGAAAACCGCAATGCTGATAGAGGAGAATGCCACTGCGGTATAGCCGAATATCCTCTTCTTGCAGAAGCATGCGATCACTTCAGACATTACCCCCATCCCTGGCAGAATCATCACGTATACGGCAGGATGGGAATAGAACCAGAAGAGATGTTGAAACAGCAACGGGTCACCGCCGGTTTCCGGATTGAAAACGCCGATTCCGGTAGTGCGCTCCAGCACCAGCAGCACCATCGTGATGGCAATCACCGGAGTAGCGAGAACAAAGATGATCGAGGTCGCATAATACGACCAGATGAACAGGGGCAGCCGAAACCAGGTCATGCCGGGCGCGCGCATCCGATGGATCGTGACGATGAAGTTGAGCCCAGTCAGGATCGATGAAAACCCGGCGACAAAAATCCCCATTGCCGCGCCGATCACCTGCGTGTTCACAAAGTGCGCACTCAGCGGTACGGTAAACGTCCATCCTGTATCCACGCCGCCGAAGATCATGGCATACAGTTCAAGACAGCCTCCGATGCAAAACAAATACCAGCTAAGAAGATTGAGTTTGGGGAAAGCTACATCTCTCGCGCCGATCATCAGCGGGATAAGGAAATTCCCCAGCACAGCTGGCGCGACAGGCACCAGGAAAAAAAACACCATAATGATGCCGTGCTCGGAAAACACCTTGTTATATGTGTCCGCGGACATCAACTCTCCGCCCGGAGTGAGCAGATTCAGGCGAATCAACCCGGCCGCCGCCCCACCGATCATAAAGAAAAATGTGGTGGTGAAAAGATAAAGCAGGGCGATCCGCTTGTGATCCAGCGTCAACAGCCAGGACTTCAGGCCATATTCATTATTAAGGTAGTGACTGCGCGGAAGGACCAGAACGTTCGACGGCATAGTGGCCATTGCTACCTCCATCGCGCTGAGTTACAGGAACAACCCAGGTTGCGCCCGTTGCGTGTCTTCCCTTTCTGGTGCGGATTATACCCCGGCCAGAATTCTAGCGGCCTCGGGGGTCGCAATTCGCTGGATTCGAATGCGGAAAAGACCCGGTTCTCGGTGACTGTATTCCCAGGTCACCTCTCCCGGCCTACGATCCTGAATTTGCCTGTTGAGAGGAACAGGATCATGGTCGTTGATCAGTACGAACGATTCGCCCAGCGCGAGGGCATCGAGCTTTGCAAATACCAGAGGATGACGCTCCGGCCTTGGAACCTGACGCAGGTCGAGTTCTTCCGGCTCCTGCTTTGGAGCCGCTGCTTGCCCGGTGGCCAGCACGAAGACAGCGGAGTCCTCATGGGCTTCGAGTCGGTGCGGGGACCCGCTCTCAATTGAAATAACCTCTCCGGCATGCAACTCGCATGGCACCGGACCCTCATGAAAGGTGATGTGACCGCGAATCGCATGAACCGTGACCCTGCCTTGATTCGCATGTTCTGGAATGGATTGTCCCGCGCGCATGCTCAGAAGCACCATGCGATATCCCGGTTCGTTGATCAAAACCTTGGGATGAAATTTCTTGTCGTCGTACTCAATCAGCTCGTTCAGGTTATGTTTCTGCATCGCACGCATCTCTCTTCGACTGGCATTCTCGAAATCATGTTCTGACCGCAATCTACGCTGCCAATGAGGGGCATGCTATGACATAAGTCACAGCGTTGCGAAGCAGATTCACGCACCGGTTACTCCCGTCAATTTGCCACACGTCTGTTATCGCCTGGTCGCACGAGTGCTGGATACTGGATTCTCAACCATCGGACGGAACAGCGCTGGGAGCGCTTCGTCAGGACTTCAGGACTTCAACTTGGTCGAGCCAGCGGCCGAACACAGCCTCTGCCGCCGCTTTCAATTGAGCGCCATGCGCTTTCGCCTGAGTCCGCAGCGCGCGCGGATCGATTCCAGCCTGTGAAAGCTCGGAAGCGTGGCCTACAAGCCACGGTTCGATGCGTTCCGCGTCGGCCTCAAGATGAAATTGAAGCCCCAAAGCATAATCTCCGAGCGCAAATGCCTGATGTGGGCAGAGAGGTGTGCTCGCCAGGTTCGTCGTGCCATCGGGAATTGCGAACTGGTCGCCATGCCAGTGAAGCACGGCCGTGTCGCCCGGCAGTGCGGCCAAGGGAGAGCCTCGACCAGCCTCAGTCAAGGAGATGGGTGAAAAGCCAATCTCCTTCTGCGCCATCGCCGTCACTGGCGCGCCCAGCACGCGCGCCATCAACTGGGCCCCAAGGCATATACCCAGCAGCGGCTGTCGAGCGTTAAGTCGTTGCTCTATCAGCTTGAGTTCCTGCCTCAAGAAGTGATAGGTATTTTCGTCGAAGGCGCCGATCGGCGCACCCAGCATAATCAGAAGATCGGAATTTCTTATTTCGGCAGTATCGAGGTCGTGAACGCCAGCCTCGCGGTAGTGGACGTCATAGCCGCACCGCTGAAGCAGCGCTTCGAACGTGCCCAGGTCCTCAAAATAAACATGGCGGATGGCAATTGCAGTTTTCATAACGTGGCTGAAAACAGATATGACGCAGCTAATCCAAGCCTAATTGGAGCCTGGTCGCTTCCGACATCAGGCTGGAACTCCAGGCTGGATCGAAAACGATCTTCACGTTGACTTCCTTGACGTCCGGCAACGCGGTCAGTTTCCGCTCGATATCGGACTTCAGTACATCGCCCATCCCACAGCCCGGAGCGGTCATCGACATGGTGATGTCGATTTTTTGGCCTTCATCCACTGGGGTTGTTACGCAGGTGTAAACCAGGCCAAGATCGACAATATTGACTGGAATCTCTGGATCAAAAATTGTCCGTAACTCATCCCAGACCAGCTTCTCGCTGAACTCTTTCGCGGGCTCGGCGACTTCCACTTTCTCCATTCCCAAAGCATCCGCATCCCTGGCGTCGATGCGCATCATCTGACCGTATCCCGTGGAAACCGTGTAGCTGCCGCCGAGGCTTTGCGTGATAACGACCGGCGTAGTCGCGGACAGCACATGAAGAGATCCGCTGGGAATTTCCGTCGCCGGGCAATCGCGAGTCAGCGCAACAATCTGGTTTGACATTTTTCTCTCCCGTCTTAACCGTAATTGAACACGGTTGCGAATCTATTCTGTGGAGGCGACTTGCTTGCCTTGCAGCGCAGCATGCAGCGTGTGCCAAGCGAGCGTGGCGCATTTGATCCGCGTTGGGAAACTGGCGACGCCCGCAAACACCGCCAGTTTGCCGAGGCCTTCCGGATTAGCGTTCTCTCCCCCGGCCCGGGCTCCGGTAACAACACCGTGAAATCTATCGAAAAGCTCTTCCGCCTCCGCCGTGGTTTTGCTTTTCAATGCCTGGCTCATCATGGATGCGGAGGCCTTCGAAATTGCGCATCCAGAGCCCTGAAAAGAAATGTCCCGAATTGCATCGTCCGCCACATCCAGAAAGATGGTGTAATGGTCGCCGCAGAGCGGGTTATAGCCCTCCGCCGTTCGGTTCGCTGTTTCCATGGTGCGGAAATTGCGCGGATGCCTACTGTGCTCCAGAATCACTTCCTGGTAGAGATCTTCCAGTTCCGACATCAGGCGAAGACCTCCTTCAGTTTGTGGATGCCCGCGACCAAAGCATCCAGCTCCTCGGTCGTGTTGTACACAGCTAGCGAAGCTCGCGCGGTTGCTGGAATGCCAAAGCGCTGCATCAAAGGTTGCGCGCAGTGATGGCCGGTGCGGATCGCAATTCCCTGCCGGTCGAGTACCGTGCCGATGTCGTGCGGATGGATGTCCTCCATCACGAATGAAAGCACTCCCGCTTTTTCTTTTGCAGTACCGATCAAGCGAAGTCCCGGAACAGCGCTCAACGCTCTCGTCCCGTACAGCAACAGCTCGTGCTCGTAGGCGGCGATGGAATCGAGTCCAATTCCAGTTACATAATCGATCGCGGCCGCAAGACCGATGACGCCAGCCATATTCGGTGTACCTGCCTCGAATTTGTAAGGCAACTGGTTATAAAGTGTCTTCTCAAATGTGACCGAGCGGATCATATCTCCGCCGCCCTGGTACGGAGGCATGGCTTCAAGCAGCTGCCGCTTGCCGTACAACACACCGACGCCGGTTGGGCCGTAAATCTTGTGCCCGGAGAAGACATAGAAATCGCAGTCGAGCAAGCGCACATCCACCTTCGTATGGGGGACCGCCTGCGCCCCATCGACCAGCACCGGGATGTTTCGACGATGCGCCATCTCCACAAGCTGCGCAATAGGATTCACTGTTCCAAGGGCGTTCGAGACATGGGCCAGGGCAACAACTTTTGTTTTTGAATTCAGCAGGCTATCGAACTGATCAAGCAACAATTCGCCGGCGTCGTTAATCGGCGCAATGCGGAGGTGCGCACCTTTCTCTTCACACAGCATCTGCCAGGGAACGATGTTGGAGTGGTGCTCCATCGCTGTGATGACAACTTCGTCTCCAGCACCAACATGCTCGCGGCCGTATGTCTGCGCTACAAGATTGATGCCTTCGGTGGCGCCTCGAACAAATATGATCTCGTCGGCGCTCTCTGCATTCAGAAACCGCTGTACGGTTTCCCGTGCAGCCTCATACGCATCGGTCGCGGTCTGCGACAGCAGATGCACGCCGCGATGAATATTCGCGTTGTTGAACGCATAGTAGTGCGAGATCGCATCGATGACAGCCTGCGGCTTCTGCGTCGTAGCGGCGTTATCCAGGTACACCAGCGGCTGCTCGTGAACCCGGCGCGTCAGGATGGGAAAGTCCGCGCGAATTTTCCATACATCGAGCGGCTGCGAAACAGTTCGATCACTGCGGACATCACTGACGGCGATGCTCATCCGATTTCCTCCCAACGCCTTCCGGCTTGCGACTCCGCTCCGGAGGATGACCTCACTTTCGGCATAGCCGGGTGGACGATTCTCTCGACATGCGTGCGCACCGGGCCACGCTTGATGCGTTCCAGGCATTGCCCCGCGAACGCGAGCAGCAGCATGTCGCGGGCCGTGATTTCATCCAGGCCGCGGGTGCGCAGGTAGAACAAGGAAGTCTCATCGATCTGCCCAATGGTGGCGCCATGGGTACACTTCACGTCGTCGGCATAAATCTCCAACTGCGGCTTGGTGTCGATCTGTGCGTCGTCGGAAAGCAGCAGGTTGCGGTTGGTCTGCTTGGCATCCGTTTTCTGCGCGTCCTTATGGACGAGAATACGTCCGTGAAAAACGCCATGGGCGTGGCCGCTCAAAATGCCGTTATAGAACTGGTGACTGGCACAGCGCGGGCTGAGATGCTCGACATGCATGTAATTGTCCATGTGCTGCCGTTCGTCACCGATGAAGAGGCCGTTGATCAGGCACTCCCCTCCCTCCCCAGCCAGCACCGGATGAACATTGTTGCGCACCAGCGCGCCGCCAAGCAGCACGGAATGAGAGCTTACGTTGGCAGCCCGCTCCTGCTGAATACGTAGTGTGGCGATGTGAAACGATTTCCGATTCTGCCGCTCGATCATGTGGTAGGAGACGACGGAATTTTCCGCCGCGATCAACTCGGTGACTGCATTCGCGAACAGAACGCCCTTTGTCAGCGAGACATGCTCTTCAACAATGCTGACCTGCGCATTCCGCTCTGCGATCAGCAGGTTTCGCGGATGAACCATATGCGGCTCGTCCGAATCTGTCGAGACAAATAACAAATGGATGGGCGCTTCGAGAACAGTATCGCGCGCGATGCGAACATACCCGCCGTCCTCAAGGAACGCGGTATTCAGGCTGCAGAAAGCATCCCGCTGAGTATCAAGATAGCGGCCCAGGTGTGCTTCGAGCGCTTTCGGGTCTTTAGCAATTGCAGCTGCCAGACTGCCCGCGTCCACACCGGTGGGAAGCTGCTCCCCACTCGAAAGCTCCGGTGCATAGCGTCCATCGACAAACACCAGACTGCACGCTGCGCCCGGAAGACGGAAAGCCTCCAGGTCCTTCACGCTGACCTGCGCGGAGCCATTCTGTTCCAGATTGAATGCCAGCTGCGAAAGTGGAGCTGCATTCGTGAAGCGCCAGTCTTCATCCCCGGTTGTGGGAAATCCAATGTCGCAAAAGCGTCCAAACGCATCTTCGCGAAGCGAACGAAGCCATTCAGGCTGCCGCGAAGTACGTTGCTGGAGGGTTGTAAATGCTTCCAGGTAGCTGCCCAGGCCCGCGATCTGTATAGTTGCGTTCACGCGTCCTCCTTACCGGGCGCCGGCCAGAGCCGGTTCGATCCAGCCGTAGCCTTCGCGTTCAAGCTCATGCGCCAATTCCGGTCCGCCGGATTTCACAATCCTGCCCCCCGCCAGCACATGGACAAAGTCCGGAACAATGTAATCGAGCAGTCTCTGGTAGTGCGTGACCAGTACGATGGCGCGATCGGGACTGCGCATCGCATTGACGCCCTTGGAGACGATCTTCAACGCGTCAATGTCGAGGCCCGAGTCGGTCTCGTCGAGAATCGCGAGCTTCGGTTCCAGCACGGCCATCTGGACAATTTCGTTCCGCTTCTTCTCGCCGCCGGAAAAACCTTCGTTGACGGAGCGGGCCTGAAAGCGCTCATCCATCTCCAGCAGCTTCATCTTCTCTTTCAGAATGGGAAGGAAGTCGATGGCATCCAGCGGTTCCTCGCCGCGATATTTTCGCTGTGCGTTCAATGCCGCACGCAGAAAATATGGATTGCTGATTCCCGGCACTTCAATGGGATATTGGAAGGCCATGAAAAGCCCTTCGCTCGCGGCCTCTTCCGGCTTCATCGCCAGGAGGTCTTTGCCGTTGAAGAGAACCTCGCCCTTGGTCACTTCATAAGTTTCGCGGCGCGCCAGCACCTGCGCCAGCGTACTCTTCCCGGAACCATTCGGCCCCATCAGGGAGTGCACCTCCCCTGCGTTCACCACAAGGTCGATGCCTTTAAGAATCTCTTGATTGTTTACACTCGCGTGCAGATCGCGGATTTCTAACATGCTCATAACTTATCCAACGCTTCCTTCCAGGCTGACACTCAGCAGTTTTTGCGCTTCGACAGCGAACTCCATCGGCAGCTCGCGAAACACCTGCTTACAAAATCCATTGATGATCATGGAGACTGCTTCTTCCGCAGGAAGCCCGCGCTGGCGGAAGTAGAAAATCTGGTCCTCGCCAATCTTCGACGTGGACGCCTCATGCTCCATGCGCGCGGTGGCGTTTCGAACTTCTATATAGGGAAAGGTGTGTGCGCCACATTTGTCGCCGATCAACAGCGAGTCGCACTGCGTGTAATTGCGCGCGCCCGTTGCACCCTTCATGATCTTCACCTGGCCACGATAGGTGTTCTGCCCGAAGCCGGCGGAAATCCCCTTCGAGATGATCGTGCTCTTCGTGTTCTTGCCTATATGGATCATCTTCGTGCCGGTGTCGGCCTGCTGATAATTGTTCGTCAGCGCGACGGAATAAAACTCGCCCACGGAGTTGTCACCCATCAGGATGCAGCTGGGATATTTCCAGGTGATTGCGGAGCCGGTCTCAACCTGCGTCCATGAAATTCTGGAGTTTTTCCCCAGGCATTTACCGCGCTTGGTGACGAAGTTATAGATGCCTCCGCGACCCTGCTTATCTCCCGGATACCAGTTCTGTACCGTCGAATATTTGATCTGGGCGTTGTCGAGCGCTACCAGTTCAACCACTGCCGCGTGCAACTGATTTTCATCGCGCACAGGTGCGGTACAGCCTTCGAGATAGCTGACGTGCGCATCTTCATCCGCAATAATCAGGGTCCGTTCAAACTGGCCTGTGTCCGCGGCATTGATGCGGAAATAGGTGGAAAGCTCCATCGGGCAGCGAACGCCCTTCGGAATGTAAACGAAGGAACCATCACTGAACACGGCCGCATTGAGAGCCGCGAAGAAATTATCGCTGTAAGGGACAACCGATCCGAGATATTTCTTGATCAGCTCTGGATGCTTCTGCACTGCCTCGGAAAACGAGCAGAAAATAACGCCCACTTCCGCAAGCTTTTCTTTAAATGTGGTCGCCACGGAGACGCTGTCGAACACGGCATCTACTGCAACACCGGAAAGCCGCTTCTGCTCATTCAGCGAAATTCCCAGCTTGCTGTAGGCTTCCAGAATTTCGGGGTCAATCTCATCCAGGCTCTTCCGGTTCGGCCTCTGCTTCGGCGCCGAGTAATAGGTAATGCCCTGGTAGTCGATCGGCGGATATTTCACATTCGCCCAGGTGGGTTCAGCCGCGGTGCGTTCCAGCGTGATCCAGTGGCGGTAAGCTTTCAACCGCCATTCCAGCATGAACTCCGGCTCGTTCTTTTTAGCCGAGATCAGGCGGATTGTATCCTCGCTCAACCCTTTGGGAATCCTGTCTTCATCGATTGCTGTGACGAATCCCCATTTGTATTCCTGGTTTGCAAGGTCCTGAATGGTATTTGCCGTTGTCATTGAATTCTCCTTGCACCCGAGACGGTGGAACTCGGGGTTATCGATGTGACGATGTTGCCGGGTGTCTGGCTCTCTGGTTTCGAATTCGCACGCCTTGAAGGTCGGCGGCTGGACCCGAGCGTGGCCGTCAGATCGGAAAGACTGATGTTGTCCAAAGCCTGTTGCAAAGCGCGCCCGATAATTGCTGAATTCACCTGGACGTTGCATTTCCCTTCAAGTTCGCAGCGCCCGGGTGCCGTCGCGCATTCTGTAAAACCAATGGAACCCTCGAAGGCTTCGATGATTTCCGCCACCGATATATCTGCAGGCAGCCGCGCAGGAGCGTAGCCGCCTTTGACCCCGCGATGAGAAACCAATAACCTATGATCCAGCAATTCTTTCAGTATCTTAACGACCGTAGGAACCGGCAATTCCGTTGCCGCAGCCAGACCCCTGGCAGTGTGCAGCGGCGCCTCCGGATGGCTCGCCACATATTGCATGACGACCAGAGCGTAGTCCGTTAGTTTGTTGAGCCTGAACATGAAATTGCCGACCTTGATTGAAACTAGGACCAATTCCGTCCTCTTTTAGATTAACACGGCTCGTTGGCCTATTCCAAGGGGCAGCGGCGTTCATCTACCACCGAGGTTTCGACAAATTATGACGATAAAAATAGATCGACTTTTGTGGTGTAGATTGCGTTCCGTAGCTGGAAAACTCTTGTTTTTAACGCTAATGTTGGTTTGCTCCAGCGCATTGGCCTTCGCAGCAAAACAGGCCGCGGACGGATCGGCAACGAAAGAAATTTCAACTGCAAATCCCGCCCAGACTGCCCTGGTTCCTAGGGACAGGAAATTTTATCTGAACGGCCAGCCCTACCAGATTCTCTCCGGAGAAATGCACTATTCGCGGATTCCGCGCGCATACTGGCGCGATCGCCTGAAAATGGCGAAGGCCATGGGACTGAACACCATCTCCACTTACGTTTTCTGGAA
This sequence comes from Acidobacteriota bacterium, assembly GCA_041690775.1. Taxonomy (GTDB): domain Bacteria; phylum Acidobacteriota; class Terriglobia; order Terriglobales; family Acidobacteriaceae; genus JAKAAZ01. Next base: position 2,944 of record JBEPVW010000010.1, on the reverse strand, counting down.
CATGCACGAGCCGAAGGCGGGCGTCTATGATTTCAGCGGCAATCTCGACGTAGCGGAATTTATTCGCATCGCACAGCAGGAGGGACTAAACGTCATCCTGCGGCCCGGCCCGTACACCTGCGCGGAATGGGAATTAGGCGGATACCCGGCGTGGCTGCTCTCCGACCCGAAGATGGTTCTCCGCAGCAACGAACCACAGTACATGATCCCGACAGAACGCTGGATGATGCGGCTGGGCAAGGAACTGGCTCCCCTGCAAATGGGCCGAGGCGGACCGATCATCGCAGTGCAGTTGGAAAACGAATATGGCTCTTTCGGCAGCGACAAGGCATACCTCCGGCATATGCGGCAGATTCTCCTGCAAGCTGGATTCACGAACGCCTTAATGTACACAGCCGATGGAGACGCGGAGCTGTCAAAAGGAACATTGCCGGGAGTTCCGGCGGTTGTAAATTTTGGCGCGGGCAATGCGAAAGAATCTTTCAGCGCGTTGGAAAAATTCGAACCCGGAATGCCCTTGATGAGCGGAGAATACTGGGACGGCTGGTATGACCAGTGGGGCCGGAAACATGTCGTTCGAGATCAAAAAATAATAGCCGACGAATACGAGTGGATGTTGAGCCAGGGCTATTCAGTCAATCTTTATATGTTCCACGGCGGCACCACCTTTGGATTTATGAACGGCGCAAACATCTACGACGGAACCTATTATCCGGATGTGACCAGCTACGACTACGACGCGCCGCTCAATGAAAGCGGACGCCCCACTCCGCTCTACTATGCCTTGCGCGAAATCATCGCGCGCCATGATAAAGCCACCGGCATTCCGCCCCCGCCTGCCGTGCCGCACTCGCCGCCGACAATTACGGTCCCACCGTTTTCTCTGACGGAGTCCGCTTCTCTTTGGAACACGCTTCCCCATCCGACTCTGCTGACGAATCCGCTGCCAATGGAAACGCTGGGGCAATCCTATGGCTACATTCTCTATCGAACGGTGATTGCCAATCCCGTTCAAGGTGAGCTGGCATTTGAGCATCTGCAGGACTATGCGCAGATTTATCTGAATGGCTCCCTCGTCGGAACACTCGATCGACGGCTGCACCAGGATCGGTTGCCGCTGGATGTTACGACAAAAAACACGCAACTGGACGTTCTCGTGGAGAACTCCGGCCGCGTAAATTTCACCCCTGCAATCCGCACAGAATGGAAGGGCATCCGCGGAGCCGTAACGCTCGCGGGGAACACCCTAACTGGTTGGCAGATTTATAACCTGCCCATGACCGATCCAGGCACACTTCCCTTCTCAAACGCCAGGGCTGCCAATACCGATACCCCGTCGGCCCCAACCTTCTACCGGGGACACTTCTCTCTCGAAAAAACCGGCGACACGTTTCTCGACATGCGCTCCATGAAGAAGGGCGTGGTCTGGATCAACGGACACATCCTCGGAAGGTTCTGGGATATTGGCCCTCTAAATAGTTTGTATGTGCCCGGACCATGGCTAAAAACCGGGGGAAACACAGTCGTAGTATTCGACCTGTTTCCACAGCCCGACAGCAAGCTGAGCGGATTACACGCACCGTTGCTGGACGGCGAAGTTCCCTCAATAGTAGGCAAGAAAGCCGTTGCGCCACTTGGCGCTTCTGTACCTTGATACGCCTGTGACCTGCGGGGCCTCACGCGATTTGGCAGAAGATTGAGCTCCCTGATTTCGGCCTCCACTGGCACTGTATCCTGAATGTACAGGCCGCCTAAATTTTATGGATTTACGAAAGATTCTGGCGAGAAACGCTTCGGGTAATTTGTTACGTGGCGTTTCTGGAGCCGTGTTGGCTCTTGGGCTGCCTCCATTTTTGACACGCACCATGTCGGTAGCGGAGTTTTCCGCGTGGGCCCTCATCCTGCAACTCGCAGCGTATGTCAACTACCTGGACGTAGGAATCCAGGTCGCGCTCGCCCGGCTGATTGCAAACACCCATGAGCGCAAAGAATTCGAACTGCGCAATGAAATTGTTACCAGTGGAGTCGCGATTCTGGCGATCTCCGCATCAGTCGCGCTACTGATCGCAGGCATCCTGACGTGGCAGTTACCGCACATCTATCCGTCGATTCCCAAATTGCTATTGCCCCAGGTGCGGATGGGGTTGTTCATCGTCGCGGGAGCACTCGCCTTATCTCTTCCCAGCTCCACCTATGTCGGAGTGCTCGTCGGACTCAATCGCAGTGACAGTTCGGGCATTGTGGCAGCCGCCACCCGGCTGGGCGCCGGCATAGCGATCGTCCTCCTGGCGCGCAACGGCGCACCTCTTTCCTTGCTTGCCGTCTCTCTCGGCGGATTTTATTTGCTGAATGCAGGGCTGCAGACGTTGTCTGCCCATCGGCACTGCCCAGGCCTCAGAGTCTCACCAAAACTCATCTCACGGGTGCGGATCAAGAGCCTGGCAGCCGAGTGCGGCTACATCTCAGCCTGGAACCTGGGAATGTTCTTTGTAACCGGCCTTGACATCGCCCTGGTCGGGCGCTTCAGCTTCAAAGACCTCGGAGCCTATTCTGTGGCTTCGACCCTTGTCCTCTTCGTCGGAGGCGTAAATGGGGCACTCTTCGCGGCCATGCTGGCTCCAATTGCAACCTTGCACGCACAGGGGGAATTCCAAAAAATCGGCAGACTAGTTCTCAAGAGCACGCGCATAGGCATTTATATAACTGTTCTCACATGCCTGCCTTTACTGTTCGCTGGAAAGATTATCCTCGCGCACTGGGTAACGCCTGCCTATACCCGCACCGCGTGGCCGATCCTGTTGATTCTAGTCATCGCGAACATCATTCGTCTTGTAGGCAATCCGTATTCGGTCGCCGTGCTCGGAACCGGACAGCAAAAAATCGTGGTTATCTCTCCTCTTATTGAGGGCGTCGTCAACTTGATCTTCAGTATCATTTTGGGAAT
>JBEPVW010000009.1:0-43101 GCA_041690775.1 Acidobacteriota bacterium | reverse complement strand
ATGGTCACCGGCGTCGATCTCGTCAAAGCGCAATTCCGCATTGCCGCCGGAGAAAAGCTGAGCGACATTCTTCCCCGCCCGATCGAGATACGCGGCCATGCGATTGAATGTCGAGTGAACGCCGAGCACCCGGAGAAATTCACCCCCTCCGCCGGAAAAATCACCGCCTACAACCTGCCCGGTGGCAACGGCGTTCGTGTAGACACCGCGCAGTATGCCGAAGGCATCGTGCCGCCCTATTACGACTCCTTGATTGCCAAATTGATCGTGCATGGCAAGGACCGCGCTGAAGCGATTGCCCGTATGGAACGCGCCTTGGGCATGTTCGTGGTCGAAGGCATCCACACCACAATACCGCTCCATCAGCGCATCTTTCAGGATGAAGATTTCCGCGTCGGCGCGTTCGACACTAAATATGTGGAGCGCTTTTTCGAACGCGAAAAGCTGCGCCGGGAAGCTGCCCTTTAGCTCTATGAGCTTGCCGCGCCTGTACGCAATCATCGATGTGGATACACTCGCGGCCAACGGACTGGACCTGACTTCATTCGCCCGTGAATTGCACGATGCCGGAGTGAAACTGCTTCAATTTCGCAACAAGCAAAGCAGCGTTCGCGCCACGTTGAACCAGGCTGCCGCGCTGCGCAAAATATTTTCGACGGCAGAAGATACACGGCTCCTACTCAACGACCGCGCCGATCTGGCGCTGCTGGCCGGCTTCGATGGTGTTCACGTCGGGCAGGACGATCTGGCCGCGGAAGATGCCCGGACCATCATGGGCACAAACGCATGGGTGGGCGTTTCGACCCATTCCGCCCAGCAGGTGATCGAGGCGAACGAGACCGATTGCGATTACATTGCCTATGGCCCGGTCTTCCCTACTACAAGCAAGACCAATCCCGACCCCACGGTTGGTATCGCCGGGCTGCGGATCGCACGCAGGCTGACCCGTAAACCGCTCATCGCCATCGGTGGCATAACGCGGGACAATTCTCGCTCGGTAGTCGACGCAGGAGCCGATTCCGTCGCGGTGATTTCCGGCCTGCTCCCCCGCAGCGGCAGCGGATCACAAAGCGTACAGCAGATTGCCGAAGAATTTCTCACGCTGCTTGGGTAGCGATTTGTGTCGAAGTCGCCCGCCCCAAAAGTATGCAAGATACGATAGGCTATCCGGTGACTCTCGTAAGTCTCTAGATCGCAAAGCACCTGGGGAGAATCCTCGTACATGGCGAAACTTGGCGCTATCAAGCCGATGTCCGTGCTGTTGAGCGAAGCACGCACAGAAGGCGAACACGAACTGAAGCGCGCCCTCGGCCCTCTCAATCTCATCACTCTTGGAATCGGCGCCGTCATCGGCGCTGGAATCTTCGTCCTCACCGGACAAGCCGCAGCCATTCATGCTGGCCCAGCGGTTGCGCTCAGCTTCGTTCTCGCTGGCGTCACCTGCGCGTTCGCCGGGCTTTGCTATGCGGAGTTCGCGGCTCTGATTCCAATTGCCGGTTCAGCCTATACCTATGGCTACGCGACGCTGGGTGAATTCGTTGCGTGGATGATCGGCTGGGATCTCGTGCTGGAATACGCGTTCGGCGCGGCCACCGTCGCTTCCGGCTGGAGCGGTTATCTAGTCAGCCTGCTGCAGGACTTTCACATTTATATTCCGCCGCAACTGACTACCACCTATGGCGATGTGCTGTATCGTTACAACGCGCACTGGGTGCCGTCCATGTCCGTGCCCGCCGGCGTCAGTCTCGTTGGTCTGCCGCACGTGACAGGAGTCTTCAACCTGGTCGCATTCGTTGCCATTCTCGTCGTGACCGTCGTCCTCGTGATCGGCATTGAGGAGTCCGCCAATCTCAACACCGCAATGGTCCTGTTGAAATTGACCGCGGTCGGAATTTTCCTCGTGATCGGGATATCTTTTCTGCTGCACCACCCAGAGATTCATCGCATGAACTGGCATCCCTTCATTCCGCCCTCCGAAGGGCCGGGCCGCTTTGGATGGGGAGGCATCACCGCCGGCGCAGCCTCCATCTTCTTCGCCTATATCGGCTTCGATGCCGTCTCCACCGCAGCGCAGGAAGCGAAAAATCCGCAGCGAGATATGCCGATCGGCATCCTGGGCACGCTGGTAATCTGCACCATTCTTTACATTCTTGTTTCAACCGTCATGACCGGAATGGTCAGCTATAAAACACTGAATGTGGCCGATCCCATGGCAGTCGCCATCGATGCCACCGGGATCGCGTGGGGCAGCATTCTGGTCAAGGTGGGTGCGGTCATTGGCCTGGCTACGGTAATGCTGGTTATGCTGCTGGCTCAAAGCCGCATCTTCTTCTCCATGTCGCGCGATGGTCTCCTATGGAAGTGGGCAGGGAAGATTCATCCCCGCTTTCGCACGCCCTATCTCTCGAATATCGTGGTGGGCATCATCGTGGCCTTTCTGCCCGCGTTGCTTCCCATCGACAGGTTGGCGGAACTGGTCAACATGGGCACCCTGCTCGCCTTTGCCATCGTCTGCGCCGGAGTATGGATTCTGCGCCGCCGCATGCCCGACCTGCATCGACCCTTCAAAACTCCCTGGGTACCGGTAGTGCCGATCGCCGGAATCGTCACCGCGCTCTATCTCATCTGGACCCTCCCGCTGCTGACAAAAGAAGTCGTGGTCGTCTGGCTGATTGTCGGCCTGGGAATTTATTTCACGTACAGCGTGAAACACAGCAAGGTACAGAAGGCGCTAGGGACAGAACGCAAATAGTGCGAAGTTCCAGCAGTGTCGAAAAGACATCGGGTGCCCCAGGTTTGCGAAGCTAACCTGGGGCCTTCGGCCGTTTCCATCAGAACACCCCACTGCATGCCGCTACCACTCTACTCAGCAATTTCCTTCAGCGGGGCAGAATGATGATGCCCGCGCACCAAATGCAGGCCGCACGCCGCCGGCGGATTCGTCATCTGCTTGGCGAACACCCGATAGCTCAAGGTTCCCGGCCGCAACGTCGCCCAATAGGAACTGCGCGTCAATAGCGGCTTGTGCTGTTCGATAATCTGGTTGTCCAGAATCATCACGCCGCAGGTAAGGTTATTCTTCGGCTGCAGAATCGATCGCGCCGGATCATTGAGCTTGAGGCTTCTATCCCCTTGCTGATCGAACGGGCAGCCATACCGCTGCTGGTCCGCATAGGTTAGCTGCAGCAAGCCTTCTGTGCGCACTCTGCTGACAGGGACGTTCTCGCGTGCCGCCAGTTTTGGCTCCGTGTGGCGGACCGTCGCTCCCGGATCCAGGCCCGCCTCCGCGCCCGCGAGCGCCTGAAAAAAATAAGCCCAAAAGACGCGCTGGTCTTCCTGGCTCATGACATAGAAGCGCGGACAAAATCGTCGCACGTCTCGTGGGACCTGCGAAGACAGCATCGCGGGCGGCAGCGCCTGCTCCACAATCTGGTTCCATTGCGGGTTCCAGGTGTCTCCGCCCAGCTCCGCTTTCTTCACATCGATGGGAGTGTGCGGCGCCTGCTTCACCTGGGGCCGCGGCGGCGCGCTCCGCGACTCGTGCTTTGCGCCGCACCCGACCAATGCGATGGTCGCAAAAAAAATCGCCGCATACCATTTCAACGCGAAAATCTGCACGAATCCACGCTTTCGACTCGAAAGAAGCCGCGGGACGGGACCCGCGTGCCTGTCTGCCATACTCTGACGCGCGGAACAAGCGTCCTGTTGCATCCACAAACCGAAAGAGCGCGAAAGCCGTCGGACACTCTCGTCGAATCGAGCTTTTTTATTGGGTTTTGGTCGCCTGCACCAGCAGCTCCACAGAAGGCGCGATCATGTCCAGCAGCGCAGCTTGCGGCTGCTCGGCGGCTTTCAAAGCATTGATGTCCCCCTGGCGCGCCTCCGTGCTGACCGCGCTATCGCCGTGCATGTTATCGAGCGCACGCAAACCAATCACCGCCACCTGGTTCAAGTTGTGCGATAGCGGAGCCAGCTCCTCCGTCAGGTAAGACCGTCCCAGCAACGGCTGTAGCTGCGCATCATTGTCGCCCCACAGCAAAAGCCATTGTCGAGCCTGCTGCCACTCCTGCGCCGTCGCCTTACCGGCAACAATCTTCTTTGCAAGCTCGTTAAATTTGCGGGCCCTGTCGCTTTCCGGCGGCACCGCATCTACCAGATGGTTGAGCGGGGTAAGCGCGTCATAATGACCCAACTCCGCCCGAGCATATCCCTGTGTCGGTTGCACCACTTCACCCAGAGTCCTCAGCGCCACCGGGTCAGGATCGCCGCTCATCCGCTGCTCCATCTCGTCCGTAGTGGCCCGTGGATTCAATCCATACGATTCCAGCTTTTGCGAAATCACCGCCAGCCGCTGATACATCGAATCCACATCTCTCACATCCTGCGGCGACCACAAACGCTCCGCGATTGCTGCTGTCCGCGGCCAGATTCGGCTGTCCATCGTTTTCGGAGTCACATATTCGCTCCACATCGTAGCTTCGCCACCCAGGATGCGCGCCTTCTGTTCTGCGGTCAGCGTAGCCGCGTCGCCGCCCATCGGATCGACCAGGTAGTGCTCCGCCGCCGCCTGATTCAGATCGATGTAATAGCCGGTTGAAAGCAGCCCGCGGTTCCCTTGCCGGGCTGCCGCAGCCAGCGAAGCCTGTCCGCGCCACGACTGGATCACGACATCCTTGGGAGTTGCCGGCTGCAGAACTTCGTCCCAGCCTTCCATGATCTTGTGGTGCCCTGCCACAATTTTCTGCACTTTCGCGGTGAAGTTCGCCTGCAGGGCCGCATTGTCAGTCAGGCCATGCGCACGCATGAAGCTTTGAATCTCCGGGTTGGCGTCCCATTCCTTCCCATTGCACTCGTCGCCGCCGATATGGAAATAAGCGTCGGGAAAAAGCGCGGCCATCTCTCCGATAAATGGATCGAGAAATTTATACGTGGACTCCTTCGTCGGGTTCATCGCGGGGTCCAGCACGCCCCAGTCGCGGGCAATCTCATAGGGGCCTTTCCCGCTCGCCAGCTTGGGATAGCCGACAAACCACGCAGTGGTGTGGCACGGCATATCGAACTCGGGAACCACGCGGATTCCACGGTCGCGCGCATACTCGATCACCTGCCGGATCTGCTCCTGCGTGTAGTAAAGTCCGTCCGAACCTTTTTCCTGCAACAAGGGAAATTTCTTGCTCTCCACGCGGAATCCCTGGTTGTCCGAAAGATGCCAATGGAACACATTCAGCTTCACTGCCTCCATGCCATCCAGGTCGCGTTCAATTACCGGCACCGGCATAAAGTGGCGGCTCACGTCGATCATCAGTCCCCGCCACGGAAATCGCGGACTGTCGTCGATCGTCACCACGGGAACGCTGAAGCCCTGCGGCGTGGTTCGCACCAGTTGCAGAAACGTCTGCAGGCCATGCAGCACTCCCAGCGGGTTTGCGGCCGTCAGCCGCACCTGCATAGGAGAAATCTCCAGGTGGTAAGACTCATCCTCCCCCAGCCGCTGCACCGGATCGCTGGGTCCGCTGGTTGTAACGATGAATTGCGCCTGGTTGAATTGCGCCTCGCGCCACAACGGAATTCCTGTTTCCCGCGAAAGCGTGTCCAGAAATCTCTGCCGCGCCCGCAGCAGGCGAGGTTCGGTATAACCCTCCAGCTTGATGCCAAAATTTCCACCGATCAAAAACTGGCCCTGCCCCTGCACCGCGTGCGCAGGCAGAGGCATAATCGGCAGCGGGATTTGCGAGTCGGCGCGAAGAAGTTGAGGAAATGCCAACACGCAGCAGGCAAATAGAAGACAGCCAGAAATCGTAAGACTGAGTTTTCTCAAGGCGGAATCTCCAGGCGGCAGGCATCGAGCTACGCTGCGAGTGCCCAGAATACCATCGCTCTAAAGGTCAGCAATGAAGCAACCAAAGCGCCGGCTACGATTTAATTCCTCGCCAACGCGGGGGGGGAAGTTTTTAGTGCCTGAATACCAGTACGTCTCCCCACCGATGAAGTGACGCGGAAGAATGCATGAGATGCCGATGGGACGGCAGCAGCGAACATCTGGCGAGGACCTCACAGAGGCCTGGCCGCATTGAGAAGTTGATAGAAACGATCCGGATGCTCTGCCAGAAATGCCGAGTAGGTTGCTACCTGCGTCCATTGGAAAAGCAATTGGTATGTCGGTCCAAGGTCAACCAGCGGCTCACTCTTTGCCTCCGAATTCGAGGGACGTCCCTTGTCCCAGTCCCTGGACAACGCCTCGGCAAGAGCGCAATCACGCCCAGCGATGCTCTGGATCAATAAGGTACTGGCTGTTTTATCCAGCGGTTTTTTGACGGCTTGCTCGATAACCACCGCTTCACGCCAGAACAATCTCTCCAAGTACTCTACGGAAAGTTCAAAGGCCTGAAAATCGGAGAGATTTTTCCGCACGAGAGGTTCTGTCAGAACCAGCAGGCTGCGAAGCCGAGTAAATGGGTTGGAAGCAGGAGATGCCTGTCCCAGCACGCCAGCTAATTCCTGGTCACTACTCCATGGGATAGGCAATGCGAGACCGTCCCGGGACATCGCAGTTTCTCTTGATCGACAGGGTGCCGCATCATAAATGGTCTGAAATATTTCGGCCCAGGACTCATTCCAGTTCGCTGCATAGTGCTTTTCTACAAACCGGCGGAATCCCGAAGTCTGCGCTATTGTCGTCCCATCCTTAAAGGCAACGGCGGCATAGGCCCATCCATCCCAGATTGAATCCTGAATATAGCGCGTGGGGGCCCAGTTTGTGAGAATAACACCCAGAGAACTCGGATCCTCGACTCCAAGATAGGCATCGGCAAAGGCGTCTATATTCCGCAATTGTTCGGTGCCAGCTCGTGGACCCCAGCCTGACCACGCCAGGGCGGGCGCGCCTATTCCGCGAGAACCGTTGGCGCGAACGTTCCGGAGAGGCTCCTCAATTTTGGCGGCGTTAGTCTCCCAGTAATTCCAATCCATTATGATTATTTTTTTGTTTAGCAGGCCCAGGATCTCGGGCTGCTTGTGGAGGACAAAGTCACCCCAGACGATAAATTCCTTGCCTAGCCCCTCGCAGATTTGATTCAGCGAATTGAGATACTCTGCCCATATCTGCGCCCGGGTTTTTGTCTGGAGAGCTTTGACGGACAGCGTTGAGCCGCCCCAATTTACTTCATCGCAGCCGCCGTGAAAATAGATCGAAGGAAAGATCGCGGCTACTTCACGAAATAATTTGTTAAATAATTCCAAGGTCTCCGGATTTACCGGAATGACGCCGGAGAAGGAAGACGAACTCTCGGTTTTGCGGTCCAATAAGTAAGCGTACTTGGGAGATCTCGTGATATATCCCGTATGCCCGAATGATTCCACCTCGGGGATTAAATCGACACCGTGGTGCTGGCCATACTCCACCAGGCTTCTCAATTGTTCAGGTGTAAACGCGTTCCGATGGGTCATAAGTCCAGGGACAGACGTGAAACGCAAGGCACTCCCCTGGTCATCTGTCAGCCGAAATTGAAGTGTATTGAGTCCCCAGTCCGCGCAGAACTCTACGACTTGCCGATAGTATTCCATGGACTCTGGAAGACGAGCTGCATCCACCATCAGACCGGCCAGCTTTCTATTGCTCGCAGTTTCCGGCGATCCGGAGAGCGGTTTTGCCGTGGAAGAATCGAGCGCACCGAGGGTGCGAGCGGGTGAGATAGAAGCCGGGAACATGGCGTTCGTCTTACTGACATCTGCAAATAGATGTCTGCCCGCTGCGAAATCAGCGATAGCGGCGCCTGAACCCAGAAGGAATTGTCGCCGATTCCCGATTGGCATCCTCACAATTTTGTGTCTCTGACCGGTATAACGAAATCATCGCGATCAACTGCTGATCAAGTGGGAAATTAGAAGTCGGTTTCTGCGAACGATAGACCTGTTTTCCTGTAGGTATATGGCAGCGGAATGGGGCGTGCGCATCCGTTCCTTAAAGAAGGGATGCACAGAACGATTCCTTGCCACCCCACAGTAACAGGAAAACGGATCTGGTCCAACCGAATGACCGGCAAGCCGCGAAATGGGGAACGAAACCCGCGTTTCATCGTGTGCCGCAATCGATGATTTGCGCCGATCTGTACCTTGTCATCGCGGCTACTTACCGAAATGGAATTATAGTGAGAGTTGTCTTCATAACTGCCCATGGAAAAGCTCGATCAAGACTACATTGCAGCCATCGTTCGTCGCGCGGTACTGGATTGCCTTGCGGCCAATCCCGCCAGCCAGCCGGCTCTGGAAGAACCGCTACGGATATTTACTTCGCCGGAAGCCAATGCGTACAAAGAAGAGATTGTGCGTGCGGGAAGAAAACTGTGGGAGAGACAATATGTTGACGGAAATGGCGGCAACATTTCCGTTCGCCTGTCTCCGCACTACGTCCTCTGCACTCCGACGTTGTGCAGCAAGGGCGATCTTTGCATCGAGGATCTGTCTCTGATCGATCTCGATAATTATCAGATTTGCGGCGATCGTCCGCAGACCAGCGAGATTTTGCTTCATCTCGAAATTTATAAAGCTGTGCCCAGCGCGAGGGCTGTGATTCACTGCCATCCGCCGTATGCGACCGCGTACGCCATTGCTGGAGTTGTACCTCAGGGAAATTTGATTCCTGAACAGGAAGTGTTTGTCGGGCCAGTTGCATTGGCGCCCTATGAAACTCCCGGTACCCTGGCCTTCGCAAAAACTGTTCTTCCTTACGTCAACAACCACAACACGATCCTGTTGGCCAATCATGGGATCGTCTGCTGGGCTGACACAGTAACTCATGCGGAATGGTATGTGGAGGTCGTCGACACCTACTGTAAGACTGTGCTGATCGCCTCGCAGCTGCGGCCAAAGCTGAACGAGATTCCTACGGACAAGATTGCGGATCTGCTTGCGAGAAAAAAGAAAATGGGGTTGCCGGATCCGCGATTGACGACTGCCTCCTCCCCCGTTGCGGCGATCGATTTACCTGCCCAGGGCGCAGCGGAATCGCAGCGGGAAACCTCCAGCGAGAAGCGCCCGGGCAGGTCTAACACCGATGAGCTTGTCAGTCATTTGACCGCGGAAGTTCTGGCTTTTCTCAACGGGACGGCATGACTCATCCGATTCGCTTCGTGGCCGCCGATCTGGGAGCATCGAGCGGGCGGCTGATGATCGGGCACTGGAACGGCCGCACGTTCTCACTCGACGAACTGCACCGGTTTCCGAATGGCGGCGTGCTTGCGGCGGGCAGCCTGCACTGGAATGTTCTCGGCATGTGGTCCGAGATTCTGAACGGTTTGATGAAATATCGTTCGCGCTTTGAAGATAGTCCGGCAGGCATCGGCGTCGATGCCTGGGGAGTGGATTTTGCTCTGCTGGACAGCGGCGGACGGCTGGTCGGGAATCCCTATCACTATCGCGATTCGAGAACGGATGGAATTCCCGGCCTTGTGTTCCAGCAAGTGGATGAACGTGCATTGTTCTCTGAGACCGGCGTGCAGACGATGCAGATCAACACGTTATTTCAGTTGTACGGCATGGTCCTCACCGCCGACCCTCAACTGAAATCCGCGGAAACGCTGCTGATGATTCCCGACTTGTTTCATTATTTTCTGTGTGGCGAAAAATCAGTTGAGTATTCGGAAGCTACCACCACACAAATGTTTGCCCCCGCCCAAGGAGACTGGTCGCGGGACCTGCTGAATCGCCTTCAAATTCCACAGCGCATTCTGCCCCATATGGTGTCTTCAGGAACAGTGCTCGCTCCAGTTTGGTCAGAGGTCTTGCGTACTACGGGCTGGAGTGGCCGCGTCCCCGTGGTTGCCACAGCATCCCACGACACAGCAAATGCGGTGGCAGCGATCCCCAACATGGACGAAAGCAGCGTCTTCATCAGCAGCGGTACCTGGAGCTTGATGGGCGCCGAGGTAAAGCAGCCCGTCACCTCCAACGAGGCATTCGCATTGAAGTTTACGAACGAGGGCGGGGCCGATGGAACCACTTTGCTGGTCAAAAATCTGACAGGATTGTGGATTCTTCAGGAATGCCTCCGGCAATGGGTCAGCGAGGGCCATCGTTATCCATGGGCGGAAATCATCGCCATGGCATCTTCCGCACCGGCCTTTCAATGGGTGCTCGATGTCGACGCGAACGATTTCCGCATGCCGGAAAGTATGCCGGACGCGATTTCAGCTTATTGCCGGCGGACAGGGCAATCCATGCCGCAGACCATGGCCGAAGTGGCGCGTTGCTGCCTGGAAAGTTTGAGCCTGAAATATCGTTCCGTGCTGGAGTCGCTGGAAAGCCTGACGGAGCGGCCTCTCACAACCATACGGATCGTCGGCGGCGGTTGTCTCAACTCGCTGCTCTGCCAGATGACCGCCGACGCCTGCAATCGTCTCGTTGTCAGCGGGCCGGCTGAGGCATCCGCCTATGGAAATATCATGCTGCAAGCAATCGCCACCGGTCATCTGCCCAATGTGAAAGCGGCGCGGGCGTCGATTGCGGAATCAATTGAATGCCTCTCATATTTTCCGCGCCGGACTGGTGCCTGGGATACCGCGCATTCGCGGCTTCAGCAAATTCAATGCGTCGCCCGCGGATGAATTGAGATCAGAAGAAAAGATGTCTTCCATATCTACGAAAATCTAGATGTGGCCATGCTAGCTTCGAATCAATTAAAGTTCGAAGAGACCTACATCAACCCTGACCTGCTGAAAATCAGCCAGAACCGGGTGCTTACCTTAATTTGAGAGTGCGGGTACCGGCAAGATAAGCTGAATTGGTCTCGAGAGGATTTCGCCCGAAATGCTGGTGCCGTCGTTGGAAAGTCAGAAAACTACGAACAGCCTTAAACCAGAACACAGGCTTGTTCCGAGTGGGATGGGTCTGCAGTTCTTTCTGGTTACGGGCCTGTTTTTCCTGTGGGGCGTTCCAAATAACCTGAATGACGTTTTGATTCGCCAGTTCATGACGTCATTCGCGCTCTCTCGTTTTCAGGCCGGGTTAGTGCAATCTGCTTTCTACATGGGTTACTTCCTGCTCGCGACCCCGGCTGCTCTCCTGATGCGCAGGTTCGGATACAAATTGGGTTTTATTACCGGATTACTGCTGTTTGGCGCCGGTGCATTTCTCTTCTGGCCAGCGGCTCTGCTTGGCCGCTATTCATTCTTTCTGTTCGCGCTATTTGTAATCGCCAGCGGACTTTCCTTTCTGGAGACAGCATCGAACCCCTTTGCCGCGCAGTTGGGAGACCCGGAAAGCGCAGCTCGCCGGCTCAATTTCGCGCAGGCATTCAATCCGCTCGGAGCCATCTGCGGCGTCCTTATCGGAACGGTATTCATTTTTTCCGGTATCGAATTGAACCAGGGACAGGTTGCCGCCATGCAGGCCGCGCATACCTACCACGCGTACCTTCAACGCGAGACCATGCGTGTCGTTGCGCCCTATCTCGTAATTGGGGCCATTGCGTTTGTCTGGGCGATTCTGATAGCCCGCACAAAATTCCCGACGTTTGCCAATGAGCATGAGAGCTCAACGGAGAACCACGGCAGCTTCAAGGAGTTATTGCGCTACCACCATTTTCTTTTGGCGATTGTCGCGCAATTTCTTTATGTCGGAGCCCAGGTAGGCACCTGGAGTTACTTCATCCAGTATGTTCAGACCTCAACCCATCAACCCGAAAAGGTTGCAGGATATTTTCTCACCGGCACGCTGGTTGCTTTTGGCGTCGGACGGTTTGCCTCAGCCGCGCTGATGCGATATGTTGCACCCCATCGTCTGATGGGCTATTACAGCCTCATCAATGTCGTGCTGGTTGCGGTCGGCGTTGAACTTCCAGGCTGGATCGGACTTTGGGCGATCTTTGCCACAAGCTTTTTTATGTCTGTGATGTATCCGACGATCTTCGCACTCGGGATCAAAGATCTGGGCCGCAATACCAAGATAGGCGGATCGTTGATTGTTATGGCAATCGTGGGGGGCGCTGTGCTGACCCCGGCAATGGGGTTGATTTCCGAGGCCTCGCAAAGCATCGCGGTCGCATACCTTGTCCCACTGTTCTGCTACGTTGGCGTCGGCCTATATTCGTTCCTCGGCTCTGGGACTCACCACACAGCGCTGGAATTGCCGCACATTCAATAGCTCCGCACCTCCCCGCGAGAGAATCGGCCAGTCGCGTTTGATGAATCGGCTTGATACCGGACTGAATACTCGGCTGCACCGTGGCCGCGACCCCGCATAGGGGGGACCTTAGAAACCCTCCTATTTCTCAGACGGAATCGCCCGCAAAGAATTGACGACCAATTTAGTCCGAATTAGAATCAGGACTGTCCCGTTGGTTTCCGCTTCGTTCAAACTGCACCTTCTTCTGTGCATTTTGAGCGGCGAAAGTCAGCCCTTCTGGCTACCGAATTTCCGCCAGCGTTGGAACGAATAGCGAATCGAGAGCGATAGATTTATGCTGCAGGCGTTTGTCATCACGTTGCGGGAGGGTGTCGAGGCGGCGCTGATCGTCGGCATCGTCTTTGCCTACTTGAACAAAGTTGGCCGCCCCGAACTGAAGCGCACGGTGATCCAGGCGGTGATTGCAGCCGTAATTTCGAGCGTGCTGGTTGCGGTGGCGCTAGCGCGCACCCAGTTCAATGAGGACTTTTTTGAAGGAATCATCATGCTGGTGGCGGCTTTCTTCGTCATCAGCATGATCTGGTTTATGCAACGCACCGCCAAGGCCCTGAAAGGCAAGATTGAAACGAAAGTAAGCGCATTTGCAAGCAACAGTTCGCGCGGCGGGCTGTTTCTTTTCGTGTTTCTGATGGTGCTGCGTGAAGGCGTCGAGACGGTGTTGATCCTTTCTGCAGTCTCGCTCAACTCCAGTGAGCTACTGAGTTTTTTTGGGACCCTGGCGGGAGTGACGCTGGCGGTTGTCTTCGGATTTATGTTCGTCAAGGGCAGCGTACGAATCGATATTCAGCGCTTTTTTCGCGTGACGTCCGTGATCCTCTATTTTGTCGCGTTCCAGCTTATCGTCTCCGGATTGCACGAGTTGTCAGAGTTCGGCATTCTGCCTTCGAGCAAAATGGAGATGAAAATCGTCGGACCCATCGTCAGCAACGAAGTATTTTTCTTTGTAACCATTCTGGCGCTGGCCGGCCTGATGGTGTTATTTGAATATCGCAAGCGCATGAGCACCAATACATTGCCGCTGGATGCCAATCCTGCTGAACGCCGCAAACTGGCATCTGTCGCCCGCCGCGAGCGCTTCTGGATGGCTGCCGTCTATACCTGCAGTTTCGTCTTTATCTTTCTGGTGACGGCGCAGTTTATTTACGCGATGAGCGCGACGGCCCTGTCGCCCGCCGCACCCGTGACGCTGACCGGTTCACAAGTGACGGTACCGGTGACGCAGATTCAGGACGACAACCTTCACCGGTACGTGGTGCATGTCGGCGCGACGGATGTGCGATTCCTCCTCTATCGCAAATCGGATGGGAAGATTGTGACGGTCGCCGACGCCTGCCAGATCTGCGGCCCGGTCGGGTTTTATAAAAATGGAAACAATATCATTTGCAAACTGTGTGCCTCGCCGGTGAATGCGCAGTCCATCGGGATACCGGGAGGGTGCAATCCGATTCCGCTGGCGTCTGAGACTGTCGGCGGACTTGTCGTCATCCAAGCCAAGGCTCTGGAGGCTTTGGCGCCGACGTTTTCAAAATAACGTTGCCGCAGTGCGCGGCAATGCACGGCGCAAAGAAGCCTATGCTTTCACGTCTGGTTATCGAAAGCTTTCTGCGGCAGCGGCGGCGCAAGCTGCTTGCCTGCGTGGCCATTCTGCTGGGCGCTACGGCGGTGACGGCGATGCTCGCCATCGGCACCAGCGTCGGCGACAAGATGAACCACGAGTTGGCGGCCTACGGAGCAAACATTGTCGTCTATCCCGCGGCGGACACGTTGGATGTCCAGGTGGGTGGCATCGACATCCGGCCCGCTACCGCCGGCAATTATTTGAACGAAGCAGACCTGGCGAAGATCAAAAATATTTTCTGGCGCAACAACGTGGAAAATATTTCCCCCGAGCTGCCGCTGCCCGTCAGCTTAAAAACCAGGGACGGCGTGCGGCAGGTTCCTGCGACCGGCTACTGGTTTCACCACACACTCCGCTCCGGCAATGAATCGTGGACCATGGGCGCGCCTGCGTTGCATCCCTGGTGGAGGATCGCGGGTGCATGGCCCGACGATGGATCGCGAGACGAAATTGCGATCGGCAACGAACTGGCCCGCACACTTCACGTCCGGGTGGGCGACACGGTTCAGGTGAACAATGCGTCCCTGCGAGTGACTGGAATTATTTCGAGCGGCGACGCGACGGATCGCACGTTGCTGGTACCGCTGGCTGTGGCACAACAATGGCTGGGACGTCCCGGCGCTGTGCGGCGCGCTTATGTCAGTGCGTTGACGAAACCGGAGGACGCGCTGGCTCGCAAAGATCCGGACAAGCTCTCTCCGAAGATGCGTGATCGCTGGTATTGTTCCCCCTACGCAAATTCCATCGCATATCAGATTGAAGAAACACTGCCGCATACGCGTGCGGAACAGATTCGCCGCATCGCGCAGGGCGAGGGCACGATCCTGTCGCGCATCTCCGGGCTGATGTGGCTGGTGGCGCTGGCGGCACTGTTTGCGGCTGGGCTGGCTGTGGCGGCATCGATGACCACGGCAATTGTCGAACGACGCCAGGAGATCGGGCTGATGCGCGCCCTGGGCGCGACGCGCGGCGTGATCGCTGCGCTCTTCTTCGCGGAAATCGCACTTCTCGCGCTCGGTGGAGGACTGCTGGGATTCCTGCTTGGTTCTCTACTCGCCGGACGGATTGGACAAGAGGTTTTCGGCAGTAGCATCGCCTTCAACCCGACCATCCTGCCGGCCACCCTATTGCTGGCGATCGTGGTTTCGCTGGCCGGAGGAGCGCCTTCGGTGTGGCAGGCGATGCGAATGGAACCGGCCGCCATATTGCGGGAGGAGGCATGACGCATGGACTTTCGCTCCCACTCCTGTTGCGGCGTTCACTGTTTCATCGCCGCAGCCGGTCCCTGGCGGAGCTGGTTGCGCTGACGGTAAGTGCTGCCGTCGCTACCGCGCTGCTGACACTCTACGCGTCTCTCGATCTGAAGCTGCATCATCAATTCCGCGCGTTTGGCGCGAACATCGTTATCACTTCCCAGAACCAGTCCGGCAGCACGGATTCTTCTGCTGCCTTGCCGGCGGACGCCCTGGCAATCGCGCGCGCGGCTGCCGGTCCGGAAAGCCGCGTGGTGCCCTTCGCCTACGCCGTGGCCGAGATGCAGGACGGTTCGTCGATCGTCGTCGTGGGTGCCGATCTGAACGGTGTGCGGGCGATGGACTCCTGGTGGCAGGTAAGTCGTTGGCCGGACCTGAACACGCCGAGTGAACATGCACTGGACTCAGGCGGTCAGGTTCCGCTACAGGTACTGACCGGCGTTCGCGCTGAAAAAGCACTCGGCGCTACGCGCTTTCCACTTTCCTACAGCGGCAGGACGGTGCAGCTTGAAACCGCAGGCACGCTTCGCACCGGAGACGCAGAGGACAGCCGCATTTATTTGCCGCTGAGTGCATTTGAGGCGTGGACGGGAGTCTCGCCAACGACATTGGAAATTCGGGCTGCTGGAAACACTCAACAGATTCAAGAGGTACTGGCTCGATTGCGGCAGGCGCTCCCTGGAGCGGATGTTCACGCTGTCCATCAACTCGTCGAGGCTGAAGCCAACGTCGTTTCGCGCACTCGTTCCCTGATGCTTAGTTCCCTCCTATTGATTTCGCTCACTGTCGCTATCTGCGTGCTGGCTACGTTGACCGCGTCCGTGTTCGAGCGCCGCCGCGATTTTGCGGTGATGAAAGCTCTGGGAGCTACGCAGCACCAGGTCGGCCTATTGTTTTTTCTGGAAGCGATTGCACTGGCGCTGGCAGGAGTTGTCTGCGGATACGTTTTGGGTTGTGGAATCGCTTATCTGATTGGAGAATGGAATTTCCACACCATCATTTTTCCGGTGTGGCGCATTGTTCCCCAGGTCGCGTTGTTGAATCTGCTGGTTGCCATTCTGGCCGCTGCGGTTCCCCTGCGAATCCTGCGGCGGCTGGAACCGGCTGCCTTGCTGCGCGGGGATTAGCCAATCATGAACGGGGTGCATCAGGAAAATGTTGCGATGAGCGGTGAAGTAAACGATTCGGAAAAGATTATCGAACTGCGCGACGCGACAAGGGAATATCGCGGCCGCGCCGGAACTGTGCGCGCGCTCGACTCGATCACGCTTTCTGTTCAGCGTGGAGAATGGCTTGCTATTACGGGGCCTTCCGGATCCGGAAAATCTACGCTGGTCAATCTTCTCGGCTGCCTTGACCGTGCCGATTCTGGCACAGTGAATATCGCAGGAAAAGATGTCTCGACGCTCTCACGCAAGGAGCTGGATCAATTTCGCGCTGAAACGGTGGGCTTCATCTTCCAGCAATTCCACCTGATTCCCTACCTGACAGCGCTGGAGAACGTAATGCTGGCGCAATACTTCCACAGCATGACAGACAAGAAAGAAGCGCTGACAGCGTTGGAGCGCGTAGGACTGGCGGATCGCGCTGCGCATTTACCGAGCGAACTCTCCGGCGGAGAGCAGCAGCGCGTCTGCATCGCTCGCGCGCTGATCAATCAGCCGCCCGTCTTGCTGGCGGACGAACCGACAGGCAATCTTGACGCGGCAAATCAGGAAATCGTCACAGGCCTTCTTCGCCGTCTACATCAAGTCGGCCATACGATCCTGATGGTGACGCACGATCCGGAAATGGCGCGTATGGCCGACCGTGTTATCGAGTTCCAGCACGGACGGATGTTGCCGGAGCGCAAAGCCGCGGTTGAACTCCGATAGAAATCGGCTTCTACTTCTGCCTATAGAAAACAAGCGTCGAGCTAGGCGCATCGGGCAATTGAATCTGTAGATGAGCCAGTTCGCTGCCCTTCATTTCCTTAATGGGAGCTTTCGCATAGGTGGTCCGAATCTCAACCTCGTAGGCGGCAGTGAGATTCAAGTGTTGAAGCCCTAGTTCCATCGTCGTAAATGGGCTTTTGGGCCGACGCAGAACCATAACTAGGCCGTCCTTCTTTTCGAGCCGGTTCCATTGCCAGGCGGTCCAGGTCTTATCACCCAGGCTGTAGGGCAGGAATGAATAGAAGTCTCCGTAGAAATATGGTTGTACTTCCCGGTATTCGCCGATGGCACTTTTGATCCACGCAACCCAGGCATCGTTATTGACTCCCGTAGCTCCGGGACTCACCCCATATCCAGCAGAATAGCCAAGACGCATCAGATACAAATTCTTTGGCGTGGAGTAGGGTCCGGGCTTCGTCCATGGAGTGGAAGCGGTGTAGGACTCGAATCCTTCGTTTTCTGGCACCCAGCGCGCCAATTCCTGGGTCTGCGCCTGCTCGGCGAGGGTATCGGCAAACCCATGATCTGTCCGCCAGAAGACGAAGCTGCGTGACATCAACTCGATATCGAGGCGGCGTCCGCCACTGGCGCAATTGTCGATATGAAGGCCGGGATGGCCAGCCAGTAGGTCATCCCACATTTTGTAAAGACCCTCGATGTGGCCGATCTCGGTCATGCCAATGCGGTCCGGCGTGTCCGCCGCCTTCCAGTAGCCTTCCGGCCTGATGTTGAAATCCTGCCGGTACCACGTCATGCCGAAATCGGTAATGAAACCTGAAACCATGTCGGTGATCCCCTTACGCACCACGGGATTGCCCAGATTGGCGAACACCTCTTGGTAGGCGTGCGGCTTGGACGGATCGGGAGACCGATGGAGATACCAGTCAGGATGATCCCGAACAATCTTCTTGCCTATCATGGCCGTTTCCGGCTCAATCCAGAGCGAGAAGCCAATGCCATCCACTTTCAAAGCATCGCCCAGCGGCTTAATGCCGTTGGGATAGTACCGACTGCTGGGATACCAATCGCCGCGATTTTTCCACCATGGATTCCACTCTGGATTGGTTGGATCGTTTTCTAGCCCGACCGAATCGCCATACCAGCCGGCATCGACGGCATACACATCAACCGGGATTTTATGGTCGTGAACCCATTGGATATAGGCGAGCTTGTCGGCGATCGGCTCCGATCCCCAACTGCCGAAGAGAACCGGCCCTCGAATCGCCTTGCCATTGACCTGGGGACTATAGTGCGCGAACAGAAGACGGCGCCAGTTATTTTGTGACTCCTGCCAGTTGCCTCCGGTCCAACTCATCAGCACGATACGCGGTGTACGAATCTCTTCCCCAGGATGAAGCAGAAGATGTGTCTCCTTCATACCGCTGGCCATGACAATAGTTTTTCCATCCTCGGCATAATTGAAGTCTGCCTTCCAGTTTCCCGTCCAGCCAATGGCCCCAATCAGTCCATGGTCACCGGTTTGCAGATTGAAAAACGGCAGCGTATTCGTGTTGGAAGAATCTCCCTTGAGAGATTCCAGGTGGGCGCCATCGCCAGGGCCGAACTTCTCCTCCAGCGGTTTGAAATCGTCGGCGCTGTTGTTGCTGCCCTGCGCGTGGCGGATTACACAGTCGCCCGGCGAGGCCGGAATGGCCCAATTCAGCGGCAGGATGTTTTCAATAATCGGCGTGTCCGAGGTACCTTCATTGCGAAACCGAAGAACCCAATCGATAACGCCGGGAAAATCAGGATAGATGCGGACGTCCGCAATAACTTTCAGATGGGTGGTTGGATCGGTATAGGTGTAGCGATGGATCTGGCCCTTTGCATCCGCTACGTTTTCCTGCGAGGTCTGCCAGGTGGTCAGAAGCTGTGCGGACTTTTTGCCATCGTATTTGAAGGAGAAAGGAACACTCGCCGGCTTCCAAAGATCGGGAGAGGTAAGGTCTTGCGAACGCGTTTGACTTAGCAGGGATGCGGCACTGGAAGCGAGAAGGAGGAATATGAGGGCGAAGTTTACGCAGAACCGGCATTGGAACGAACGGGCTGACAAGCAGGCGTCGGGGCGTATTCGTTGGTATCGAATCGATTGAATATACACGTGTGCAGGTTGAGATATCGTTCGGCGCAAAAGAGCCTCCTCAGAAAGTAGTGGGGGGCAGGTTCCTTTTCGAATCTCGAGGACCGCGGCCATTCATCTAGTTTGTCTGCCCAAGAGGTCGCGTACCGACTTCAACCAGAGTAGCTGCAACGATTAACTCTGCGATAAATATAAAAGAGAACTTGTGGTTCCGTAACTGCTTAGTGAATCACCGACTGAAACAACTGCGAGTTCAACAGCGTGGCGAACTGGTCGTCCGAGCTGCTGAAACGCACCTGCAGGACGTTCCCGCTCGACGCGATGTTGGTAGCGCTAATCGCTTGCTTCTCGGTCGCGGTTGCGTTCATTTTTTCATATAAAGCAGCAGCGCTCATCAGAGAAGACATGGTTGCCGCCGTCACCGTGTCGGGCGTGATCACGTCGAGAGAAAACCGGACTCCCTGATTGAAGTCCATGGTGTAGCGAGAGCCGACGAGGCTGTTCTTCACGGTGCTGTAATCGGCGACCTGCGAGGCCTCGCCGAGGACGGATTTCATCATTTCCTGCGTGCCCTTCTGGTCGAGAATGCTCCAGACGGCATCATCCTGCAGCGGCGGGATCAGGTTCTGCATGGCGCTGTTTGTCAGGAAACTGGGGCTGATTCCGTCGCGCGCGTTCAATGAATCCTTGATCGCGTCCAATGCGCCGAAGACCATTGTGGTCTGGTCGATGAATGCAACACTCAGTCCGGTATTGCCCATCGGATAAATCGTCTCATTCCGAATCTGCGTGCCCTTCACGTGATGTTTTTTGAAACCGTCGAGAAAGTCCTGCACTGGAAACTGTCCGGAGGCGATGCCGACGATGCGCGTGGAACTCTCGCCTGGCACTCGATAGGAGGCAAACGCCAACTGAGTTACGCTACGGTCCACGTTCATGCCGGATTTCTGGAGTGAGTCCTCGAGGCGCTTCAACTCCGGAGGGAGGACTTTGGCGCGCAGCTTCATGGCAATGTCGGAGTTTTCCATTTTTGGATAATCGACAACAATCAGCTGCTGCACGTCTTTGGGAACCGCGGCCTGCGACTCGGTTGCGAGTTGAGATGCAAGGGCAGGCCGGGAGGCTGCAGAAAGCACCAGCGTGCCAAGCAGGAATCCACCCAGGGATCCCCTGAACGCGCGGTCCATAATTTTTTTGCAGCGATCCATGTATTTCTCCTTCATCTCTTGTTACGCAAAGGCAGCTACTCAAGATTGCCGCCGCTAGACTCAGCAGAGCTGCGCGGCTGGAACCTGATCTTATGAGCCTTCTATGGCCAAATCAACGGTTCTTCCAGTTTACGCTCCAGAATGCGATCGGTGGAAAAGCTGGAGGCCAGTTGCATCCATTCGCTACCGGGCTCGATAGCGGCTTCGGGCACCAGACCGATAAGCTCCACCATTTCCGGCGGCGCTCCGAGTCGCACTGCAGCGTCCTTCACGGCGCGATACACGTTGCTGACAGGCGTCGCCTGGAAATCTGTAATGTTCATCGAAACTTGCGCGCGCCCGCGGACCAGAACACCCATCGCTTTGAGTCCGGCCATGCCGCCATTGGAAGCTCTGATTTCGCGCGCGATGGTACGCGCGATGCCCACGTTGCTTGTGTTGAGATAGACGTTGCAGGCGATTAAAAGTTGTCGAGCACCCACGGCGCTGGCTCCGGCCGTCGGATGCAGCGCCGGGCCGCCGACATCCGGCCGCCGCCCCGCGTCCTGTGTCACTTGATTGCGCAATCCTTCAAATTGGCCGTTGCGAACATCTTCCAGCAGGCGACGGTCCGGACGCAGTGCGGCAGCTTCGTAAAAATACACGGGCACATGATGGCGCTTCCATATTTGCTGGCCGAGTTGATGCGCCAGGATGGCGCACTCCGGTAAGGAGATGCCTCGAATGGGCACCAGTGGGATAACGTCCGCCGCACCAATGCGCGGATGAACCCCCTGCTGCTTTGTAAGATCGATCCGCTCGACGGCCATTCCGACTCCCCGCAGGACGGATTCGAGAACCAGGTCCGGCGCGCCGGCAATCGTCACCACCGAGCGGTTGTGGTCGGGATCCAGCGAATAGTCGAGCAGCGAAACGCCGTCGACTTCCATAGCGTGGACTATCTTATGAAGAATTTCCGGGTGCGTTCCGTCAGAGAAATTCGGCACACACTCAATGATGGCTTCCTTGCGATTCATGCCGCTCTAGACCTTTACTTCCACCATGTATAGCCGAGTTGAAATCGGACGGTAGCGTTGACACCGGGGTTGGCGTCGCCCAGGCTGGCATTGGAAATATGAACGGCGTTGGCCGCGAAGGTAATGGACTGCGTGGGCTTTACAAAATAATGAATGCCAACTCCAAACTGCGGCTCGAAGTTCCACACGCTGGTGCCGCGCAGGCCGTTCGGCGGGAATTTATGATTCGTCCAGATCAAGCCACCCGCGCCCTGTACCCATGGCATCACACGCCTCCAGTGGAGCAGGTTCCATCGCAGAATGATGGGAGTGACGCTCACGCCGGTGTAGGTGCCGCCGGTCGTCACCTGGCGGGTTTGTGGCGGATTCCCTGTCGTGAGCGAATACGTTTGTTTCGGCGTGAAGGCCTGCCAGTACGGAATCAATTCGACAGCATATTCGAATTGACCTTTGAGAATTCCTGGAGCGGCGGCGGCGGTCAACACCTTGCCCAGACGAACCCCCGCGTTGAGGAAATGATCGCTGGTTTCTCCGGAAGTACCCAGACCTCCGTCAAGAAACACGGCCCGGTCCCACGGCATCGGCCGCATGGTGGACTGGACAAATTTTCCACTGGCGGTTGGATCTTGTTGGGAGGAGGATGGCTGGATCGACGACGACTGGCTTGTTTGGGAGTAGGAAATTCCTGCCGGGAAAAATAAAAAAATGGCCAGATAAGCAAACTGCTTCTTCAAATGAACTCCATCGAAACCACTTCACCGATTGCGGAATGCCTTGCGGCTTCGAACAAATTGCTCCGCCCGGAATGACAAGTCCTTTTACGACAACCCATTTTAAGGCGACTTCTAACCGGCGACTTCTTCGAGCTGCTTGGCATCCATATCGAAGTTCGAATACACGTTCTGCACATCGTCCTGATCTTCCAGGGCCTCCAGCAGACGTATCATCTGCGCGGCCGGTGCCCCTTCGAGCTTGGTATAGGTGGAGGCCAGCAGGGTCACTTCCGCCATTTGCGTCTCAATTTTCGCGGCTTTGATGGCAGTGGCTACCGCATCGAAGGCCGCAGGTTCGGTGATGATCTCCCACGAGTCGCCTTCATCGCGAAGGTCATCGCCGCCCGCTTCAAGCACCAGGTTCATCAGCTTTTCTTCATCGGCAGCAGACTTGGCAATTGAGATGAGGCCCTTTTTGTGGAACATCCACGAAACGGAATTGGACTCACCCAGATTTCCGCCGTTTTTTGAGAATCCATGACGGATCTCGCTGACCGTGCGATTACGGTTGTCCGTCGTGGCCTCGACGATGACGGCTACGCCGCCCGGACCGTAGCCCTCAAACGTGATCTCTTCGTAGGCCGCGCCTTCGAGCTCGCCGGTGCCACGTTGGATAGCGCGCTTGATGTTGTCGGCCGGCATGTTTTCCGCCTTGGCCGCTGCAATGGCTCCGCGCAGACGCGGATTGCTGTCCGGGTCCCCGCCGCCCGACCGTGCCGACATGGTGATTTCCTTGATGAGACGCGTGAAGGTCTTGCCGCGCTTGGCGTCGGTCGCGCCCTTCTTATGCTTGATGGTGGCCCATTTTGAATGGCCGGACATGGAAAACCTCGTTTATTGCGTTGACAGAAATTTGGTGGAATCTGGGTGCGAACTATCCGCACAAACCCGAATTTTAACACCTTCGATCGACGGGCATTGGGGCTCCGGTTTCAGGGGGGATGGAAACCGAGTTCCCTTTTGCGAACCTGGGGCATCCTCATTCTTAGGAGCCAGCCATTACTCCAGGAAGGTGGTTTTGCAATGGGGTCGGGAGTACAGTATCCGAGATGGGTACCGTTCGATCTCTCAACTTAACATTAGAGCGTCAATTTTGTAAGACCCACCACTCGCGGCGGGTAGTGTTACTGCCTGGAGGTCAACGAGATCTTGAAAATCGTTCATCGAAGAATCATTGCCCTCAGTTGTTCCTGTTTATTTGCGGCGGCGACGACAACGCTAGCGCAGACAGGTAGCGGCACAGCAGCATCTCCGGACAACACGGCAATCGCCTCATCCACCGGTCCGTCGGTTCCCTCGCTCGCGGAGCTCGGACTTTCTTCAGTTTCTGCCCAGGAAAATACCCAGGACCAGAAAGCGCCTGCTACCAGCAACGCGCCTTCACTGTCGGATTTGGGCTTCGCTGCGAGTCAAACCCAGGGCAGCGCCCAGGAACAGACGCGTTTGAACAAGCGGACGCACATGCTGAAGGTCCACCAGACTCTCGGCTTGATCACGCTGATTCCCATGGTGGCCGCGGTGGCGACCGGCGGCGGAGCAAAAATTAAACGCGGCACGGACGGCACCTACATCCAGCCGAGCACGACCAATCTCGACCTCCATGTCGCGCTGGGTGCAACCACTGGCGCGCTGTATACCGCGACCGCCTACTACGCCATCTTCGCGCCGAAAATACCCGGCGAGAAACCGCGCGGAGCCATACGCCTGCATCGCTATCTCGAATACGTACACGGCCCCGGAATGGTCATGACCGGCGTTCTCGGCATCCTCGCATACAACCAGGAGAACAAGGGGCAAAAAGTTCACGGCATCGCCTCTGCCCACGGTACTGTCGCAGACGTGACGGTCGCAGCCTACGCGGCATCGATCGTCGCGGTTTCCTGGCCGATCAGATTGAAGTTCTGGGAGGGCAGATGAACAGGAAATTACTGATTTCCTTTCTGGTTTTCGCGCTGCCCGCATTCTGCCAGACGGATACGAACTGGACACTAGAGCAGTCCACTCTCACGTATCACATGTCCCATCCGGTACACGAGGTTGACGGTGTGAGTCGTGCGGCGAAGGGCAAGGGCGCTTGTCATGCCGGACAGTGCGATTTTTTGATTGCGACGCCGGTCAAGTCTTTCGACTCCGGAGACAGCAACCGCGATCTCCACATGCTGCAGGTGACGCGTGGGGCACAATTTCCCATGGTTATCGTACGCACTCAGTTCCCGGAGGCAGCAGCAGGATCCTCGACCATCTACGCCGATCTGGACGTCCAATTTGCCGGTCAGACTGCCCATTATCGACACATTCCATTCCAGCGGGTGGCGCAAGGAAACGAGGTACGGATATCCGGAATCGTTCCTGCGACGTGTACTGATTTCAAGATCGTACCGCCATCGTTTTTGACCCTACCCATCAAAAACGCAATTCCAGTGCGTGTCGATATGACCTGGCGTCCTATGCCTTAGGTTTGGCGATGGAATGCCTGGGTTTGCGGAAGGCGAAGACCACGGCCAGTAGCGGCGGAGCCAGTAGAACTCCCCAGAACGGGATAACGATGCCGAGAATGATAGGGCCAAAAATCGAGGCCCAAATCGGAACTCTCGCTGTCCGCTTCATGAGCCATGGCTGAACGAAGAGTTGATCGATGAAAACAATGACTGCGTAAAGACACAATAAGAGACCGAACTGCTGCCAGCTGCGGCCGGCAAAGAGCAGGCTGAGCGCCGGGCCGATCAAAGCCAGCATTCCGCCGACATTTGGAATGAACTGCGCCAGCGCTCCGATGAGGGCCCACAAAGGCGCCCAGGGAACATGGAGCAGCCACAGGCCGATGAACCAGAGAGCGCCGACGATCAACGCGTCGAGTGTGGTGGCGCGCCACCAGTTCAGGACCGCTGTACCGGCCTTTGCCAGGACATAGCGGTTTCTTCCTGGCTGCGTGGTTTCCAAGGGAGTCTTTTTCGGACCGTTCATGTTGGCTGGCACTCCGTCGGTGCTCGACACCCCGCGATTTTCTGTGGTCGCAGCGGCTGTTAAACTACATGCAAATGAAATTCGGCGTTCTCGTTTTTCCCGGCTCCAATTGCGATCAGGACACCTACCATGTCGTCTCGGAGGTCGTCGGGCAGTCGGTCACATTTTTGTGGCACGAAAGCTCTGACCTGGAAAACTGCGATGCCATTCTGGTGCCGGGCGGTTTTGCCTATGGAGATTATCTCCGTACGGGCGCGATTGCGCACTTCGCGCCAATCATGCAGGCAGTGAAAAAGTTTGCCGCATCTGGCGGCCTGGTCCTGGGCATCTGCAATGGATTTCAGATTCTTGCCGAGAGCGGCCTCCTACCCGGCGCGCTAATGCGCAACGCAGGTCTGAAATACATCTGCAAGCAGGTATACCTACGCGTGGAAACGGCGGATTCTCCTTTCACAAATCAACTGCACGAGGGCGAAGTTTTGCAGATTCCTATCGGCCACATGGAGGGGAATTACTTCTGTGACGCCGCCACGCTGCGGCAACTGAAAGCCGAGCGCAGGATTGCTTTCCGCTACGTGACAGCCGCCGGAGAAATTACTCCGGAAGCGAACCCGAACGGATCGCTGGCCAACATTGCCGGCATTCTAAGCGAGGGACGTAACGTGCTCGGCATGATGCCGCATCCGGACCGGTCGAGCGAAGCGCTGCTGGGCTCGGCGGACGGTTTGCGCATCTTTCAGTCCATGGTGGCGGCGTTGGCGCGGGCTTAACATGATCGATATTCATCACCACCTGCTTTACGGGCTTGACGACGGCTCAGCCGATATCGAGACCTCTCTCCAGATGGCGGAGATAGCCATTAACGACGGCATAACGCACGTCGTCTGCACGCCGCACGCGAACAGCGAATATGACTTTCGTCCCGAGGAAAATGCAGCGCGCCTGGCGCGCTTGCGCGAGAAACTCGGGGACCGGCTGACACTGGGCCTGGGCTGCGATTTTCATTTGAGCTACGACAACATCGAGGACGCACTGACGAACCCGTCAAAATATTCCATCAACGGCAAGCAGTATCTGCTGGTAGAGTTTCCCGACTTTGGCATTCCACAGAATATTTCAGCCAGCTTTTATGAAATGTCCGTCGACGGCATCGTGCCCATCATTACTCATCCGGAACGCAATTTAACCCTGATGCAGAAGACGGAAAAGATGGCTGACTGGATCCGGATGGGGTGCCTGGTGCAGGTCACGGCCGGTTCCCTGACGGGACACTTCGGCAAGGGTCCACAGCGAGTCGCCCGGCAGCTTCTTGACCGGCGCTGGGTGCACGTCATTGCGACCGACGCCCACAATACAACTTCACGGCCTCCTGTGATGAGCGAAGCTTATGATTTTCTCTCCGATGAATATGGCTCCGAGGATGCGGAAAGGCTCTGCATTGGAAACCCACGCGCGATTTTCATGGGAGAGCCGTTAGCGGAGCAGCCGGATCCGGAAAAGATATTTGAAGAGGAAGAATCAGAGCCGAAGAAACGCGGATTGTGGTCATTGTTCAGTCGTAGATAGATCCTGCGAAGTTGAGCGATGGCGGAAAACGCGCGGCGATTCAAGGTACGAGTACGAGCTTCCCGGTCGTCCGCCTTGACTGCAATTCTTCCTGCGCCCTCGCCGCTTCAGTAAGCGGGAAAGTCTGATGAATGCGGACGCGCAGATCGCCTCGCGTCAATCGTTGAAACACATCCGTAGAACGCGCATCCAGTTCCTTGCGGGTCTGGATGTAGTGCGCCAGGCTGGGCCGGGTGAGAAACAGTGAACCGGCCGTCGAAAGCAGAATTGGGTCGACCGGAGGCACGGCGCCGCTGGATGCACCGAAGAGCACCAGCATGCCGCGCGGACGAAGACATTTCAACGAACGCTCAAATGTGGTTTTGCCGACGGAATCATAAACAACATCCACCCCTCGGCCGCCGGTAATTCTCTTCACAGCAGGTTCAAAGTCTTCTTCTGTGTAGAGGATTACATCCTGCGCACCAGCCGACCGGGCAAACTCAGCCTTCGCCGGAGTGGAGACGGTAGCGATGATGTGTGCGCCAATCTGCGCGGCCATTTGGGTCAGCAATAATCCCACGCCACCCGCGCCTGCGTGCACGAGCGCGATGTGTCCCGTCTTCAGGGGAAACGTTGACGTGGTGAGATATTGTGCGGTCATGCCTTGCAGCAGAATCGCCGCAGCCTGTTCAAATTCGATTCCGGGTGGGATGTGTACCAGGTTGGCTTCGGGCACAGCCACAAATTCTGCGTAGCCACCGGGGGCCATGCACCACGCAACCCGATCGCCCACGTGGAAATTTTCGACATTGCAGCCGACTTCCGCGACGCTCCCCGCGCCCTCCTGACCGGGAATAAACGGCAGGGGTGCTTTATAGACGCCTTCACGAAAATAAATGTCGACAAAATTGACGCCGGCCGCGCGTACCTGGACCAACACCTGATCGGAAGCTGGTACGGGCGTGTCAATTTCCATCGACTGCAGGGCTTCCGGCCCGCCGGTGTGTGCGATCTGGATGGCTTTCATCGCTGTCTTGGTGTGTGGTTGCGTGCACCTTCGATCATTTCGCTACCCGTATAGAAAAGCCCACATCTCAAAATCGAGATCCGGGGCACCCGCTTCATTCTTCATGCGAAACTGGTTCTATTCTCCGCGCAACATGCTCGGCTCTTCCGGCGCATTGAGGCGAACCACACGGTCCACGGTGTAAGGAGCGCGAGACTGGCTCTGGTAAAAGTGCCGGACCTGCAATTCCCCGATCAGCCCGATTGCCAGCAACTGAATGCCGGCCAGAATCATTACGCCGGCAATGACAAACAAGGGACCATGCTGATCCATGACATGCTGTTTCGTAAAGACTTTCAGCACCAGCAGCCACATCGAGAGCGCTGCCCCGCCCACCACACCGGTTGCGCCCAGAGTACCGAAGAAATGCATCGGGCGCGACATGTACTTCAGCAGGAAGCGGATCGTCATCAGATCGAAGAAAACCCGGAAGGTCCGCGAAATTCCATAATGTGATTTGCCGCGCTCGCGGTTTACATTCTTGATCGGGATTTCGCAGATCGAGGCACCATACCAGGATGCCAGCGCAGGGATAAAGCGATGCATTTCACCGTAGAGTGGGATGTTGTGAATCACTTCTCTGCGATAGGCCTTGTAAGTGGTGCCAAAGTCGTGGATGTCCACGTTGGAAAGTTTGGCCATCAGCCAGTTGGCGCAGCGTGACGGAAAGCGCCGCATCACGAAATTGTCGATGCGCTCTTTCCTCCAGCCGCTGACCACGTCGTAGCCTTCTTCGAGCTTGGCCAGAAAGTTTGGAATTTCGGTGGGATCGTGCTGTAGATCGCCATCCATTGCGAGGATGAAATCTCCCTGGGCATGGTCGAACCCGGCGGCAAGCGCGCAGGTCTGGCCGAAGTTGCGACGCAGCTTTACAACCATGACGCGGCTGTCTACGGCTGTGATCTCCTCCAGCAGCCGATAGGTTCGGTCGGAAGATCCGTCATCCACAAAGATCAACTCGAACGTATCGCCAACCTGCTCCATGACAGCCTTGAGGGCGTCGTAGAGCGCGGTGACGTTTTCTTCCTCGTTATGGAACGGAACGACGACAGAATACTTTGGCATACTGGTCAGTATAACGGTATATTTGGCGGAATTCTCTGGCTTTTGTGCGATGGCGGAGACTGCGGTAACTCGCCGGGCACTCTTATGAAATGCTGCGATTTGCCAGCCGATCCGCGGTAATAATTCGCGAATGACGATTCGCGCTCGGAAACGGATGCGCCGCTAACGTTATGATAGATTCAAGGTTCCGCGCACACCGCGGAGAGATGGCCGAGTGGCTGAAGGCGCTCGCTTGGAAAGCGTGTATACCTTTACCGGTATCGTGGGTTCGAATCCCACTCTCTCCGCCAGAATCTTCCTTCCGCTGCAATGATTTATTTCATTCGAATAATTCCCCTTTCCATTCGGATACTTTGAAGCCGGATCAATCATGCGCACCGCGAATGCCTGCATCAGGCAGCCTCCGCCTCCAGCGCGAACAGCAGCAGCGAACGTGCCGTTACCTCATAGGAATCACCTGTATGGAACGGCGTTTTCTTGCCGTCCTTTTCGCCGGTCTCCTCCCGGTTGGTATCGATGATCAAGGACCATTGAGTTCCTCCAGGGCACTCCGGCAGCGTGAACATCACCACATCGAAATGGTCATTGATGACCATCAACAGCGTTGCTTCATGCCCCCGCTGGCGGATCCCGGTTGTCTGGGCGCGCCCGTCCATGAGCATTCCAAAGCAGCGCATTCCGCTGTCGCCCCAGTTGGCATCCTGCATCTCGGCACCGTCGGCGTTGATCCAGGTGACATCTTTCACGCCAAGTTCCTCGTTGTAGGCGCCGGTCAGGAAGAGGTTGCGGCGGAGAATGGGATACTTGTGCCGCAAACCCGTAAGCTTCTGCACAAATCGGGTCAGCGATTTGTTTTTCTCCTGTAAACCCCAATCGACCCAACTAATGTCGTTGTCCTGGCAATAGGCATTGTTATTTCCCTGCTGCGTGCGGGCGAATTCGTCCCCTGCAACCATCATCGGTGTGCCCTGGGAAAGCAGCAAAGTTGCGATCAGATTCCGTATTTGCCGTTGCCGTAGAGTGTTGATCGCAGGGTCATCTGTCGGGCCTTCGGCGCCGCAATTCCAGGAAAGATTATGGGAGCTGCCGTCCTGATTGTCCTCGCCATTCGCCTCATTGTGCTTGTCGTTGTAGGAAACCAGATCGTTCAAGGTGAAGCCATCATGGGCGGTGATGAAATTGATGCTCGACCAAGGCCTGCGTCCCTGGCTGTTAAATATATTTCCGGAGCCGGAGAGGCGCTGCGTCAACGCCGACGCCGCCCCTTCGCCCTTCCAGAATTGCCGGACATCGTCGCGAAACTTGTCGTTCCACTCTGCCCAGCCGGGCGGAAATTCTCCTACCTGATATCCGCCCGGACCGCAGTCCCAGGGCTCGGCGATCAACTTTACAGTATTCAGCACCGGGTCCTGGCTGCATGCCCGAAGAAAACCGCTCTGGTGGTCAAATCCGTTCGGCTCGCGGGCAAGGATTGTTCCGAGATCGAAGCGGAAACCGTCGACATGGGTCTGCTCCACCCAATAGCGCAGACTGTCCATGACCATCTGGATGACGCGAGGGTGGCTCAGGTTCAGCGTGTTTCCGGCGCCGGTATCGTTGACGTAATAGCGCTTTTTATCGGGCAGAAGCCGATAATAGCTGGCATTGTCGATCCCCTTGAAGGACAACGTGGGGCCGCGCTCATTGCCCTCCGCGGTGTGGTTGTACACCACGTCGAGGATGACCTCCAGTCCGGCCTGGTGAATGCACGCCACCATCTCCTTGAATTCTCGCAACGCTTGCGCCCGGTCGGACGCGTATCTTGGATCGGGAGAAAAATAACCAATGCTGTTGTAGCCCCAATAATTGACCAGGCCTTGTTCCAGCAGATGATTGTCATTGATGAAGGAATGGATCGGCAGCAGCTCGATGGTAGTGACGCCGAGTGATTTGATGAAATCGAGCACTTCTTTCGTGGCGAGGCCGGCATAGGTTCCCCGCAAATGTTCAACGACAGCTGGATGTTTTTTCGTATACCCGCGGACATGCATTTCGTAAATAATGGTGTCATCGAAAGGCATTGCCAGCTGCGCTCGGCTTCCCTGCCGGTTCCTTCCAGATGAGCCACTCCAGTCGAAGTTGGGGTCCACAACGACGCACTTGGGCACGAACGGAGCGCTATCGCGCTCATCGAATGTGAGATCGTCCATCGACTCCATCTGATATCCAAAGATCGCGGGGTCCCATTTCAACTCTCCCGTATGGGCAACCGCATAGGGGTCGAGCAGCAGTTTATTGGGATTGAACCTGTGTCCCGCGTCCGGTTCATACGGCCCATGGACGCGATATCCGTAAACAGTCCCAGGACCCACATCGGGTAGATACCCATGCCAGATCTGATTGGTATATTCCGGCAGTTCAATCCGATCGGTTTCACGTTCTCCTTTGTCATCGAAGATGCATATTTCCACCTTTGTCGCACTTGCGGAAAATATGGCGAAATTGGTACCGTGGCCGTCCCAGGCCGCTCCGCGGGGATAGGGCAGGCCTTCTTTGATCCGAATCGTTGATGCTTGAGCCATAGCGGCAGAATTCCTTTCAACTACATAAACATTGCACTGATGCGGGTCTTTTCCCATCGCTGAGAAAATACATTTCAGACCAACGACGATTACCGCGAATGATTTGCTTCACAGGTGTACGACCATTGGATGCGCGTGCAGATGCCAGGGATTGGAGGCTGGCTTTCTCTCGCAGCGTCTGAATAGGGACAAGGAAGGGATTATCGGATTATTGCAAGGCTCCGCTCCGACGCAAATAAGCCGGACTCCCGGCGGCGGCCCGCTGAGTTTCCGGCTTATTGGAACGGTCTTGAGTTTCGCGTAAGCGTAGGACTTATATTTGACGCACGCGACCGCGTGTAACCAGCCTGAGCAGCAGCGTGAGAATAATCGCGCCACCGATCGCTACCAGGATTGTATAAAGCATTCCGCCGCTGCCGGCATGGCCGAGCGAACGCATGATAAATCCGCCAATCAGAGCACCTACAAGCCCAACAACCATGTCCATGATGGCCCCATAGCCACCACCGCTCATGATTTTGCCGGTAATCCACCCTGCGATCAGTCCAACAATGATCCACCAGATAATAAACATGTATCGCCTCGCACCCGTAAACTTTCGCAACCCGGTAACACCGGCCTGCAATGTAGGCAATAATCTAGCAGAACATGTTGGATCTGAATAACAAAATTATCGCTGGGGCCAAAGAACAGGGTTCATGGGATGAATCCGTCAATTGCCGGGCAGCATAGGTTTGCCTTCATGGGCGACGAGCAAATCATGCATATCGTTCGCATGCTCTTCCTCATTGCCCAGAATGTGTTCAAGCATGACCCGGGTGGTCGTATCTTTGCCTTCAAAGAAGCGGATCAGTTCCGTGTAATGCTCGACGGCAATGCGCTCCGCGATCAAATTTTCCTTGATCATTCCGATCAGGTCATCGTCTTTACCCCCAGCATATTGCGAGGCGGAACGGCTGGCGAGTCCTTCGGGATTGAAGTTGGGCTTGCCTCCAAGCTGGTTGATGCGTTCCGCAACAGCCATCATGTGTTCCTGCTCTTCTTTTGCATGTTCGGCAAACTCCTGCTTCACGCTGTCGCTGGAGATGCCGGCAGCTGAAACCGCGTGCATCGTATAGCGGAGGACGCAGACGATTTCCGTCGCCAGAACTTGTTGGAGAATATCGATCGTCTGTTCGACATTGCCTCCATAGTTTTGCGTGACAGCCCCTTTATCAATACTTTTCCGGGCGCGTTCCCGCAAAGTCTTTACATCGGTCAAGAATGGTTCTGATTTTTTAGTTGTAGCCATCGAAGTCCCTTCTTTTGGAACAGCAGTTTCAGAGTTGGATGCAGATCGATATTCACAAAAGTGTTTCTATCGGACATTATCTCCCGGACCCTCTCCATTTTCCGCAATCCAGTAGGCAACCTTTTGCGTTATTCAGGTAGTGGCCCCATTATGCTTACTGCCCATTTTACGTTTGCGCCGAAATTTCGAGCCGTGTACAGTGGAGGGGCACCTCTGGCCCTGATTGCGTCGGGGTCAAATTCATCTTATCGAGCCATCCTCTCTTTGCCCGCGACGCCCAATTCAGACGGCAGTCCGTCAGACCGACAGTTGATGCAGCAAATCCGCGAGCGTCAGCCGCAGGCGTTGTCGCGCATTTACGATCTCTACTCAACGCTGGTGTATTCCGTCGCCATGCGTGTACTGAGAGACGGCGCCGCTGCGGAAGATGTGATGCAGGAGGTGTTTCTAAAAATCTGGCAGCAGCCCGACTCCTTCGCCGATCAACGCGGAAGTCTTTGCGGCTGGCTGGCGGTGGTGACCCGGAACCGCGCGATCGACCGGATACGCGGAAGCAGACAATTTGAGAATGTGGATGACCTGCAGCTCTCGAACAAAGTAGATATGGGAGCGGAAGCCGAGCGGGAAATGATGCTCGAGAAGGTACGCACGGTGCTGAACACCATGCCGGCAGACCAGCGGCAGGCGATGGAGATGGCATTTTTTGAAGGCCACACCCATATGGAAATCGCAGAACAAACCGGGCAGCCACTGGGAACTGTGAAGACGCGGATCCGCTCGGCATTGAGTACCATACGAAAGGCTTTGGAAGTATCAGCATGACGCCCGATCAACATCCCGGCCTGGAGGAACTGATGCTGTACTGCCTGGGTAGTCCCAGTGCAGCGGCAGACGATCCGGTGCGACTGCATTTGAAAGAGTGCGCCCATTGCAATGCCCAGATGGCACTCCTGCGAGGCGATATGGCTTTGGCTGCCATGGCTGTTCCGCAAATCGCTCCGCCAGCCGGTGCGAAAGAGCGTCTCTTCCAGACGGCTGGACTTGATCTAGCCCAAGCCACGAAAACTGCGAAATTACAGGGCAAAACTGGCAACGCGGAAGCGACTGCTGTCTCAAGCGTGGCTGCTACAGGAAATGTAATTCCCATGAAGCCGCGGCGTGTGAGCCCCGGTTTGATGTGGGGCGGATGGGTGGCGGCAGCCGCCTGCTTGTTCTTCGCTATGCATCTTCGCCAGGCGAACCAAGGAATGCGCCAGCAGCTGCAGACGGAAACGGCGGAGATTGTGCAATCGAACAACTCGGCAGCACGCGCGCAAAAAGTACTGGATGTGCTGAGCTCGCCACAGGCACAACGCGTAACTCTGGTCGCCGCTCACGCCAAGCCGGAGCCCGCCGGACATGCCGTCTATCTAGCGGACCGTGGAGCGCTGGTCTTTACTGCGAGTAATCTTGCTCCGTTGCCTGCGAATAAGACCTATGAACTGTGGGTCATTCCCGCGAATGGAACGGCTCCAATTCCGGCTGGAACCTTCCAACCCGACGCACGCGGTATGGCCAGCGTTTTACTGCCGAAGCTGCCGCAAGGTGTTGCGGC
The DNA here is from genome assembly GCA_041690775.1 of Acidobacteriota bacterium. GTDB lineage: Bacteria > Acidobacteriota > Terriglobia > Terriglobales > Acidobacteriaceae > JAKAAZ01. The sequence goes on along the minus strand of JBEPVW010000009.1, from coordinate 8,950 downwards.
AAAAGCATTCGGCGTGACCTTGGAAAACGCCGGTGGAGCGTCCACTCCAACCATGCCCATCCTGCTCGCTGGAGGATAGAGTTCCCTAATCTAAAAAGTTGTCATCCTGAGCGGAGCGAAGGACCTCGCGTTTCCCACCGCCATTCCCGTAAAACGTTATGCGTTCTCGGTACGAATCCAGTGGGTCCAGACGAACCATACGAAGGCTACTGCCAGCAGGATAAGAATCGCCGCATCCGCACGATGAAGAATGTGTTTCAGACGAGGATCGGTGTTCCACGCGTTGCCCAGTTTCGCGCCCGCATAGGCCAGCGCCAGGCACCAGGGCCATGAACCGACAAACGTATACAGATGGAATCGGCCCTGCGGCATGCGCGCGATGCCCGCTGGCAGCGCGATGAAGGTACGCACCACCGGCAACAGTCGTCCGACCAGCACGGTGATCGATCCGTGCCGATCGAAAAACGCAATGGTGCGGTCGAGATCGCGCCGGCTCAGGAGCACGTAGCTGCCAAATCGCTCCACCAGCGGGCGGCCGCCATAAGCGCCAATCCAGTACGCAATCGCCGAGCCAATATTGCAGCCGATCGCGCCCGCCGTCGCCACCAGATAAAGATTGAAGCGTCCGGTATAAACCAGATACCCGGCAAACGGCATGATGATTTCCGACGGCAACGGAATGCATGCCGACTCGATCGCCATCAGCAGGGCGACGCCGGCGTAACCGACGTGGGAGATAATTCCCGTGACCCAGGGAATCAGGAAAGTAAGGATTTTTTCTGTCATTCAAATTGCGATCAAAAACTTCTCCGGTGATGTTGGAAGTATATCCGGAGCCGGTTGCGAACGATGAATCCCTTGCAATGCTGGCTTTGCTAGCATGGAGGGGCCAGTCTTCAAGATTCGAGAAAGAGAAATTCATGAAATTCGTTCGCTCCACTGAAAAGAAATCTGCTGTGAAAGCAATTGCGCCGAAGGCCGTAAAGATTGCGCGGGCGGCTGTAAAAGCTGCTCATCCGCCCGGGCGTAGCTCGGCGAGTGCGCCGACTGATCCCAAACGTGTGCGGATCATTCTGAATCGTTTGGCTAAGCATTATTCGAATGCTGTCTGCGCACTGCATCACAAGAATGCGTGGGAATTGATGGTCGCCACCATCCTTTCCGCGCAATGCACAGATGTTCGCGTGAACATTGTGACGCCGGAGCTGTTCCGCCGCTTCCCTACTCCACAGGCAATGGCGAAAGCATCGCAGCCGGAAATCGAGGAACTGATCCGCACCACAGGATTCTTCCGCAACAAAGCGAAAAATATTATTGGCGCTGCGCAGCGAATTGTGACGGAGTTTGGCGGCAAAGTTCCGCAGACGATCGAAGAGCTTCTGACGATTCCGGGAGTGGCGCGCAAGACGGCCAATGTGGTGCTCGGCTCATGGTACAAAATCGGCGTGGGCGTGGTGGTGGATACGCACGTCATGCGGATCACGCAGCGACTGGAGCTGACGAAGTCCACAACGCCAGAAAAGATCGAGCAGGACATGATGCAGCTAATCCCACAGAAGAGCTGGATCGATTTCTCTCATCGCCTGATACATTTTGGCCGAGAGATCTGCATCGCGCGCAAGCCTCGCTGCGCGGATTGCTTTCTCGAAGATGTCTGCAACTCCAAGGACAAAACTTGGAGCACGCATTGAGTGCGAGGCCCAAATCTACTTGCCGAAGAATTGTCGTCCTAATAAGAATTGTCATCCTGAGCGAAGCGAAGGATCTCGCGGTTCAGCCGGCGCCATAAGATTCTTCGCTTTGCTCAGGACGACAGGGTTCCGACTGAAGTGGACGAATACGGCCCCACAGCCCAGCGGCAGAGTGCCGCGACCAGTCCCGGAATGGTATATTCCCCGGCCTCGACCACCGGCTCGATCCCATGGTCGAGCAGTGTGCGGCTGGTGACGGGACCGATAGAAGCGGCAGCCATGCTCGGCGGCCATACGGAAATCCCGGCCTCATCCAGCAGGTGAAAAAAATTTGTCACCGTGGAGGAACTGGTAAACGTAACCGCATGCGGCAAATCTGCGGGCCGGTCGAATGCCCGCCGTAGCGCCTCACAGGAACTCCCCGGAACCACGGTCTGGTAGGCATCCACCACATCAATTTTGGCTCCGGCCTTTTCCAATTCGACCGGTACAACATCGCGGGCCACTTTCGCGCGCACCAGCAGAACATTCTGCCCGAACACCTGATCGCGCAACGCTTCGACCAGCGATTCCGCAATATATTTTTCCGGCACCACGTCGACTGGCAGGCCGCGGGCTTCGAGCGCCCGCGCCGTCGCTGGACCCATTGCCGCAATCTTGAGCGAGTCCTTAGAGCGGAATACGGGGGAATCCAGTACAGCTTGAGGCGTGGCGAGTGTCGTCCGCGCCATCTTCTCCAGGCGTTCCATTAACACTGCCACCCCGTTCACGCTCGTCAAAATAAGCCACTGGTACTTTCGCGCATCGCGTAACGCCGCGTCGAGCGGTGCGTAGGAGTCGGGTGGAACGATCTGAATGGCCGGGATCGAAAGAACCTCTGCGCCCTGCTCTTCCAGCGCCGAGGCGAGCGCCTGCGCCTGATGACGTGCGCGAGTAATCAGAATTCTTTTTTTATCGAGCGGCTTCATGCATCGGCGCCTTCTGCCGTGGAAGCGGGTGCGGTCCCGTGCGACGGAAGAAGCTCTCCCGCACCTTGGTCGAGCAAACGCCGAGCGACGGCGCGGCCTGTTTCCTGCGCCCGTTCAAGATTACCGTCCGCGTCCTTCAGCTCTAATTTTTCCCGCAGGATTCGCGAGCCATCCGGATGCGCGACGATGGCCGTGACCCGCCAACCCATTTCCGCCGGTTCGCAATGCACGCCGACCGGAACGTGACAGCCGCCTTCGAGTGCCCCGAGCGCCGCGCGTTCGAGCGTCACGGCGAAACGCGTCGGCGCATGATCGAGAGCGGCGACAAGGTTATGCGTGAAGCAATCGTCCGCCCGGCATTCAATCGCCAGCGCACCCTGGCCGGCAGCCGGGCACATCTCCTCCGGCGAAAAACGTGCGCGCACCCACTGTGTCTGCTGCAGCCGGTCGAGGCCCGCCGCCGCGAGAACGATAGCATCGTATTGGCCTTCTTTTAATTTGCGCAGCCGTGTGTCCACGTTGCCGCGCAACTCGCGGACGTCCAGATCCGGGCGCAAAGCGCGCAGTTGCGCCTGCCGCCGTAGGCTGCTGGTGCCGACTACTGCGCCCTGCGGCAATGCGGCAAACTGCTCGTAACGGACGGAAACGAATGCATCCCGCGCATCTGCGCGCGCGGGAATACCGGCGATGACAAATTTTTCCGGCAGCTCCGTGGGCAAATCTTTCAGGCTATGCACGGCGAGATCGATGCGGCTCTCCGCAAGCGCCTCTTCAATTTCCTTCGTGAACATGCCCTTGGTGCCGACCTGCAGGAAGGGAGCCTGCTGCATACGGTCGCCGGTGGTCACCAGAATTTCAATCGAAACCTGATGGCCACGCTCGCGGAGCTGTGCAGCAATATGGTCGGCCTGCCAGCGGGCCAGTGCGGAGCCGCGACTTCCGATGCGAATCACCGGGGCTCATCCTCGTCGAGCGAAACAGGTTCAGCAGTGGAAACCTGAGGCGGCTCGGCATCAAGCTCGAACAGAGCTTGAATGACGGCCATTGTCTCTCGGTCCCCTTCCCGCGCGGCTCGCTTGATTGCCTGAATGGGAGCATGCTGCATCTTGTTGACCAGCGCGCGCGTGATCTGCTCAACGGTCTGCAACTGGTCGGCGGACAGATTCGCCAACCGCGGCGCCATGCGGCGCATCTCCAGTTGGCGAACCTCTTCTAAAGTCTGCTGTAGCGCGACGATGGACGGGACGCCATCGAGCGATTGCATCCGCTGCGTGTAACGGTCGACTTCCTGACGGATGATAGCCTCGGCATCCTGCGCTTCCTTGACGCGGTTCGACATGTTCGACACCGCGACGGCCTGAAGATCGTCGATGTTGTAGACGAAGATTCCCTCCACACGATCGATCTCCGGGTCCACATCGCGCGGAACGGCGATATCGATAAAGAACATGGGCCGCTGCTTGCGGCGATGCGCGTAGGCCTGCGCGTGTTCGCGCTGAAAAATGGGCGTTGCTGCACCGGTGCAGCTGACGACGATGTCCGCCAGGGCCGCGTGCTCATGGAGCGTCGCGTAGGAAATTGCCTCCGCCACATCAGGCTGCGCTGCTGTGTGGGATGTAGCGGAGTGCTGGCAGGAAAATTTTTCTGCCAATGCGACGGCGCGCTCATCCGTGCGGTTGCACAGGTAAATGTGACTGGCTCCCTGATGCATCAGGCTGCGCGCGGCCAACTCACCCATCTTGCCCGCACCCATCAGCAGAACGGTCTTTCCATGCAGAGATCCGAAGATTTTGCGCGCCAGATCAACAGCGACGGAGGCGATTGAAACCGATGAAATGCCGATGCTGGTCTGGTTGCGAACCTTGCGCGCCACGGTGAATGCGCGCTGCATCAACGGTTCGAGATTACTGTTCATTCCGCCAACCGAACGCGCCACTGTATACGACTCTTTCACTTGACCAAGAATTTGCGGCTCGCCTACTACGAGAGAATCCAGGCTGGAAGCGACACGGAACACATGACGCACCGCTTCTGAAGCGCGATATTCATACAGGTAAGGCCGCAGTGTGCCAGGGTCCACGGCAAAATAATTCTGGATAAATTCCAGCAGATCGGCTTGAGCCGGCTCCTGATACGTAAGAAATTCCACGCGATTGCAGGTGGAGAGAATCATCCCCTCGCGCACGCACGGTACCGTAAGCAGCGACTGCGTCGCCTCCGGCAAACGCGCCGGAGAAATGGCCAGCCGCTCGCGCACCTGGAGCGGCGCGGATTTGTGATTGACGCCGATGAGGACGAAGTTCATGGCGCGGCGAACCGGTGCACGGTGCTGAACTGGTTGGCGACCCACACCGTGAGCGCCACCAGAAACACCAGCGAAGATAGGTAGACGGCCCGCTTGCCGCGCAGCCCGGAATGACGCCGCACATAGAGCATCCACACGTACAGTAGCCACATGCCAATCGAGAGGAGGACTTTGGGATCGAGAAAATAGCCTGCGCCCACGCTCTCCTGAGCGATCAAGGCACCCGCCAGCAGACCTGCGGTCATGCAGGGAAAGCCGATGACCAGCGTCTTGAAGGCAATTTGATCGATGGTGTCGAGCGGCGGCAGATGACTGAAGACACCGCCCACCTTCTTTTGCTTAAGACGCCGTTCGTGAATCAGGTACAGCAAACTTGCAATCAAGCTGAATATCAGCGCAGCATAGGCGGCCAGCAACAGCGCGATGTGAAGAACGATCCAGCCATTGCGCATCCACTCTCCTGATAGCGGAGCGTGATCGGGTCCGGCAGCCGGCAACAGCAACAACAGAAAAATCAGCGGCAACGCGAAAAGACCGAGCGAGATGGCCCGATAGCGCCAGTAGATGGCCAAAAATGCCACCGCCAGCAACAGAGCAAACGAGGTTTCCACTTCATGCAGGCTGGCCGGTACCCAATGGTGGGCCAGGCTCAGCATTTCCGCAAGCGCGACAAAATGAAAGAACACCGCAGCGATGCAGGCCGGGAGCACCAGTTTCCGCCAGCGATGCTGGCCGCTGAAAACATCGGGAATGACCGCGATACTGGATGCCCCGTACAGTACAAGCGCAACCCGCAGCCAGATAAGGTACATAGACATCCTTCAAAGAGACGCTTTATCGCGCTCAAGTCCAATAAATAAGTATATCTTGCAGGTGACGAAGCTCCGTAATGACGCTACTCCGGCGCCCGCTCTGAGCTTTAACTCTGCACGACACCACGCTCTCACGATATGCTGACGCTATCCGTGTCCAGCCCCACATCCAACGCAACCGCCGAGATGGCCACCACACCTTTAATGCGGCAGTACGCCGCCGCCAAGCAGAAACATCCCGACGCTCTACTGTTTTTTCGCCTGGGGGATTTCTACGAACTGTTCTATGAAGATGCGAAGACCGCCGCACGCGAGTTGCAGATCACGCTGACCTCGCGGGACAAGGAACGCGCCATTCCCATGTGCGGCGTGCCCCACCATGCCGCCGACCAGTACATTCCACGACTGCTGCGGCTGGGCTATCGCATCGCCATTTGCGAGCAGCTGGAAGACCCCAAGCTGACCAAAACCATCGTGCGGCGGGAAGTGACGCGGGTGCTGACACCAGGCACCGCCATTGACCCCACGCTGAACTCCGAGCAGAATAATTTTCTTGCTGCGCTCTGTTTTGATGGACCGACGATTGGCCTTGCGCTGCTTGATAACTCGACGGGAGATTTTCGCACAACGGAGTTTCATGGCCGCGACGCGCGGGAGGCGATGGCCCAATGCTGCGACGAGTTGGCGCGGCTGGCTCCGGCAGAAATTCTTGTGACAGATGACATCGACAGCTTCTTGCCGCAGTTTGAAAACGCCTTCCGTTCGCGCACTGTGACGCATCTGGAAGCCTGGGTGCTGACTGCGGACTATGCCGTTCCACTACTGAAAAATCATCTCGGCACACGGGAGCTGGCCGGATTCGGCCTCGAAGGCCGCATTGCCGCCGCCATTGCGGCGGGCGGAATTCTCCATTATTTACGGGCCACACAACTCGGACAGTTGGAGCACATTGACCGAGTACGTTTTTACGAGCACAGCGAATGCCTACAGCTCGACGCGGTCACGGTGCGCAATCTGGAACTGGTTGAGCCGCTTATGCCGGGCGCGCGACGCAACACAACACTGTTCCACGCGCTCGACCATTGCCTGACTCCGATGGGCAAACGTAAATTGCGCGCGACGATTCTGCGTCCCCTGCTCGAGCTGTCTAAAATCCATGAACGGCTCGATGGTGTGGCCGAGCTGCATGCGGACTTGCAGATGCGCGAGCATTTGCGGGAGTCGATCGCGAACATCCTCGACCTGGAGCGGCTATTGAGCCGCATATCTCTGGAGAGCGCCGGTCCGCGCGACCTGCTGGCGATGGCCAGTTCCGCAGCGCAGCTTCCAGCAGTGGCCGAAGGGCTGACGCATCTTCAATCAGCGGCCTGGAAACGCCTGCATGGCTCGCTCGATTGCCTGACGGACATGCACCAGGCGATTCGCAGCACGCTGGCGGAACAGCCTCCGGTGCATTTAGAGGATGGCGGCGCGATTGCAGGCGGAGTGGATCGCGAGTTGGACGAACTGCGCGCGCTAGGCTTGAGTGGCAAACAATCGATCGCCGCTATCGAGGAGCGAGAGCGGCAGCGCACCGGGATCGGGTCGCTCAAAGTACGTTACAACTCCGTGTTCGGTTACTACATTGAAATCACGAAATCGAATCTGCAGAATGTTCCAGCGGACTATGAACGCAAGCAGACCCTGGTCAACGCGGAACGGTTCACGACGCCCGAACTGAAGGAGTACGAGCGCAGCGTCCTGGGGGCGCAGGAGCGGTGCCTGGAAATCGAGCGGCGTATTTTTCTCGAACTTCGGCAAACTGTTCTTTCAGCCAGCGCACGGATTCGCGCCAGCGCGGAAGCCGTTGCGGAGATAGACTTGCTTGCATCCTTTGCGCACCTGGCCGCAGCAAGAAATTACGTGCGGCCGGAAGTGGATGATTCCGGAATTTTTGAAGCGCTGGCCGCGCGCCATCCGGTGATTGAATGGCATATGCAGCAAGCCTCCGAAGGACGCTTTGTTCCGAACAGCGTCTATCTCGACACCGAAGGCCCGAGTCTGCTGCTCCTGACCGGTCCCAATATGGGCGGCAAATCCACGTACCTGCGGCAGGCCGCCCTACTAGTCATCCTGGCGCAGATGGGCTGCTTCGTTCCCGCACAGCGTATGCGGCTGGGCCTTGTGGACCGCATTTACACGCGCATCGGCGCTAGCGACAACGTGGCCGAAGGTCGCTCCACATTCATGGTGGAGATGACGGAGACCGCGACTATCCTAAACACCGCAACACGGCAGTCGCTATTGCTGCTCGATGAAATGGGCCGGGGCACGGCGACCTTCGATGGCATGTCACTGGCCTGGGCGACGGTTGAACATCTGCATGAGGTGCTGGGCGCGCGGACGCTGTTTGCGACACATTACCATGAGCTCACGATGCTCTCCACGCATTTGCCACGTTTGAAGAACCTCCACGTCACAGTGCAGGAAAACCCCGCGGGCATTGTGTTTCTGCATACGATTGAAGAGGGCGCGGCGAACAAGAGTTATGGAATTGAAGTGGCGCGCCTCGCCGGGTTGCCGCGCGAAGTGATCGTGAGGGCGCGAGAGATTCTGCGCCAGCATGAGCGGTCAGAGAAACGAGAGATCGACTCCAACCTGCAATCAAATTTTGACCCACGTGGGACCGATGTGCAGATGACCCTGTTTACTCCCCTGTCGCAGCGCATCGTCGATCAGGTGCAGGCGCTCGACCTGAATGCGCTGACTCCCATGCAGGCGCTGAATTTATTGCAGGAATTGCAGCAGGAAGTTCGCGAGGGCAATGCTTCGACTGGAGGGCACCAGGCATGACGGCAACTGTGGCACTTCGTCACCGGGTCGGTTCCCTGCTGATCGTCGGTGTTGAGGCCGCGTCTCTCACGCCGCTCGAGATGGCATGGCTGCGCAGCTTGCAGCCGAGCGGCATAATTCTCTTCCGCCGCAATATCGAATCACCCGCGCAGATTCATACGCTGTTCCGGCAGGCGGTTTCCGTATTGCAGCAGCCTTTTTTTCGCTGCATCGATCTTGAAGGCGGCACGGTGGACCGGCTGCGCGACCTGGTTGGATCGACACCTTCTGCTGCGGAGATTGCGACGACCAATCAGCTGGCACGTTACCGCGAGCATGGAGTCTTCATCGGCAGGATGCTGC
>JBEPVW010000008.1:0-43842 GCA_041690775.1 Acidobacteriota bacterium | reverse complement strand
GATTATTGCAGCAGCTTCAGAACTTCCTGCTGCACGCTGTTGGCCTGTGCCAGGGCACTGATGCCCGTCTGGCTCAGGATCTGGTACTTGGACAGATTGGAGGTAGCCTCGCCGTAGTTGGTGGCCAGGATGTTGTTCTGCGCGGCCACCACGTTGGTCTGCTCCGTGCTTTCGACATTCGCAGCCGCGTTCAACGTATTGATCTGCGAGCCAAGGTAACCGCGCTGGCTGGCCACATCCGCAATGGCGGTGTTGATGCTGGTCAGCGCCGTTTGCGCATTGGCGGAGTTGTTCAGGTTTGTGGCGCTCAGGTTTTGACCCGTACCAACGGTATACGAGATACCGTTGGTTGCCGCGCCGCCGCTGCCTGTGAAGGATATGGCCAGCGAGCTGGCGGACAAGCCGTTATCGGCACCCGCACCGGTAAAGGTTTGCAGAGCCGCTCCGGTGTCGTTGATCACCAGGCTCGAAACCTGGGTGGCACCGGCACCGGCAGTCTGCACCGTGGCCGAAATGCCGGTGATGTTGGCGCTGTTGATCGCCGAGGCGATGTTTGCGACCGTCGAACCGGCGCCGATGTTGAGCGCTACGGGCGTGCCAGCGGCCCCTTCCTGGAAGGTCAGGGTTGAAGCGGCCGCTGTCGTTGCGGTGGAAAGAACGGCATTGCCCGTGTAGACATTGGCCGTGGTTGCCGTCCCAATCACGCCGCCCACATCCCCGACGGTGGCGGAAGTCAATCCTTTGATGGTCAACGTGTCGGTGCTGGAGCCAATCGTTGAGGCATCACCGGTATAGATGGCGGTGCTGGAGCCAAATACGGCATTGCCGTTATAGCTGGAGGTTGAACCGATGTTATTGATCTCCGCCAGAATCGACGTGTACTCCTGGTTCGCCGCCGCATCCTGGGAGCTGTTCAGCGTGCCGTTCGATGCTTCAGTGGCAAGCGTGACTGCGCGGTTCAGTAGATTGGTCACCTGAGAAAGCGCGCCGTCCGCCACCTGCAACAGGCCCACGCCGCTGCTGGCGTTGGTCGCCGACTGTGTCAGTGCAGCCGCATTGGCACCGAGACCGTTCGCCAAGGACAAACCTGCGGCGTCATCCGCGCCGGAGTTGATTCGCGAACCGGACGACAGTTGGGTCAGCACGTTCTGCAAACTCGACTGGGTCTGGCTCAGGTTATTCTGCGCATAAATAGCAGAAATATTATTCAAGACGCCTAGGGACATGATTTCGCTCCTGTTGTTGCGGTTTTGAGGTTCCTGTCCCCGGGACTTTTCAGCTGATCGGCAGTTCTTACCGCAAATTAGCTTGCCAAGCGCTCCAACCGGCAGGATCCTCGTACTCACTGGCCTTCATCGGCTGGGTGGAAAAGCACTTTAGGCTCTGGAATAAAAATCAGGGCGTTGTTCCCATACATATAGAAATCGCAACTAAAAATATTTCGTCATTTTTCTTTTGATCTGCCGCTCTACCTCTATCAACTTGCGCGCCCTGCTGCCGATAGAACCACTGAGGATGGCCGTTTGGCCGCTAACCACGCCCATGATTGAACTGACAAGATTGAACGGCGAACGAATGATCGTGAACTGCGATTTGATCCGTTACGCCGAGGCAAGCCCGGACACCGTTATCACGCTAATCACCGGCGACAAGATTGTTGTGGCGGAAACACCGGAGCAGTTGATTGAACGAGTGATCGCCTTTCGTTCCCGACTTCTTCAAAACGCATTTCCGGGCGGACCGCTGCTGATGGAAGCATCCCATGCGGCATCGGTTGCGGCATCGTCCGCCGCCAAAATGGCTGGTGAAGCCGCCAATCCCGCCGTTAGTTCTCAACCCGATCAGGACCCTAGCTGGCGACGGCGAAGCCGCCTAGGCGATTAGCTCTCTCAACTTTTTGAAATAGGCGGAGCAACGGCATGGATAAGAGCAGCTTTGGTGGCGTTCTGCTCGCAATGGGCGGCATTCTTGCCGGCATGATGATGGAAGGCGGAAGGATTGGCCAGATCTTACAGCCAACAGCCGCTCTGATCGTGTTTGGCGGCACGCTGGGCGCGATCATGCTGCAGTTTCCCCTGTCCACTGTGCTGGCGGCGGGCAAGAGCGTAGTGCATGTCTTTTTCAGCAAGGAGCCGGACGGGAATGCCGTCGTGACGCAGTTGGTGGGCTTCGCCAACAAGGCGCGGCGCAGCGGACTGGTCTCGCTCGATCAGGATCTGGAGAGCGTGAGCGATCCATTTTTGAAACAGGCGCTGATGCTCGCCGTGGACGGAACGGAGCCGGCGGAGCTGCGCAAGATCATGGAGCTTGACCTGGATAACCAGAGTGAAATCGAGGAGCGCATTCCCCATGTGTTCGAATCAGCCGGAGGTTTCTCGCCAACAGTCGGCATCATTGGCGCCATCCTTGGCCTTATTCAGGTGATGCAACATCTCGACAATATCAACGAGGTGGGACGAGGCATTGCGGTTGCTTTCGTCGCGACTATCTACGGGGTCGGCCTGGCGAATCTGATTCTTCTGCCATGCGCAGGGAAGCTCAAATTGCGCCACCGAGAAGAACAATCGCAAAAGGAGCTGATGATCGAGGGCGTCATCGCGATTCTTGAAGGAATGAACCCGCGAATGGTGGAGTTGAAGTTGCGGACTTTTCTTTACAAGCAGGAAGCGGAAATGGAAAGCGCGAAGGCATGAGCCGGAAGCGAAAACACGATCATGTAAACCATGAACGCTGGCTGGTCTCTTACGCGGATTTCATCACGTTGCTTTTCGCCTTCTTTGTCGTTTTATTTGCCTCATCCCAATCCGACAAGCGGAAAGTTCAGCAGGTTGAGCATTCCATCCACTCTGCTTTTGAAACCATGGGCATCTTTCCGGAAATGAGTACCGTGCCCAATCTTGCCAGTATCGCCGCGGACGCTACACCCGTTGCTGGAGGTGCCGATGATGATATGGACTTGTCCGCCAAGCAGTTGGCCGACTTGAACCGGATGAAACAGCGGATGGAGCGGCTGCTCGCATTCGAAATTGCACATCATACCGTCGATATCCGTATGGGCCGCGACGGGCTGATCATCTCGCTGCGTGAGGCTGGCTTTTTTGAAAGCGCCTCAGCGGACGCGATCCCCGCTTCGATGAATACCCTCTATGCGATTGCCCGCGCACTTGCGGAAACGTCTTACGATGTCCGCATCGAGGGAAACACCGATAACGTGCCGATCCATAACAATCATTTCGATTCCAACTGGGAGCTTTCAACCGCGCGTGCGACCGTGCTGGCTCGAATCTTTATCGTCATCGCGCACATCGCGCCGATGCGGATTTCCGCCGCCGGCTATGCGGAGTTTCACCCGGTGGCCAGTAACGCGACCGAGGCGGGGCGCAGCCACAATCGCCGTGTCGATATCATTGTGCTGCCCGGTAGCCACCGGTCCTTGAGGATCATGAAGACGGCAGCGGCGACCTCCCGCTCCAGCCGCACCAACCCAACGGTGGAAGAACACTTTTCCGCGATCCATGGAGTTGAGGCGGTGCCCACGTTGACGGCTAAACGCGAATTCGCCTCAGTTCTGAAGGCGCTACATTCCAACCCTCCACCATCAGCGCAGCCTCGTGATTGAGCCGAGGAGTGTTCACGTTAGTAGCGATATGTCTGGATTCGCTCGGAACCGGTGAAGCAAATTATAGGAATAAATGATGGGTGCGGCCGGGGAGCCGTCGTGTCACCTCTGGTGCATGGCTCCGCTGACGATGCTCCTTCTTTGTTTCTGTGCGCCTGCCCCGGATGGCTTCTCTGTTCGCGAAGTATACTGGCGCAAAAGCGCACTACGCGGAGCATATAAAGACTCTGCCAAGGAATTTAATGAGCGAAAGCACACACGATCAGACCCGTCGCATCTTCCTGCGCAATGCAGCCGCGGCCGCAGGCACAGCGGCTCTTGGTCTGCATCTTGCCCCGCAGGCTTTGGCTGCGGAAGTGATCAAAGAAACCGGCAAACGGCCGAACCTAATCTTTTTCTGCGGAGAAGGCGTGCGACCGGATGAAACCAGCTTGTCAGGCAACAAAATCCTGAAAACACCGAACCTCGATCGCATGGGCCGCGAAGGCGTCGTTTTCAAGAATGCATTCTGCACCAACGCGCTTTGCCTGCCCGCGCGAGCTTCGATTTTGAGCGGCATGTACTCACACACCACCGGCGCAGTAGACAACGAGAACAGCAAGGTTCCAGATAGCTTTCCTCTGGTCAGCGATTTGATTCGCGACAGCGGATATGAAGTAGCGTTTATCGGCAAGTCCCATGTAGCGGGCGCGCTGCTCGATCGCTACTGGGATTATTATTTTGGCTTTGAAGGAGGCGCCAGCTATTTCCATCCGGTGATTGTGGAAGGGTTCAAGGGGAAGTATGGCGCGCCCAAGGTCTATGACGATTATGTCGATGACCTGCTGACGAAAAAGGCCGTTGAATGGCTAGCGCAGCCGCATGAAAAACCCGTCTGCCTGTTTCTATGGTTCTATGCGCCGCATGCTCCTTTCTATCGGCCGCTGCGTGCTGTGAATCGATTTAACGGCGTGCCGATTCCCAAACCGGAAAGCTTCGACGAATACCTGCAGAACTATCCCGGAAAACCGGAGAGTGTGAAGAAGGCGCTCAACAAAATTGGAATGCAGTTCTATGAAGGAGATGATCCGCGTTCCCTGGAGGAACTTGTTAAGGACCATTATGTCGGCGTCGAAACCAACGATCAGCACATCGGCGATGTGATCCAGGTGATCGAGAAGAAAGGCCAGATGGACGACACCGCTTTCCTCTGGAGTTCCGACCATGGATTTTTTCTTGGCGAACATCGCTTTTATGACAAGCGCCTGATGTACGAGCCGTCCATACGAATTCCGCTGATACTGCGTTATCCTCGGCGGATTAAAGCCGGCACAACCTTGAATGAGATGGTGCTCAATGTCGATTTTGCCCCTACGATGCTGGACCTGGTCGGGATCCCTATTCCTGCCGATTTCCAGGGCAAAAGCATCATGCCATTGATTGAAGGAAAAAATGTTCCATGGCGCAAGGACTGGCTGTACGAATATTACGAATATCCCGGCTATGAAAATATCCGGCCCAATCGAGGCGTTCGAACGGAGAGATACAAGTACATTCATTATTTCGTCGATCCGCAGGAATTTGAACTATACGACTTACAGACCGATCCGAACGAAATGCACAATCTTTATGGTGATCCAAAGTATGCGGACCTGACCCGACAACTGGCGGCACGGCTGGAAGAACTTCGCCGCGAGACCAACGATCATTACAAATACACTCCAACCGTTTTGCTGAAGGATTCGCACGGTTAAGCTGTGTCTGACTGTCTGTGGTTGCACTGTTTAAATGGCAACAAATTGAGCAATGCAGTTGGACGCAGGCGATGGGATGGAGCTGGATGAGGTATGTCTTCGAAGAAGCGGCGATCGAAGAAACCCCTAAGCCGATCCGGCAATCGCCACGTTATGCGGCGGAACTTCGACGAGAGTTGAGCGAAAGAAACGTCGCGTGGGCACGAGAAAACAGTTGCGCGCATGAGCTGAGCCTCGGCGCAATTCCAGCCGTGTTCTACCGAGAGGACGAGCAGGGCTATCACGGCAACTTCTATCCTGCGGCCTACTCGCGCATCAAGGTAAATCCGGGCTGGCAAAAGCGGCTGCAAAAGGTGCATACGACCGCGCGAAAGGTTCTATTGAGCCACGATACGGGACGGTGCGAGCTCGATTCATCCAATAGCTCTGACGCATTACTCATGAATATCTTTTGTCATCCGCAGTTATCGCAACGCCGCCTGCACGCATTGCTCGGCGTCGACAATCAAGAGAATCCAATCTTTGGCTATCGGCCCCATGTTCCGCTGAAAAATGGCCGCTCCGACAGTACTGAAATCGACTTGCGACTTGGCAATTTACTGATTGAAGCCAAGCTGACAGAGTATGACTTTCAGACGGCTCCCTGGCATTTGGTTGAACGCTATCGGGATCTGGAAGAAGTGTTTGATGTTGAAGAACTGCCCCGATCCGGCGATTCACTACTGTCGTACCAACTGGTGAGAGGAGTGCTTGCTGCGCGCGCGGAACCCGATGTACGTTTCTGTGTTCTTTGCGATGCTCGGCGGCCCGACTTGATTGCGAGCTGGCACCGCATTCTCCAATGCGTTCGACACGCGGAGCTCCGCTGCCGTCTGGTGCTTCTCACCTGGCAGGAGATCGCGGCGGCGTGTAGCGTCTCCCTGCAAAGATGGCTCCAGGCGAAGTATGGGATCAGATAAATTGCCAAAACCTGCTGACGTTCTTGTTCCGGTATAGCAGCATGAACTTGTACCCATATATCATTCAGTGAATCCTATGCTCGAGTGTCTGGCTGTGTTTTCATGATCGACCCTCACGGTATCTTCCTGTTGTCCGCGGCAGTCGGCTCGGTTGTTACGCTGATCGTTCTGATCGCGGCGTTCAAACTGAATCCCTTCATTGTCCTTTTTGTCACTTCACTGGCATTGGCATTGGTTACTGGAATGCCATTCCACACCATCGTGAAATCGTTTGAAGATGGCCTGGGCAGCATACTCGGGCACATTGCGATCGTGGTGGGGCTGGGCACCATGCTCGGGAAGATGATGGCGGAATCAGGCGGCGCTGACCAGATCGCGAATACCCTGATTCGCATTTTCGGCAGAAAATATGTGCATTGGGCCATGATGTTGATCGGGTTGGTGGTCGGCCTGCCAGTCTTCTTCGAGGTTGGCTTTGTACTGTTGATTCCGATTGTGTTCACCGTTGCGCGGCGGACGGGTAGCTCTCTCGTCCTGATCGGGTTGCCCCTGGTGGCGGGGCTTTCTGTTGTCCACGGCCTGGTGCCACCGCATCCGGCTGCCATGATGGCAGTGGCGATTTATCAAGCCGACGTCGGGCGTACAATTTTCTACGCGTTGCTGGTTGGCATCCCTACTGCAATTCTGGCTGGCCCGCTCTATGCAAAGTTGATCGCTCCCCATATCCGGCTCGATGAGTTTAATCCGATGGCCGCGGAGTTCGTCGATCACGGCGCGGAACAAAATCTGCCGAGCTTTTCCTTGACGTTGCTGACGGTTTTGCTGCCAGTCATTCTAATGCTAGTCGGCAGCTGGGCGAACGTCTTATCCAGACCCGCGAGCCTGCTGAACAATGGATTGCATCTGCTGGGCAATGCCGACATCGCGCTTCTGGTCGGCGTCCTGGTAAGTTTCGTCACGCTCGGCACGATGAGGGGCTTTAGCCGTGAGAAGATTCTGAAGTTCTGTAATGAAAGCCTGGCTCCGACTGCGACGATTACTTTGCTGATCGGCGCTGGTGGAGGCTTTGGCCGCATATTGCAGGACAGCGGCGTGTCCCGCGTCATCGTCGATGTCGCTCTTCATGCCCACATATCAATTCTTCTTCTTGCCTGGATGATTGCAGCTTTGATACGCCTCGCCACGGGCTCCGCAACGGTGGCGATGACGACCGCGGCTGGAATTATCGCCCCCGTGGTCCTGCACCATAGCGGCGTCCGTCCGGAATTGTTGGTGATTGCGACCGGTGCCGGATCGCTGTTTTTTTCCCATGTCAACGATGGAGCATTCTGGTTGGTCAAAGAATACTTCAACATGACCGTGATTCAAACGATCAAGACCTGGTCCATCTGCGAGACGATTATCTCGGTAGTCGCCCTGCTTTTCACGCTGGCATTATCTGTGGCCGTCAGAATCTAACATTGCTTACTATGTAAGCCGGAATAGTTGCCGAACTAAAGGCATACCAATTTCCGCGATGAGAACGGAAAGACCTGGAGTACCTACAAGTCGCTCAACCTGAAACTAACAGAGTAAGTATTCGGGGTTGGTGTCTCCATTTTTCTTCAGGGCAACAGCGCGCCTCTCTACTTGCTATCGACTAACTGAAGCCGGCCGAAACGCTCCGGAACATGAAATGTCTGGCTCATCGTGGGTTGCCAGACGATCGATTTCGTGCCAGGAGGGGGCCCTTGCGCTCTGAACATGTTTAGGCGAAACGTACTTCCCGCCGAGGGAACGTGCGGGTCGATAGCAGCAAATGGGATGCGCATGGCTCCGTACCAGATCTTATTCTTTCGATCGATTCGTGCCGCAACCTGAAAGCCAGAATTCCAAACCCAGCCATTTTCATGGTGAGGATTATTTAGGTCGATATCGAGATCAATCCACTCCCCCTGCGGGGATAGCTCGAATTCTTTGTACCGGCGTATGTTGTGGAGATCCGAACCGATAAAAACCTCTGCGACATCCCAATTCCACAGTTGGTATGTTTCCGTTTTCGGATGCGGGTTCGGTTTGAGATTTAGTTCCTGGTATGGACAGACGAACAGGAAGTACAGATTACCCTTTGTCCATCGCGACAGGACTTCGGTACGATGGTTGGGAACGGCTTTGCCCCAATTGTCGACTTCAAGATATACCGGCTGTGCTCCACTCCAGAATGCGGACTGTGGGTTTGTTTCTAAAGAAACATCGTGGGATGCGCGCACACTTTTGAAGGTACCGGAGTCGGCTGCTTTTGCAGTGGTAATGCTGGCGATAATGAGTAGGCATAAAGCAACAAGTTTCTTCATATAAAACTCCATTCGAATATGGGGGCCTTAGAAATTGTATCCGCCGAGTTGAGGATATCCGAGTCTCATGTACCGAGACGCTCACCTAGGCGATCTTAATTGTTGCTCGACAGCACAGATGGAAACTTTTAGGATGGGCCATGCGCCTTCATCCCGTCTTTAGCCTCGCGAGAACTGGAAGACGCTTCCCCAAAACTATTCTCCAGTCGATACTTACTCCACTCGTTTACGTTGGCATCATTTCTTGTGCGGGGAGCAGCGCCGCGGCCGTTAGTGCCCCTCCCGATTTTAACTCTCAATCCCAATCCCACAGCTACTCCCAGGATAGCGCCGCTGCTGTTCCAGAAAATCTTAGTTGCGAATGGAGACATGATCCAGTAGGCAGTGTCTCACCAAATCCGCCCTTTGGCTGGACACTTCGAGCGGGCAAGCCGGATGCTCGTGACATTACGATTACCGGCTATCGCATTCTGGTTGCGTCCTCATTAAAGCTGCTTGCTTCCAACACCGGAGATGTTTGGGATAGCGGGAAAGCTATCTCTCCGAATATGTTCGGCATTCGCTACGAAGGCGGGCCTCTCACCTCTCATACTTCCTACTACTGGAAAGTGCGCACATGGGATGGCGCTCAGCTACCCTCTGAGTGGAGTGTGCCGGCACAATTTACAATGGGACTGCTGCAACCGCAGGATTGGATTGCACATTGGATCGCGGCGACACCCGATAGCTCATCCCTGGCATCTGAAGGCTCCCCAAGTTTATCGAAGCCTCTTCCGATTTTCCGCAAGGAATTTGTGCTGCGGAAACAAATCGCGCAGGCGCTCATCTTTGTTTCTGGCCTGGGACAGTATGAGGCCCGTATCGATGGGCAGAATATTACCGAGGCTGTCTTAACACCAGGCTGGACGGATTATAAGAAACGCGTCCTTTACGATACGTATGACATAACCCAACTGCTGCATTCCGGGAATAACACCATAGGAGTCATGCTGGGAAATGGCATGTACAACGTTGAACCAGCCAAAGAGCGCTATGCAAAGTTCACCGGCTCCTTTGGGCAGCCAAAGTTAATTCTGCAAATTTATGTCCGTTACAGCGACGGCAGCGAAACTACCATCATCAGCGACGATACCTGGAAGACCGCTCCTGGTCCGATCCTTTTTTCCTCCACTTATGGCGGCGAAGATTACGACGCGCGACGGGAACAGGAGGGGTGGGACAAAGCTGGCTTCAATGACAGCATGTGGTCGCAGGCGTTGCAGGTCAATGGGCCGGACGGTGAACTTACATCTGAACAAATTCCGCTGATCCATCTCTCGCATACCTATAAGCCCGCGACCGTGACCGAACCGAAGCCAGGAATCTCTGTCTATGACCTTGGCCAGAACTTCGCCGGCTGGCCCGATGTCACGGTCAGCGGGGCGAAAGGTTCATGGATCAAGCTGATCGCCGGGGAACCACTGGACGCGAATGGACTGGTCACACAGAACAGCGCAAGTGGCTCTCCACAATCTCAGAATTTCTTTACTTATATTCTGAAAGGGAGCGGCGTTGAACAATGGCACCCACGTTTCAGTTATTACGGATTCCGTTACGTCCAAGTGGAGCGATCACAGTCGGGCAACCCACCCACATTGCACAGCTTGACAGGCCAGTCTTTGCATGATGACGTTGCTATCGATGGATCTTTCACCACTTCCGATCAGCTTTTCGACAGAATTCATCGGCTAATTGATGGTGCCATTCTCAATAATATGGTTAGCATTCTTACCGACTGCCCCCATCGCGAAAAATTAGGCTGGCTGGAGCAGACTCATCTAGCTGCCTCGTCCATCATGTACAACTATGATGTCGCTCGGCTGTATATGAAAATCTCGGACGATATGATGGATGCTCAGCTGCCGGATGGCATGGTTCCATCGATTGCTCCCGAGTATGTGGCTTTTGTCGATCACAATGGCAAGAGCAATGCCTTTCGCGATTCTCCTGAGTGGGGCAGCGCGGTGATTCTCAGCCCGTGGGCAGCCTACACATTTTATGGAGACCTGGACAACCTGCGCTCTCACTATCCAGCCATGCAGCACTATGCCAACTATCTCGGTACTCGGGCGAGGGACAACATGGTGGCTTATGGCCTGGGAGACTGGTATGACATCGGCCCCAAGTTTCCGGGGGAATCTCAACTTACAAGCCCGGGGTTGACTGCGACTGCCATCTACTATCAGGACCTAAAAGCACTCTCGCGGATTGCCTCTTTGCTAGATAAGCCGCAGGATGCCGCGGCGTATGCCTTAAAAGCAAATGCCGTAAAAGAATCTTTCAACGAGCACCTGTTCCACCCCGCCACCAACGAGTATGACCGAGGCAGTCAGACGGCCAATGCAATGCCGCTGGTGTTGGGCCTTGTTCCGCAAGGCCATCGAGAAGCCGTGCTTGCGAATTTGATTGATGATATTCGCAAACACACGAACCATGTGACGGCTGGAGATATCGGATTTCACTACCTTGTCCGGGCGCTTACCGACAGTGGCCGGTCCGATGTTCTGTATGACATGCTGAGCCGCACAGATACACCGAGCTATGGGTATCAATTATCTCGTGGCGCAACTACTCTCACTGAGGCGTGGGATGCAAATCCAGACGTTTCGCAGGATCATTTCATGCTGGGCCACGCGGAAGAGTGGTTCTATCGTGGGCTGGCAGGGATCAAGTTCGACCTGACTCGTTCATCGGATCAGCGTATTCGCATCCAGCCTACGCCGGTCGGCAATATACGGACTGCATCGGCATCGTACAAGTCGATATTGGGGAGAATTGACAGCAGTTGGTCACGTACTGACGATGTTCTGCAGATGGATGTCACCATACCTCCGGGGACTACTGCAACGGTTCTATTTCCGGAAACTTTTTCCAGATCGATTCAAGTCGATGGGATTCCTCTTTCCACCGGCCCCGGCATCCATGCGGTTCATCGGGAGCATGACAGAGTTGAATGTATCGTTGGTTCCGGCCGTTATCATTTTGAGGCTGGAGTTGATAATGTAATTAAGCCTGAGGGAATGATCCAGCAGTAACCAAGCCGAGGAGGAAACACGTGAGTCGCAATCATTGGAAGTACATCGCCGTATTTGTAATCCTGATCTCTGCAATGCCTATGGCGCGCGCTGAAGTGACACTGCCAGGCGTACTGGCCGATCACATGGTTATCCAACGGGACAAACCAGTGCATCTGTGGGGCAGCGCCGATCCGGGCGAGCAGGTCACGGTTATCTTTCGGGGTCACCAGGGCACTACCTCGGCGGATGGCCTGGGACGCTGGAGCCTATATCTTCCACCCGTAGATGCAGGCGGTCCGTTTACGCTAACCATTCAAGGTAAAAATACCTTTACATTTACTGATGTGCTGGTCGGTGATCTATGGATTGCCTCCGGTCAGTCGAACATGGAATTTCCGATGATGAAGACTAACTGGAGCCTTGGGGTTCAGAATACGCAGCAGGAAATTTCCGCCGCGAATTATCCTAAGCTGCGCCTCTATCACGTGGAAAATTCATCTTCCGACTATCCCATGCAGGATGTTCCTGCGAAAACCTGGACGTCCTGCACCTCACAAAGTGTTGCAGATTTCTCCGCTGTTGCTTACTTTTTTGGCCGCGAGTTACTGGAGAAAGAGAAGGTGCCAATCGGTCTTATCGAAACCGATTGGGGAGGCACACCCGCTGAAGCATGGACCAGCCTCGAGGCATTGAGTTCCAATTCTTCATTGATGCCAGTCTTCGCCGCCCGAGCCGAGATGATGCGGAATCAAGCGACAACCCTGTTGCAGCAAAAAGCTGAAAAACAACAGCAGGACGCAGCTGTTGCAGCGGGTAAACCCCCGATAACATTCCCATGGCACCCGGACCCGAATTCCTGGGCGCCCGCCGGACTATTCAATGCAATGATCGCGCCATTCGTTCCCCTACCGATACGGGGTGTGATCTGGTATCAAGGCGAGAGCAACACGGGCGACAAGTACGCACCGATTTATTCCAATCTCTTCCAAACGATGATCCAGGATTGGCGCAGCCACTGGGCACAGGGAGATTTTCCATTCCTCTTTGTACAAATTGCAAACTACAGCGGGAGCGGCGATTGGCCCCTGGTGCGCGAGGCGCAGCGAAAGACGCTCGCCCTTGCCAATACTGGAATGGCGGTGACAATCGATATTGGAGACCCAAACAACATTCATCCGAGGGATAAGCAGGATGTGGGTCATCGGCTGGCGCTCTGGGCGCGGGTTCTCACCTATGGCGAGCACATTCAGGATTCGGGACCGCTTTTTCGTCAGGCAGTGCCACAGGGAAAGGAGATGCGCGTCTGGTTCGATCACGCGCGCAGCGGCATCCAGGCAAAGGGTGGTGAGTTGCATGGATTTGAAGTTGCTGGAGCCGATGGAAAATTTTTGCCGGCCACCGCGAGGGTAGATGGAAACACAGTGCTCGCATCGAACGCTGCTATTCCGGCTCCTATCTATGTCCGCTATGGTTGGGCAGCGAATCCAGAGTGCAATCTTTACAATGCAGAGGACTTGCCTGCCTCACCATTTACGTCCCAGCGATGAGCACAGCTTCAACGAAAATCGATGCTGATCGCAACCGCGTCACCCTGGGTGTCAATTACGTTGCAAAATGTGCGATTATCCTGGCTGCGAAACTCCAACGTAATGCTGGAATTTCCAACGCGGAAATTTTCCATCCGCAGAAAGCCAAGAAATTCCGGCAGATGAGGATTGACGATGTCCAGTCGCCGTCGGCTGGCATTCGGGTGCAAACCAAGCATCGCCGTCAGCAAAAGAAATGGAGAACCAGAAGCCCAGGCCTGCGGAGAGCAGGATACAGGGTACTGGACGGGTTCATCGCGATCTCTGCGCTGGATTCCACAAAACAGCTCGGGTAACCGATAGGCGCGGAAGTGGAGCGCGGTTTCATAAAGAGCGGAGAATACGTAGGACGCTTCCTTATGGAAGCCGTACTGGGCCATGCCGTACGCGATTAAAGAATTATCGTGCGGCCACACGGAGCCGCGATGATAACTCATGGGATTGTAGGTCCGCTCATCCTGCGAAAGAGTCCGTATCCCCCAGCCGGAAAATAGTCCGCGATCGAGCAGCATCTCGACAACCGGCGTGGCTCGCTCTTGCGATATCGCCCCGGTGAACAACAAATGTCCAGGGTTCGAAGAGATCACTTCCAGGGGCTGTTTATCCTTATCCAGCGCCATGGCGTAGTAACGTTTCTTTTCCATCCAAAACATGGGATCGAGCAGGCTGCGAATCTTATCGGAGCGCTCGGCCGCCTTGGCGCTTAGCTCCGTCGCGCCAAGAAATTTCAGCATGGCGGCTGCTTCCGACAGCGCCTTGATTGCGTAGCCTTGCACTTCGATAAGCGCGATCGGTGGTTGTGCAATACGTCCGTCGGCGTGCATGTTTGCGTCACCGGAATCTTTCCATCCCTGATTGAAAAGTCCTTTGGAAGTCTTGCGGCAGTATTCAACCAGACCATCCCCATCAATCTGCGCGTAGGTCAGGAGCCATTCCACGGCAAGCTTGAGCGGCTCCGCCAGTTCTCGAAGAAGATCGTCGTCGCCAGTCCAGCGATGGTACTCACTCAACAGAATAATGAACAGCGGCGTCGCATCCACCGATCCGTAGTTCATGCCAAATGCGACCTCACCGGTTGCTGTCATTTCTCCGGAGCGCATTTCGTGAAGAATCTTTCCGGGCTCCTCATCGCGGTCGTTCCGGGTTTCGTGGCCCTGATACGACGCCAGCACTCGCAGGGTTCCACGGGCCAGCAATGGATTGAGAATCAGCGCCTGATAGGACGCAATCAGCGAGTCGCGCCCGAAGAGTGCGGCGAACCACGGAACCCCGGCGGCGACAGCGATCCCGGCCTTGTCTGGTATCTGTAGCGCGTAAAAGTCCTCAGTGGAAGTTGCAAGCATCGCATCGAATATCTCATCGTCGGAATGGAAGCGGGTGCAGTTTTCGAGCCACTTGTCGTATTCGCCGCGAAGCATTTTGAGCGGCTTCTGGAGATCGTTTCGCTGGGCAGTTTCCGCCAGGCAATGATCTGACTCCGATGAGATCGGCTCAACCAACGCGGACAGGTTTTGGAGCGGCTCGGAATGGGCGTGCACCGCGGTCGTAATCCGGCATTTGCCCAGAGGTTCCAGCTCGAGTTCCCAGCATGCAGTCTTGCTTTCGATTTTTGTGGGCTCCGGCGCAAAACAGATCGTCGTGGCTCGGACTCGCTCGTCCAATCCCTCATATATAAAGCTGATTCGGTCCCGCATGGCAATCGGAGCATAATAATGGCCGCTCTTACCGCGAATGATGCCGCGCACCTGAAAGATGTCCATGAAGTCGGCATCGTAGTCGATCTCAATTGTCAGCTTCGTGCATTTCTGATGGAAATTTTCCAGATGGATCACGTCATAGAAAACATCGCTCTCGAGCAATTGTTCCCGATGGACGTAGATTGCATTGACAGGGAGGTCTAGACCGTCTCGTTCCAGAGTGCCCTTCACTGTCGATTCGATGCGTGCCGCATATGCCCCTTCCGAGCCGCAGGAAAGTGCGACCGGTGGAGACCCGTTAATCCGAAGTTCCAACTGGCTTAGATAGCGGGTGTCGTCGCGAAACAGACCGATGTGCGGGGCACCGGGCGGCATCAGGTTGCCCTCATGGTTGGCCGTAAGAAAAGTCTTGCCGCGGACCAGAGCCAGAATCTGAACATTGGAAAGATGCGGCTCCGCGTAGGCGATCCGCGGCTCCGGAGGAGGGGGCACTTCCACCAGCGCGGGATGTTTCGCGTCGGCGGAAATGGAAGCGGAACTCCTCATGCGGCGGTCTCCTTTGGCGATCGAACTGCCATCTGTCCCCGATCGAGCTTGCGATTCAGAATCGTACGGTAAAGATCCACATAGCTGCCTACCATGGTTTCGACGGAAAACATCGTCTCTGCCCAGTTGCGCACCACGCTAGGCGTGAAAGTCAGTCTCCTGATGGCCGCAGCCATCTCCTCCACCGAATTGGAAATATTGCCGGAAATTCCGTCCGAAACAATCTCCGAGACAGCGCCGCTCGGGAAAGCAAAAACCGGGGTGCCACACGCCATCGCCTCGATTAGGACCAGGCCGAAGGGCTCCTCCCACTGTATGGGAAATAGCAGGCCGATGGAACCACCCAAAAGCTGGTTCTTAGCTTCAAGATCCACTTCCCCGACATATTCGATGAATTTTCCGTCCACATGGGGCTTTATCATCGTTTCGTAATAGCTGCGGAAGACCGGCTGAATTTCTCCGGCAATCTTGAGGGGTATGCCCGCGCGCTGCGCCACTTGAATGGCGAGATGTGTCCCCTTGATGGGGGCGATCCGCCCGAGGAAACAAAGATACCCATCTTTGTCGGTTTGCAGCCGGTATTTACGGAAATCCAATCCGTGGTGGATGGTCCGAAGCGGCAGCGTGGAGTGCAGCGACGCCTGACGGTGACTGATGGCTGTATAAAACACGTGCGGGTTCCGTTCATAAAAGCGAGTCAGCGGCTGCTCATACGGATGATGAAGCGTGCACACAAACGGACGCGGCACGAACCGGGAATACGTAACGGCGGGAGCACTGTTAATGTGGATTAAATCGCAATCTTGCGCTGCGTCCTGAATGGACCACGCGACATGGTCCAATTCCTTGAACATGCCCGAACCTTCGCTGGAAAGCGGCCATTCAGCATCCCGATAGCACCAGCGATTCTCTACCTCTACGGTAGATTCTCCGTTGCTGTAAACCACGGCGGTAACTCCTGCCCTTTTCAGGCCTTCCGCCAGGTTTGAAATAAATAATTCCGTTCCGCCATATTTGCGAGGAGGAACAGAGATAAACGGGGAAGCAATCAGAGCTATACGCATCGAAGGACCTCAATCATCGGAGAAACCGCTTTATGTCTTTAGATGCGTAAAGATTTGGATCCGTACCGCTCAGGTGCCAACAGAGGGCGCTACAGCGTCCATACTGCTGAAATCCCTCTATATTGCTGCAATTTAAGATTCTGGAGCACTTGAAAACCGATGGTTCGGCCAGGATTGGCGCTCATTCCGACTCTAGTCCCGGAACGGGCACGGTAGATGCGGCGTTCAGCCGAAATTAGTGAGAATTTTCTTTGCTGCCGATGCTGACGGCACTTTGCAGTGGTAAGTCTCTGGAAGACGTGCCGGCAAAAATTCTGTAAGTTCCATCGGGAAATTTCCACGCGTGCGCGACAGGGTAGTAGATTGCAAACGACCGCTTGTTCAGCATCAGCATCACATGCTGTGCAATGCTGGTTGGGATGCCGGTCGCGGTCCGCGGAAACGTCAACGGCAGCTTTCCCGCTGGATTTGTATCTCCGTATAATTTTTGGAGCAGGTTGCATGTGGGCCGGACATAGTCCGTCTACCCAGGGAATTTTTTACCGCAATTGATACTATCCAATTATGGCAACGACGAATAAGGTTGAAATCTATTGAGCACGACTTCACTCTGCTCGGTTTGCTGCAGAGCAAGATGGATGCCTGACATTGACTGACTCACCGCCTGGAGGCTGAACTATGCATATCAATAATCGAGCTTTTCACTCCGTTCGCATCGATGCTGTGCTCTACTGTGCAGTCCTATTCGTTATTTTTGGGGCTGGGCTGGCTTGTTCTGCACAGGCGGCGGCAAAGCCATCCGCCGTCACAGTCGATTGGAATAACACGGTCCTCATCTCCCGGTCCACCCCAACATTACAAGTGGTAGTGAACCCGATGTTGCGAGGCGGCACGCCAATTCACGACGGTGCATTCGACGCCGTAAAGCAGTTAGGCGCGGACTATGTTCGGTATGTGCCGTGGCTTCCCTATCCAAGGTTAGCTGTCGCCGAACTGGAGCCGCCAACGTCTACCGGGACTTCGTGGGACTTTAGTCTGATCGATCCCATGACAAAGGACTTTTTGAGTTCAACCGAAGGCCACAGTACAGTCATGAATTTCAGCACTATGCCGGCCTGGCTTTTCAAGACGCCAAAGCCCGTGACTTATCCGAAGGATCCGAACGAGGCAAATTGGGATTACACCCAGGGTACGGAGCTAAAAGACCCTTCTGGCAAGGAACTGGGTAATTACTACGGGCGACTAGTTAGCTGGTATACCCGACGCGGCTTTACAGATGAAAACGGGAAACGGCACGCTTCGGGCTACCACTATTCCTTTCCGATTTGGGAGGTGCTGAACGAGGTCGATTTCGAGCATGACACCACGCCTGAGCAATATACACAGCGGTATGACGCCATTGTGAGCGCCATCCACCAAGTAAGTCCGGAAACGAAATTTATGGGTCTGGCGCTGGCGAAACCATCCGACCCCCACTGGTTTGAATATTTTCTGGATCATAAAAATCACAAGCCCGGCATTCCCTTGGACTATATTTCTTATCATTTTTATGCCAGCCCCTCAGCTCATCAGAACATTAACAACTGGCAATATACCTTCTTCGACCAGGCGGACGGTTTTCTTGCAACTGTCCGCTACATCAACGCAATCCGTAACCGCCTTTCCCCCGCAACCAAGATAGATACCGACGAGCTTGGAATAATCCTGCCTGACGATAACAATCAAGTGGCGGATGCCAGCGGCCACATTGCATCCATTCCGCCTGCTTACTGGAACGCTGCCGGTGCCCTGTATGCCTACCTATATATAGGCCTCGCAAACGAGGGGGTCGACGTCATCGGAGAGTCACAGCTGGTCGGCTATCCCTCGCAGTTTCCGAGTGTCACGATGATCGACTGGACAAACGGAAAACCAAATGCCCGATATTGGGTATTGAAGCTTTTGAAAGATAATTTCCATCCGGGAGATAAGATCGTCAAGACCACCCTGGCTTCCGACAATGGCGTCACTGCGCAGGCTTTTGTCACTCCCACCGGCAAAAAACTGCTGATCGTGAACCGCCGCAACCGTAGTACCGAAATAACCCTGCCAGATAGTGCCGGCGTCGCAAAGATTTCCACGGTAGATAAGTTGAGCGCGGAAGGACCGGCTGTCGATTCGCAACTCACAGGGGCAACGCTTCAACTAACGCCCTTTGCTGTCAGCCTTGTCAGTTGGAAATAGAGGAATGGAGTAGTTACTCATGCAAAGAGCGGCTTTCTGCTTGCGGTTGCGCGAAGGTGCCGGCATCTCGGAATGTCCATCTTCTGCCGCGATGAGCTTTTGTTCCTGTTTATGCACGTTGAAAATTTCGACGTGACATGGGGCCGAATCGAGCACGATCCCGTGAATACGCGCTGGCAGCAGGCGATGACGCAATATTTTGAGCCGATGGAGCCGCTTTGCCCGAGCGAACGTTTTCTGATGATGCACGAAATTTTCTACATGGATTAGCTACAACTTAACTCAAACGGGTAACGGGCCCAGGACAAACAATGAAAGCCATTTCTATCGATCTGGGCGGTTCCCACGCCACACTTGCCATTGTTGAAGATAAAAACATTCTTGTCTCCCGTGAGATTCACGTCGACTCCAGCGCCGGTCTGCTGAAGCTGCTTCCCGCCTTGAAGACCATCATTTACGAGTTGCTGGCAGAAATCGAATCTCGCGCGGAGGACTGCATCGGGCTTGCAATCGGTATCTGCGCCATGACGGCTAATAACCGCGTCGCTTCAACCAATGGAAAATTCGAAGATGCTCCTGGAATCGATTTGCACGCATGGTGTCAGGCGGAATTCGGAATTCCATTCGCTTTAGAAAACGACGCACGCATGGCGCTGCTGGGCGAGTGGTACGCGGGCGCGGCGCAAGGTGCGGAAGACGTTGTGATGATCACGCTGGGCACTGGAATCGGAGGCGCTGCCATGGCTGGCGGCCATCTGTTCCGCACCAAACAGGTTCAGGGCGGATGCCTTGGCGGGCACATTCCAGTTCTGTTTACAGGTAGGAAATGCACCTGCGGCGCCTTCGGATGCATGGAGGCCGAAGCGTCCGGCTGGTCTTTGCCATTGGTCGCGAAGGAATGGCCCGGTTTCGCCGACAGTCAACTGGCGAAGGTCGAACGTATCAACTTTCGCGTTTTA
The DNA here is from genome assembly GCA_041690775.1 of Acidobacteriota bacterium. GTDB lineage: Bacteria > Acidobacteriota > Terriglobia > Terriglobales > Acidobacteriaceae > JAKAAZ01. The sequence continues at coordinate 24,067 of JBEPVW010000008.1, read as the reverse complement.
TTCCAGCTGGCGGAGGATGGCGATCGTGTGGCCATTGAGCTTCGGAACCGCTGCCTCCAGGTCTGGGCGTGCGGAACCGTCGGCCTGATCCACGCCTATGGTCCGGAACGGGTAGTCATTGGCGGAGGTGTAATGCGAAGCGCAAACATAATCCTGCCGTTCATTCAGGACTATGTTCGTAAATATTCCTGGACGCCAAGCGGCACGGTTCAAATTCTCGCTGCTTCCCTCGGTAACCACGCGGGTCTGCTCGGCGCGATACCGTTGCTGACCAGCACCACGCCTCATGCAGCACAATAGAATGGCGTTGGCATAAGTCCCTTCGTGATGAATCGAAACGAATTCGACAATCTTTGCGTCGTCCTGGTCTCTACGCGCAATCCGCTCAACATCGGCGCAACCGCGCGAGCGATGTGCAACTTCGGATTTTCGCGACTGCGAGTGGTAAATCCTTATGACGCGGCATTCCGGGAGGCGCGCTCCGCCGTGGGCGCGTCCGCTCTGCTGGCGAACGCGGAAGAGTTCCAATCTGTCGCGGATGCTGTCGCCGACTGCACCCTGGTCGTCGGCACAATGGCAATCGGGCAACGGCGACCTCAGCATCCATTGAAGACTCTGGCCGAAGGAGCGCGCCTCATCCTTGAAGAAATTCGCGGTGCGGAAGGTGAAATGCGCCGGGTTGCGGTTCTGTTCGGCTCAGAGAAATTCGGCCTGTCGAACGAAGATCTGAGCCACTGTCATTGGTTGATGCATATCCCGACGAACGAACAACAGCCTTCGATGAACCTGGGGCAGGCCGTGGCGGTCTGCCTGTATGAACTGGTGCGCCGCAAACCAGATGCGCCGCCAGGTGAGAAGCCACTCCCGGCATCTGCTGGTGACCTGGAGCGGGTGACCGAAGCACTGCTGCAAGTGCTTCAACTCAGCGGATACATGGACCCGGCTCCCTTACGAGAAAAAGACGAAGCCGTTCGACGCATGATTCATCGCCTCGCGCTATCGGCGGAAGACGCGATGCTAATGCAAGGAATGCTGCGCCAGCTTCTTTGGAAGTTGCGGACTGAACCTTAGCAGCCCAAGAAATTCAGGGTTCGCGTTGGGCAATTCGAATCGGATTCGGAATGCCCCAGCCCGCAACAAGTACCAGAATTATGTAGATCACCTGCATCGTCAAACGTACGGGCACGCTCGGCATATGCAGACCGTCAACTGTTTGATTCGCCGCATAAACGTTGGCGGGAAAGACGGCGATCATCAGCAACACTATGCAAATAGCCGCAGCTTTTTTCGTACTCGGAAGCAATAACCCGATCGCTCCGGCAAGCTCCAGAATTCCGTAAACACAATCCAGAAATCAGGATGTGGAAACATCGGCGGGACGATGCTGACGTAGATTGCGGTGCGCACAAAATGTCCGATGCCAGAGACTACCAACGGCATCGCTACGATAACTCGCAGTATCCACTGCGTGATACCGAAGTACTGGAATTCTCTCTGCGCCAGCATGAAGAAGACAATTAGAACAAGCGCGAGCACGGCTGTAGAGACAAAGTAGTGCGTAGAAACTCCTTGATGCCCAAACCTGGACGCTACCGCGTCATCTGGTAGAACACTTCCTGTTCGATGCTTGAAATCTCGATGGGCGCAATATGTGCTTTTTGCAATTGTTGATTCAATTGTGGCAGTTGCTTCCCTTTGATGTTGTTCCACTGCTCAATGCGGCGATCCATAATTTCGCGGGACTGCTGATACAGTTCCGCAGCCTGCAATGGAATTGCGCGGTCGCCGCTCTCCATCACTCCCAGGCTGGGGGTCAGGTTTGGGGCTTGCTTCTGAATCTATCGCGATTGTCTCGCAGATTTCTGCAAGGAGCCAACGGGAGTGCCCGATTGGCATTCGCCGGCAACCAAAATACAAATTGCGGAATCTCCAATAATGATGCAATAATAGTGCATTATTGGAGTTCGCTATGGCCGCTGCACTGGTTATTCCGCACGTCGCAGGGTACGCGTTCGATATTTCCGCCAATCTGTCCGATGCCGCAACGCGCGCGCGCCTCAGCCGGACGGCTGTGAAAGGCTTCCTGCGGATCATGGATAAGTGGGGCATCAAAGACCCGGAAGCACGGCAATTGCTGGGAGGAATTTCTTCCGGCTCCTACTATTCGCTGAAGAAGGAGCCCGCCCAGCGGACGCTCGATCAGGACACTTTGACCCGCATCTCTCTTTTGGTGGGCATCTTCAAGGCATTGAACATTCTGTATAGCAAGTCCCTGGCCGATGCCTGGGTGACGTTGCCAAATCGCAACCCGATGTTCCGCGGAGCGTCGCCGGTGGCATACATGGTCCAACGGGGACAGCCGGGGATGGTCTCCGTGCGCCAACTGCTGGATGCGCGTCGTGGTGGGCAATGATGGAGCCGCGGCGAAAATTCCCGCCAGCCCGAGATCTCCAGCTCTACGACACTCACCGGATGATTCCATCCAAACATAGCGCTTCCGGAACGGTACTCTCCCGGCTTATCGAAGATGAAGTCGAACTCAACGAACTGATGGAGTTGGACGGCGCCACCAACACCCGCTTACTGGGCGAGGAGGGTTTGTTGCCAGGCATCGGAGTTCACGAGCTAGTCTATGGCGTCCGTTATGCACATATAGTAAACGCCGCGTTTACCCACGCCGCGCCGAGCGGAAGCCGATTCAACGACCACAATCGAGGCGCCTGGTATGCGAGCCTGGAGCAAGAGACCTCCGCTGCGGAAGTGGCCTTCCACAAGCTTCAGCAATTGGAAGAAATCGACTGGGACAAGGAAGAATCGGCTACTTACGATGACTATCTGGCTGATTTCGCCGCCGAAATTCATGACCTGACAGGATCGAAGCCTCAATATAAAAAATATCTCAAGCCCTTCCCGATTCCAGAGTGTTATCAGGAGCCACAGCAATTGGCCGCCGCCCTGCTCGAGCGGCAGGCAAATGGCATCCTGTATCCAAGCGTGCGACGCAAGGGAGGAACATGCCTGGTCTGTTTCCGCCCCACGCTGGTCTATCATGTGCGCCGTATCGCACGATTTGAACTTCGATTGCTGGCTGGACGCCCGTTCGCACTTAATCAAATCCGGGAAGTGAAAATCGCGTAGTTCTCTCTGACGGCCGTTATGAAGATTAAATTTGCCGAGCGCGATTGCGCCATCGCATCGCAGCATAAATCGGCAAGCCGGTGGCTACAATCGCCAGCCCGGGCCATGTGGTAGCGGGCCGATAGAGGAACAGCACAATCAGGATCACGCTCGCACCTGCGATATATAGAAGCGGCAGCCATGGATATCCCCACACCCGGTAAGGACGCGGCGCATCGGGGCGTGTTTTGCGCAAACGTAAAACGCCCGCAATCGTCAAAATATAAAAAATCAATGCGGCTGAGATTACGTAGTCCAGCAGATCGCTGTATAGATTGCCATACCTACCCACCAGCGGATTGAAAGTGCGCGGCAACACTAGAAAAACCGTCCATATACCCTGGATCGCCAATCCCCATCCGGGTACGCGAGCACGATTCAGCTTTCCGGCCGACGGAAAAAACAAGCCATCGTGCGCCATCGCATAGAACACGCGCGCGCCCGCCAGGGTCATCGCATTCACCGTGCCGAACGTAGAGACCATAATCGCAAGCGCCATCAACGCGGCGCCGAAATACGGAAAGATGCTCTGCAATGCGGCCGTCGCCACACGGTCCGCCGGGGCATGTTGAATCGCGACCAGCGGGAGGGTCAGTAAGTATGCCAGGTTCGCCAGTAGATAAAGCGCGATCACCGATGCCGTCCCAACGCCAAGCGCCAGCGGCAAATTGCGAGAAGGGCTTTTTACTTCCGCTGCGACGAACGTGATATCGTGCCATGCGTCCGCCGCAAACAGTGACCCGGACTGCGCGATGCAGATCGCCAGGAAGAGGCCGATACCCGTTGAAGCATCGAGCCCTGCAGCGAAGGAAACCGGATGACGCACCGTCCAGAAGTGATGAAAATTTTCCGCAATGGCCGCATGGTGGATGCCGATCGTACAGCCCAGCACAACCAGGCCGATCAGCGCGCCGACCTTCGCAACCGTAAATATATTTTGCAGGATGCGGCCATAGTTCAGGCCGAGACTGTTGGTGTACGTCAGCAGAATAATGATGGCGATCGCCAGCAACTGCGTGGTCGATAGCGATACTGAGTAGTGCCCAATGACATGCACCGGAGCGACTAAATAATGGTTTTCCGCAATCGAAGGAAACAGCACCCCAGCAAACCGCGCGAAAGCGATGGCAACTGCGGCGATGGTACCGGTCTGGATTACGGTCCAGAGTGTCCATCCATACAAAAATCCCACTAGGGGAGAGAACGCTTCGCGCAGATACACGTACATGCCGCCTGCTTCCGGCATCATCGCCGCGAGTTCTCCGTAACATAGCCCCGCCGCTACGGTAAGTACTCCGGTGACTCCCCATGCGACCAGCAGCCAGCCTGGACTCGCGATCAGACGGCTCATTTCCGCCGGGACAATAAAAATTCCCGAGCCGATCATGATGCCGACGACGACCATGATCGAATCAAAGAGGCCGAGGCCTCGTTTGAACCCGGGCGAACCCGTAGCGGCGCCGGACTGAGCGGTGGATTCTGAAACAGAATCACAGGGCGTGTGTAAAGTCATTTGTACGCAACTTTTCTGAAGCATTCTGGTGCGGTGTACATATCTGAGCAAAACTGACGCCGACTGGAATGCGTGGCCTGCGCCGCAGATCAGTTTTTAAATCTGGGTTGTTTCCAGCGTATCCTCTGGCGCCTCAGAACTGGTTGTGGCATTCGATGGATCGACCGGTATGTAGATGGAAAAAACAGTGCCGGTCCGAGAAGCGAAAATACTGGAGCGGACCCGCAGATGCCCTCCCTGCTTCTCGATAAGCTCCTTTGAAACCCACAGTCCAAGCCCAGTTCCGGTATTGATCTTGGTTGTGAAAAACGGCTCGAACACATGCTGCAGGATGGGCGGCGGAATGCCGCTGCCGGTGTCGGCGACCGTAATCCTTACACCCGTTTTCGCACTATCCCGAAGATCTGTTACCTGCCGCACGACCAGCCGAATAGTCCCGCCGTTCGGCATCGCATCAAGACTATTGGCGATCAGGTTTGACATCACCTGCCGCAGCTCTCCGGCAATTCCGTATATCTCCTGCTGGGTGCGGACCTGGGCCACAAGCTGCATATTTCTAGAAATGCTTTCGGGAACATAGAATGCCAGCACCTCTTCCATCACATCCGCAGGTTTATAGATAGTCGGTTGAGTGCTCTCGCGATAAAAGCCAAGAGTCCTGCGAGTAATATGGCTCAGGCGATTGACCTCCGACTGAGCCTGCGCCAGCCAGGACTGCACGTCGGCAAGCTCCTTGCTCTCGCCGGCGAGGTAGAGCATGTTCGTCAGACCCTCCAGGGGATTGTTCACCTCGTGCGCAATGGAGGCGGCCAGCTTGCCGGCGGCAGCCAGCTTTTCCGCGCGCATCAGGGCGACCTGAGAGCTTCGGCTTTCCGTACAGTCGCGAAACACCAGCACAATGCCGATCATCCGTCCGTCTGCGCCGCGGATAGGAGCAGCGCTATCGTCAATGCTGCATTCCGAACCGTCTTTACGGATCAGAATCGTATGGTTTGCCAGGCCAGCGACAGTCCCAGTGCGACGTACTTTTTCGACAGGGTTCTCGACCAGCGTCCGCGTGTGTTCGGACACGATATGAAAAACATTCGGCAAAGGACAGCCCTTGGCCTCGTGTTCTTTCCAGCCGGTCAACTGCTCCGCGACAGGGTTCATCAACGCCACGCAACCCGCTGGGTCGCATGCAATCACGCCGTCTCCGATACTATGCAACGTCGTGCTTAGGGATTGCTCGCGCTCTGCCACAAGGTTTCGCTGCGCCTCGACTTCCCGAAGGTGCGTCCCAAAAATCTCGCCAAGTCTCGAAAAACATCGCCGAGTATTCCATGCGATGCCCAGGGCAATCAAGGCAATCAGCCCCAACAGCATGCCGCGGTACGTCGATCCGATGTCGTTCGCCTTGCCAGATCGTTGCCGCCGCAGAAGCTCTTCTGCGTGAAGGAAACTCTCCGCCTGCGAGCGTATTCCGTCCATTTCCTGCTTGCGCAATTGCATGTTTACAGGAGCGGCAACCGGTCCATTGAGTTCCTGGCGGGTACTGGTCTGCCATTCGATATAACTTTGACGAAGTTGCTGAAGACGCGCAGCCTGCTCCGGGTTGTCCCGCACCATCGAAATCGCTGTGTCGAACTCCTGCGGCAAAATCCGTTCGGCTCGGTTGTAGGGTTCCAAAAAAGAAAGGTCGTGGGTCAGAAAATATCCGCGAATTCCGGTCTCTTCATCCACGATGAGATTGAGAAGCCGATTCGCTTGAGCAATCACCCGGTCCGAATGGTCCACCCAGGCGGCGCTTTTCTCCACGCGCTGCAAACTGTAGCCCAGCTCAATCGCCAAAAGCGAAAGCGCCATCAGCGGCAGTAAAAGCAACTGAATCAGGAGACGACTGTATGCCCTCTTGTCCAAAAATCCCTCTGGGGGTGGCGATGGTGATCTCTGAATTTGCGGCTCCTATGAATATAGCCGACGCGCCATCTCGGAGACGTGCCTAAATTTCCAGCCGATGAAGCCAATTCTGCTGGACCTTTGCCTCCAAGGAAGCAGGAGTTTTGATAAAAAGAGTTAGAATGCCGAGACCACGATGAAAGAATCCATCACCATTTCGAAAGAAGATTATTTGAAGGCCGTCCTGGAGGCCGAGTCCGAGGGGCAGACCGTCATCTCGTCCACTCTCGCACACTGGCTTTCCGTTTCTCCTCCCGCGGTTACGATGGCGTTGAAGCGCCTGAAGCGGGATGGCTATGTCGAGGTAAAATCCGACGGCATCGTGCGGTTGACGCCAAAAGGCAAAGAAACAGCCTATCGCACCGCCCGCCGTCACCACCTGATCGAGCGCATGCTATCGGAGATGTTCGGCATGGATTGGTATCGCGTGCATGATGAAGCGGAGCGGCTGGAGCACGCCGTCTCACCGGCCTTCGAAGCCAAGCTCATCCAGAAACTGGGCGAAAAGGGTACCTGCCCCCACGGCAACGCGGTGCTGCCAGAGAGCCCGGCGCAACGGACAAAACGCGGGCTGCTCCCGCTGTATGACGCACTGGAAGATGTACCTTACGTAGTCGCCAGTCTGTTTGAACGGGACCCCAGGCTGCTGGTTTTTCTCCACCGCTGCGGCATTGGCCCGAATGCGCAGGTGAAAGTGATCGCGCGAAATTACGACCAGACCGTCACCGTGGAAACTCCCTCCGGAACCACAACCCTCGGCCGCCCGGCCGCCGAAAAGGTCTGGGTGAAGCGGCGTAAAAAGCGATAAGCCCAACTTAATCAACTAAAGTTAACTATAATTAACCTTCTGTGGCATACTGCGGTAAGGAGCCTGTTTCCCCGCCATGCACGAAGGCGCAACCAAAGCTGAACTCGAGACCACGATACGTCGGCCATCGCTGCCCGACGTATTTTCCAGCGTGCGCGTCTCCAGCTCTCCTCAACTTTGGAGACGCGCGCTCGGCTTTATCGGTCCGGGTTTTATTATTTCTGTCGGCTATATGGATCCCGGTAACTGGGCAACGGATCTGGCCGCCGGCTCCCGCTACGGTTACACCCTGCTGTTCGCTATCATGGCTTCGAATTTGCTGGCGATTTTGCTGCAGGGCCTCGCTGTCAAACTCGGCGTAGCCACGGAGATGGACCTGGCTCAGGCCTGCCGCGAACACTACAGCAGACCTGTAGCCGTCGGGCTGTGGTTTTTTGCCGAGATCGCCATCGCCGCCTGCGATCTGGCGGAAGTGATTGGCTCTGCCATCGCACTCCAGTTGCTTTTTGGAATTCCGCTCCTTCTGGGCGTGCTGATCACCAGCCTCGATGTCCTCTTGATTCTGCTGTTGCAACATCGCGGCTTCCGCTACTTTGAAGCCGTCGTGATGATTCTAATCGGCACCATCGCGACGCTGTTTGCTGTCGAGATTTTTTTGTCCCGTCCGGAATGGAGCGCGATTGCTCTTCACCTGTTCGTGCCCGCGCGAGAGATTCTGTCGAACGGCGACATGCTTTACATCGCCGTTGGAATTTTAGGTGCTACGGTCATGCCGCACAATCTGTACCTCCATTCATCCATCGTGCAGACACGCGATTATCCCCGCACGCAAAAGGGAAAGCGAGAGGCTATCTGGCTGGCCAGCCTTGACTCCGCCGGGGCCTTGACGATGGCACTGTTTGTCAACGCTGCAATTTTGATCGTTGCTGCCGCCGTTTTTCATCGTTCCGGGCACAACCAGGTCGCGGAGATCGGCGACGCGTATAAGCTGTTGACGCCGCTGCTGGGGGTCACCGGCGCAAGCACAATGTTTGCTGTGGCGCTGCTTGCTTCCGGGCAAAACTCCACGCTTACCGGAACGCTCGCGGGCCAGGTCGTGATGGAAGGGTTTCTGGATTTGCACCTTCCGCCGTGGCAGCGGCGATTGCTGACACGTCTCCTCGCCATTATTCCCGCTGTGATTGTGACCGCGCTTTGGGGAAGATCCGGAACCTCGCGCTTGCTTCTGTTGAGCCAGGTCATTCTGAGTATGCAATTAAGCTTTGCGGTTTTCCCGCTGGTGGCCTTCACCAGCGATGCCCGCAAGATGGGCCAATTCGTCAACCGTCCCTGGCTCCGCATTCTCGCGTGGACAGCAGCAATCCTGATTGCGGTATTGAACGCGTGGCTGCTGGTGCAGATATGCCGCGGCCGTTAGAACGGATTCCTTCATCGCAGCTTAGCCAACCATTTTCGTCGGCGGGCATCCACACGATCAGCGTCTCAGCAATGTCACATGGAGAAAACAATGGCGTCCGAAGAGAAAGATAAAGTGGAGAATCGTCCGGATATGCAAAAGCAAAACGTCCAGCCTTCTGGCTATGATGGCCAGAATCCGGGTACGGCTGGGCCCGGCGATACAGCCGTCCGAAGTCCTACGCCAGAAACCCAAAAAGGCCAGATCAACCCGACAGCGCCCAACGATGTCAATCGGACGCCCGACCGGAAGTAAACCGGGCCAGCGCGTCTTCGCTAATGGATTGACGCTTGGCGAGCATCCGTTTCCACGGATCGTGGCGAAGACGTCCCTTCCACTTTTCAAAGTCCGCAACAAGAAAACGCGGCACTTTCGGCCCATCCAGTTCTTTCCAATCGAGCGGAGCCGCTACCGGCGCGCCATGTCGAGCACGCGGGGAGTAAGGCGCAATCGACGTCGCGCCCCTTTCGTTGCGCAAGTAATCGATGTAAATTTTTCCTTTTCGCGCCGCCTTCGTCATTTTCGTCAGATAGAGTTTTCGATTTTCCGACTCCATGCGGGTGGCGAATCCCAAGGCAAAATTCTTTATCACCGGCCAATCCTGTTCAGGTTCGATCGGGGCAACCACATGTAAGCCTTTGCCGCCCGTGGTCTTCAAGAAGCTTTCCAGTTTGCACTGTTTCAACCGCGAGCGCACTTCCCGCGCGCTTTCCGCCAACGTTTTCCAGCTGATTGCTTCGTCGGGATCAAGATCGAAAATAAGCATATTCGGTTTTTCAATGTCGCCGTTGCTCGACCCCCATGGGTGAATTTCCAGAACGCCCATCTGCGCCAGACCCGCTAAGCCGAGAGGCGTCGAGAGAGTGATGTAGCTTTCAATCACTCCACTCCTTCGTCCGCGAATGTCTATCCCTTCAATCCCTTCCGGCAGATTGTCGGTGACATGCTTCTGAAAAAAACATGGCTGGGTGCTTCCCTGCGGGCACCGAACAATGCTCAGCGGACGGCGGGAAATATACGGCAGCATGTGGTCTCGAACGGCCCAGAAATAATCCGCCAGTTCCCGCTTCGTCAGTTTGGTCTCGGAATCCACCTGCTTGTCCGGATGCGAGATAGCGATGGGGAATGAATCGTCGCGCGACACTGTCTTCTTCGATGTTTGTGCCTTGTGGCTAGTACCGGCGGCAGTCGATTTTTTAGCTTTTTCTTTTGACGCCCTCGTTCTCTTCTTCGGCGCGTCATCGGCCTCGGCCGCCCCACTCTTCGCTTTCTTTAGATCAACCGGCACTTCCCTCGTCACCTCCTCGGCCGGTTTGTCTTCACGCAATCCCTGAAATGATGCCTGACGAACAAGGTTGTCGGCTGTCCAGGTCGCAAAGTTCACCTCGCACACAAATTTCGGCTCAACCCATTTCGCCTGGTAAGCAGCGCCACTCGGCAGCGAAGCGAATGGCGTGCGTGCCAGCATCACCTTGTCCAGCATCTTGCGCATATCTTTTCGCATCTTCTGCGTGAAGCCTGTACCCGTGCGACCTGCATACACCAGTTCACCGTCGCGATAATACCCAAGCAGAAGTGCGCCGATTCCCACGCCGCTCTTCGAAGGCGGAGTAAATCCTCCAATGACAAACTCCTGCTGCCGTACGCACTTAATCTTCAGCCATGTCCCATTTCTGCCCGAGGTGTAGGGAGCGGAGCTTCTCTTTGAGACAATTCCCTCCGCCCCTAATTCGCATGCTTTGCGAAAAATCTCCCGGCCGTTCATACCAAGATGTTCGCCGAAGCGAACTGTATCTGAATCTTCCAGATCCGCCAGCAGCTTCTGCAGAATTTTCTTTCTTTTCTCCAGTGGCAATCCGCGCAAGTTATACCCATCCAGATGAAGCAGGTCGAACACAACGTACGTTAGCCTTTGCTTCTTTCCATCTTGAAAAGCCGCCTGCAATTGTGCGAAGCTGGTCCCCCCGCTTTCGTCGAATACCACCACTTCGCCATCGAGCGACGCATTCTTGACTGGAAGATCCGCCAACTCATGGGCGATATCCGGCATGCGATGGGTCCAATCCAGGCCGCCGCGTGTGATGAGCGCTACAGAAGATGCGCCTTTTTTTGATCTATCGATCCGCGCCTGAATTCGATAACCGTCCAGCTTCAATTCGTGGATCCATTCCGCACCCTCCGGAGCCTCACTTACCTGCAAAGCGAGCTGTGGCGGCACGAATTTCGGCAGCGTCTCTCTCGGCACACCGCGCAATTCGCTCGACCCACCGGATATTTTCGAAGCCTTGTCGGCCCGTCGTTCTTGGACCGCAGCACTATTTGCGGAGTTTTTTTTTGTAGAAAGTGAAGAGGACGGCTTGCTCTTCTCTGCCGGTTTTCGGCTTCCCTGCGAGCCCCAGACGTGGTCCTGGTTCTCCGCAATAGCATCCAGATCGCGTCCCGTGACAACACTATCGGGTTCTTCCACTGTGACGCATGGATCATTCTCACCACGTTCAAATTTGTCGTGTTCTTTAATCAGCAACCAGTTGGGCTTTTTTTCCTGCGCAGCCTTCCCGCCCATGCGGATCAGTGCCCAGTCTCCATGCAATTTCTTGCCATACAGGGTGAACTTCAGCCGGCCTATCGCCAGGCCTTCATCCGCATCTCCATGCGGTTCCCAAGTCCCCTCATCCCACAGCATGACGGTGCCGCCGCCATATTGTCCCTGGGGAATGATGCCTTCAAAGCCGCCGTACTCCATCGGGTGATCTTCCACCTGCACGGCAAGCCGCTTGTCGCCTGGAAAATAACTCGGCCCTTTCGTCACCGCCCAACTCTTCAGAACTCCGCGCCAGCCGAGGCGAAAATCATAGTGAAGGCGTGTAGCCGCATGTTTCTGAATGACAAAAGGCAGTCGTGTTGTTTTCTCAGCGCTTTGATTTTTTGCAGTTCTACTGGAGCCGCCCTTCGGTTCCGCCGTCACATCGAAGCGCCTCATCGCGCGATAGCGTGCGAGCTGTTCATCGATGGCGTCGGAGTGACCCGCGGCCTTGCGGGCACTGGCACCACGTTTTGTATGCCTGGCAGTGGGCATTGCTTATGCCGTCCGCTTGCGGCGCGCTGGAGGTTTGACCAGCTTCAGGCCGCCGGTTTTTGATTTCGCTCTGCTCGCTGGCTTATGTTCCGGCGCCTCTCTTCTAGAACTCTTCGCGCCACGGCTGCCGCTGGCCCCTCCCTGTTCGCCAACGCTTTTCCGCAGTGCATCCATCAGGTTGATCACTTTGGCGCGTTTCGGCGCTTTCTCTTCCTGCGGTATTGGCTGATGTTCGATCTTGGCATCAATCAGCTCACGCAGCGCGGCTTCATAATCGTCGACGAATTTGGACGCATCGAATTTTTTCGTGTTCCGGCGGATCAACTCTTTCGCCAACGCAAGTTGATCTTTGTCGATATCCACATTTTTTATGTCGGAAAAGTATTTAGAGGGATCGCGCAACTCTGCGCCATATCGCATGGTGTACGCCATGAGCCCGCGCGATTTTGGATCAAGGGGCGGCATAATCGCAATCAAATGTTCCCTGCCCGCAAAAGCAGCTTCGCCAAGCCCTGCCTTTCCCGTTTCACGCAGCGCCTTCTGCACCACCGCGAACGCCTGCGCCTGCGTGTCATTTTCCGGAACCAAAAAATACGGCTTCTCGAAAAATTCTGGATCGATTTCGCCGACGTCGATGAACTGAACGATCTCCAGCGTCTTCTTACTTGGAATCCGCAGGTGGGCAATCTCGTCGGGCTCAATCGTCACGTATTCGCCCTTGCGAAATTCATATCCTTTGATGATGTCGGCGCGGTCGACTGCTCCTCGGTCCTCGGAAACATTTTTGTGCCGGATTCTCTCTCCGGTTTTCCGGTCGATCTGGTGCAGCGCGATTTCGCTGGCCGCTTCCGTCGCCGGAAATAACGAAACGCCAAATGAAACCAATGAAATTTGAATATGTCCGGACCAGTAGGGTCGCGCCATGGAACGCCTCCGTCTCTAAAGGGGGATTCTTACAGCGAATGAGATTCCGGAGCGCATGAAAGGGCTGCCAACTGAAAGAAATTTGGTCCAAATAAACGGCTCGAGGGCCAATCAGGGGTCCCGAGATCGTCGGCATTCTCTGCCCAATTCGCGCCCAATTACGTCGATGCAAAGCGCCAGCCCTCAGAACCAGATCGAGCGATCCAGGACTAAGAGCGTTTTCGGCTCATCCAGAAACCCGCAAGCATAACAACGACTGCGGAAGCGATCACGGGAATCGCGACACCGGATGCGCTCGGTCCCTTGTCACGCCCGGCGCCAGGCTCACTTGCTTCCGCGCTTTGCGCTTTGCCGAAGGACTCTGAAAACGCTGCTATGGTTGCCAGGGTTCGGCGGCTGTCCTTGCCTGTCAGCCGTTGCAACGACCGCCAAAGAGATGGCGGCTCGGAATGTTCTTTCCACTCGCCGCTGGTACTCGACAGGGCCTTCGTCGCTGCGTCCATGATTGCGGGATTCAACTCCCCCAGCAGCCGCGCAGCCGACAACAAATTGCGCATCAGGCGAATGCCTTCGGGAGTATTGGCATAATCGCTGGCCTTGCCGATGATCGTCTGCCCCGCGCCAATTGCACCTCGAAGGGTATCGAATACGCCGTGGTCCTGCGCTTCCTGCAGCAACTCATAGGCGGCGAGCAGCGCGCCCGCGTGATCGACGGGCGCTCGTTCAACCCTGCGCCGTAATTCTTCCTGCGGGTCCCGCCGCGGTGTGTAGAGACGAACTGGTTCAGCCACGCAAATCCTCCCTGCAATCTATAGACGAGTATTCTCTATCTGCACCAGCTTGTCATCCGCCGCGGTGCCCGGCAGCCGATAATCGCCCCGCCGCCATTTTCGTTCCACCTCAACTCCGTTCTGCGGCGTGGGATGCCCGAAACGGAAATTGTTGCGTGGCAATGGCGAGGACCCCTGCTCCGGCATAGGTATCATCTGCACGGCGGTTTCCTTGTAAGCAGGCGTGTGCGTTGCGCGGTCCGTACTGCTACCAGTCAGACGGTTCACCGGCTCGGTGACGGAATTCAGCGGCAGATAAAGTTGCTTCCCCTGGACGCGGTCTGTCACCAGCACTTGCACCTTGGTCTGTCCGTATCTGGAACGCAGGCGAACCCAACGGCCAGTCGTAATTCCGCGCTCTGCCGCCAGCTCCGGCGAAACCTCGAGAAATTGATGCGGCGTCTCCTGCATAATTCCCTTCGAGCGAAAGGTCATGTTTCCCGCTTCAAAGTGTTCCAACAGTCGGCCATTGTTCAGATGAAGATCGAACTCCTCATCTTTTTTCTCGCACGGCTCCTCCCACTCCACGCCATGCAATTTGGCCTTGCCGTCGGGGAATGGAAACTTCTCCGTGAATAGCAGCGGCTGGTCGGAACCGTCGGCGGCAACCGGCCATTGCAGAGACTTGTAGCCTTCGAGGCGATCGTAGTTCACGCCGGCAAACAGCGGCGTCAATGAAGCGGCCTCATCCATCACCTGCGATGGATGTTCGTACTTCCAGTTCGCGCCCAGCGCATTGGCAATCTCCTGGATGATCCGCCAGTCCGGCTTGCTTTCACCCAGCGGCTCCCACACCTGATAGAGGCGTTGAATGCGACGTTCGGTGCTGGTAAACGTTCCTTCCTTTTCCAGGCTGGGACACGCCGGAAGAACGACGTCGGCATAGCGGGCCGTTTCGCTCATAATGATGTCCTGCACCACGAAAAATTCCAGCTTTCTAAGGGCTGCGGAGACATCCCCTTCATTGGCATCGGAGGTGATCGTGTCCTCGCCCTTCAGGTACATCGCCTTCAACTTTCCCTGATGGATGGCATCGATCATTTCGTGGTTGTCCAGACCTTTGGAGGTCGGCAGCTTCACATTCCAGCCATGCTCGAATCGAGCGAACGCTTCAGAGTCTGCAACCTTTTGATACCCAGGAAATACTTCCGGCATGGACCCAAAATCGCTGGCGCCCTGCACATTGTTGTGGCCGCGCAAAGGGTATGCTCCGGTGCCGGGACGCATGTAGTTGCCGGTGATCAGCAGCAGATTCGAAATTGCCGTGGAGGTGTCGGACCCGCCGCAGTGTTGCGTCACTCCCATCGCCCACAGAATGCAGACGCTGTCAGCGTGTGCGATCTCCTGCGCTACCTGCTGCAATGTAGCGATAGGAATACCGGTCACGCGCTCGGCAAATTCCATGGTGAAGGGCGCGAGGCTCGCCTGATATTCCTGCAACCCATTCACCCAGCGCTCGATAAATTCCATCTTCGCGAGATTGTTATCGAGGATGTACTTCGCAACGGCGGACAGCCAGACCAAATCCGTGCTCGGGTTCGGCCGAATCAAAATATCGGCGCGCCGAGCCATTTCATGTTCACGCAGATCGGCCACAATCATCCGCTGTCCATGCAGTTTATGAGAGCTTTTTATTCTCGTCGCCAGCACCGGATGACTTTCCGAAGTGTTGCTGCCAATGATGACTACCAGAGCGGCGCTTTGAATATCGGAGATTGAACCCGAGTCCCCTCCGTATCCCACCGTGCGGGAGAGTCCCTTGGTCGCCGGCGTCTGGCAATACCGCGAACAGTTGTCGATGTTGTTTGTGCCGATCACTGCCCGCGCCAGCTTCTGCATCAGGTAGCTTTCCTCGTTGGTGCATTTCGAGGAAGCGATAAGTCCGATAGCGTCGGGTCCGTGGGCGTTTTTAATTGCGGTCAACTTCTCCGTAATCAAACCCAACGCCTCTTCCCAACTTGCTTCGCGGAAGGTGTCCCCGCTGCGAATCAATGGCCTGGTCAAACGGTCGTCTGCGTTGACATAATCCCAGCCAAACTTACCCTTCACGCAGGTGGATATGCCATTGGAGGAGCCTTCACCCGGCTCAACTTTCAGGATGTGGCGATCTTTGGTCCAGACATCGAAGGTGCAGCCGACTCCGCAATACGTGCAGACCGTCTTCGTCTTGCGGATGCGTTCTTCGCGCATCCTGGCTTCAATTTCCGAAATCGCAAGGATGGGCCCGTAGCCAATTTCAGGCTCAATCCCTTTCACTACATCGATCATGTTGTTGAGCGTTGTCGCGGCGAGACCGGTAAAGAATCCTGCATGCCCGATCATCGACTTTTCCATCAGCGCATTGCATGGGCAAACCGTCACGCAATGTCCACACGACACGCAGCTGGATCCGGCAATTTTTTCTCCGCCATCCCACAGTACCCGCGGATGTTCAGCCTCCCAATCGATCGAGAGGGTCTCGTTCACCTGTACGTTTTGGCATGCCTCGACACATCGACCACACAGAATGCACTGGTCGGGATCGTAGCGATAAAAAGGATTGCTGTTGTCGACTGGATAAGGCTTCGGCAGGTATGGCCGCTTCTGATGCTTCACATCCAGCAGAGCCGTCGTATTGTGCACCGTGCAGTTTTCATTGTTGTTATCGCAGACGGTGCAATACAACATGTGGTTGCCCAGGATGCGATCGAAGGCCTCGCGCTGCGCCACATCAACGCGTTCGCCCTCGGTTATGACGACCATCTCCGCCGCCGCCGGCGTTCCACACGCGCGAACAAGCTTTCCATTTACCTCCACCATGCAGGTGTCACAAGTCTCGATGGGGCCGAGCTGTGGATGGTAACAAACCTGGGGAATAATTCTGCCCACTCGATTCAGCACCGCCACCAACGGCTCGCCGACGCTGGCGGCTCGCATCACACCATCCAGTTCAATAACACAGGGCGAAGTCTTGATCCCCGTGCGACTCGATGCATATTGGAAAGGTCCCTTGTTCATAGTCGACATATTCCCGCCATCATATTTTCAATTCACCACAATACCTTAAGATGCAAACATCCGAAGTCTGGCCTGTCGATTGAACCCAAGATGCCGACGAAGCCCTGGCTTTTCTTGCATTGAATCGCGTCCATTCCAACCGCATACTGCGCCGGTTCGGCGACATTTTTCGATTCTGCTGGATTGTATAATTCACCTCATTCACGGTGGACAATGAGAAAAATATTCGGGCAGTCGATATCTCCTGGAACATCCTTTAGAAGCATTCTTGCACTCGCCGCCATCCTCGCTCCACTCGTAGCTTTTGCCGGAAATGCCACGGATGCAACGAAGGCCGCCTCTTTTTCAAACACCGGCTCGCATCCCGCCGGCTTGTACAATCCCGTTGCCAATCCTAAAGCAGTCGTCATTTTCGAACATGCGCGCTTCACCGTGCTCACCTCCCGGCTGATTCGCATGGAGTGGGCTGCAGATGGAAAGTTCGAAGACCACGCCTCCTTTGTATTCCTGAACAGAAATCTTGCTGTACCAGAGTTCCGGCATAGTGTTACATCTGTCGGTTCCGGTCACAGTATTTCAATCGAAACAGAAGACCTGAAGCTCATCTACACGGTTGCAGACGGCAGCAGCGGCAAGTTCACGCCGCAGGACCTTCAGGTCAGCTTCAAAATGGATAGCACCGATGTGGCCTGGCATCCCGGCATGGCGGACACAGGCAATTTGCAGGGCACGACGCGCACGCTCGACGGCGCCCTGGGCAGCAACACTGGAGAACCGATTGGGTCCGGATTGATTTCCCGCGATGGCTGGGTGGTGGTCGATGACTCCAAGCGCCCCCTCTTTGACTCTGCGGATTTCCGGTTTGCTCAAGGGGAAAACAGTCCCTGGCCGTGGGTGATGGAGCGGCCCGCGGGCGAGCGTCAGGACTGGTACTTCTTCGGCTATGGCCATCACTACAAGCAGGCGCTGGGCGCGTTTGTAACCGTTGCCGGACGCATTCCGTTGCCGCCGCGTTTCGCCTTCGGCACGTGGTGGTCCCGTTATTGGGCCTATAGCGATCAGGAGCTGGGTCAGCTGATTCGCGGATTCCGTGAGAACGATACGCCGCTGGATGTGCTCGTGATCGACATGGACTGGCATGTGGGCCGCACTCAACTTGAGGCCATGCATAAAATCGATCAGTCCGGTCAGGGGCTCGGCTGGACTGGATACAGTTGGAACAAGCTTCTATTTCCGGACCCGTCGGCGTTCCTGAGCAAAGTTCATCAGGATGGATTGAAGGTGACGCTCAACATGCATCCGGCCTCAGGAATCCAGCCATGGGAGGTTCGCTATCCCGAAATGGCCCCGTGCCATGGGCATCGACCCCGCAACACAGAAATACGTTCCTTTCGATATTACGGACAAGAAGTTCGCAACGAATTATATGAACCTCATGCATCATCCCCTGGAAAAGCAGGGAATCGATTTCTGGTGGCTCGACTGGCAGCAGGAGTCGAACACCGAAATGCCGGGAGTCAATCCAACCTGGTGGCTGAACTACGTCCACTTCAGCGATCAGGCGCGTGAGGGCAAACGTCCGCTTCTATTCCATCGCTGGGGCGGCCTGGGAAATCACAGGTATCAGATCGGCTTCTCCGGCGACACTGTGTCCGTCTGGCCCTCGCTCGCTTTCCAGCCCTGGTTCACCGCCACTGCGGCAAACGTCGGCTACGCCTACTGGAGCCATGACATCGGCGGGCACATGCCGGGCGTTGTAGACCCGGAACTGTACACGCGATGGATTCAGTTCGGAGCCTTCAGTCCCATCCTGCGCACCCACACCACGAAAAATCCCGACTCCGAGCGCCGCATTTGGGCCTATCCCGAGCCGTATTCGGAAATCATGCGGAAAACCTATCAACTGCGTTACGCGCTGATTCCCTACATCTACACGGAAGCACGAAGGACCTACGATTCCGGCGTCGCGTTTCTGCGGCCGCTCTACTATGACTGGCCAAATGCCGAGCAGGCATACACCGCCAAAAATGAATATCAGTTCGGCAATGAAATGATTGTCGCTCCCGTGACCACAGCGGTCGATCCCGCCACTCAGCTGGCGAGCGAATCGATATGGCTGCCGAAAGGCGACTGGATCGAATGGGAAACCGGCAGGCACTTCACGGGCCCAACAGAGGTGGCGCGCAAATTTTCCATCCGCGAGATTCCCGTTTACGTACGCGCCGGTGCCATCGTGCCCACGGCACCGCCGATGCTCTACAGCAATCAGAAGCCGCTGGACCCTTTGATCCTGACCGTCTTTCCGCAACAGCCAGGATCGTCTTCCCACTACACCTTGTATGAAGATGCGGGGAACAGCCGCGCCTACCAGCAGGATCAGGCAAGGTGGACCCCCATCACCGCTCAGGAATCGAAGGGCGATCTTACAATTCGCGTTGGTCCGGGTCGGGGCAGCTATCCAGGCATGGTCCACGAGCGCAGCTATGAGCTACGTCTGCCCGGTGACTGGCCTCCTTCTTCCGTCACCGCGAATGGCAAGCCGCTGACATACACGACGAAAGCCAGCGCGCCAGGCTGGCGCTATGAAGGCAACACGCTCACCACAATCATTACGGTCCCTTCCATGCCGGCGTCAGGGCCACTGGTCGTCGAGGTGCATCGGCCAATGAACCTCATCGCAAGACGAGGGGAACTCGATGGGTTTGCCGGCTCGATGACCCGCCTGCGCGAAGCCTACGATGCTCTCAACCAGACCTACCCGCTGAGTTGGTCGCCCGACGATTTGATCGACGCCATGCAGACTGGCGATCGGCTCACCTATCATCCGGAGACGATCTCAACGGAGCTGACCCATTTCCATGCCTTGCTTCCGAAGGCGATCGCCAGCGTAGACAAAATGCGCAACGCCGTTACAGAGGAGCGGGAAAAGGAGCTCGCGAAGCAATACGGTCCCAACTGGCAAGCGGAAATGAAAGAAAAGTTTGAAAGATATAACAGCAACGTGGCGCAGGCCGCCGCACTGGTGAATGATCTCCAGGAGACCACGGTCGTTCCAAAGCGGGTGCAATAGCTCGCGATGGATGACCGTGGTGGGAAAAGTATTCTTCGAAAAAACGCGCCCTTCACTGTTACTTCGGCGGTTCGCCACCGTCGAAGAGCCAGCGGCCTTGGTCTCTGGCTGCCAGGGCATGATCTTCCGCAACGACCCGATTCGGCATTTGTGGCGGGTCTCGATGCGTTTGGAAACGGCTCGAACCTAACAAATCACGGTATCGTTGATCGAGGACGCAATTTCTCTTGTGTGTCGAAACAAGGCCAAACGGTGGTGGGCATCGTCCCACATTGTGCAGGTCTTTCGCCAACCAGGAAATTTTGATTGGAGTGTCTCCTGCTGATATCTCGAAGTTTCGCTGTACTCTCGTTTGCCTTGTTTGTATTCTTTTCTACCGCGCCACTCTGGCCTCAAGCCCGATTGCCCGAGCAACGGAGTTCCCCGGTTCTGCAAACGCGGAATCAACCTCCAGCGAACACCCCTGATCCGGCATCGCCAGCGGTACTGTCGGACCCTCAGGCATCTTCATCGAAGCCACAGGCACAGACATCGACACTGCCGGAAGCGCCGGTTCCCGGAGACCAGAAGACAGACCAGAAATCGGAAGGCTACAACCTCAAACAGACCCATCGCATTCTCGGAGTCGTTCCGAATTTCTCTTCTGTAAGCGCCAATACCGAGCTTCCCCCGCTCACCCCGGGAGGAAAATTTAAACTTGCACTGAGCGACGGCTTCGATTATTCCGCGTTCATTCAGGTCGGTCTGGTTTCCGCCGAAAGTCTGTGGGTCAATTCTTATCCGGAACTTGGCAGCGGCGCTGCGGGATACGGCCGCTATTACTGGCGAGGCTTCGTGGACCAATTATCCGGGACGTATTTTACAGAAGCCATCGTTCCGACACTGACCCACGAAGATCCCCGTTACTACAGTCTTGGCGGATCGGGATTTTTTCGCAGGACAGGCTATGCGTTATCCAGAAGCGTGATTACCAGAAAAGATCACGGTGGCGAAACCTTTAACATCTCTGAAATTGGGGGCGACGCCCTGGAAGCCGGCCTGGCAAACGCCTACTATCCCGAGCAGGAGCGTGGCGCGCGAAAAACAGCGGAAAGCTGGGCGACACAGGTGGTGGTGACTTCCGCGGCGCAAGTCCTCAAAGAGTTCTGGCCAGACATCCGCCATAATATCCTTCGACAGAATTAAACAGGCCCAGGGCAGGCAACCTTTCAGAGAGCGCATGCTCACAAAATTCAAACTTAGAGATAGACAATGAACCGAGATTGGCATAGATTAGCGCCAATCTCGGCCCTCCCCCGGATTTGTTCCGAGCACTTTTGTCCGCAAAAACGGAGGATTTATGAAGCTCTATCAATGTGGCGTGCTCGGCCTCAGCATGCTTCTACCGATGTCGGCGCTCGCCGACTTCCAATATCAGGAAACAACCCAGATCACTGGCGGCTCCATGCTGGGCCTGATGAAGATGGCTGGGCGCTTCAGCCGTCAGGCGAAACAGGCCGGGGAGCCGATCGTTTCCGGCGTCTACGTGCAAGGGAACAGGATGGCGCGCATCAACGCGGAAAACATCGAGATTATCGATCTTGACAAAGAAACAATTACCAACGTTGACCTTCAGAAGCATACCTATACCGAAATGACGTTTGAGCAGATGCGTCAACAGATGCAGCAGGCGGTCGAGAAGATGAAGGAAAAACAGGCCGAGCAGAAGCCCAGCACACCTTCGCAGCAGGCTCCGAACAACGTCGACCTGAAGTTTCAGGTGAACGTGCGCAACACTGGAGTGAATAAGCAGGTCAGTGGTCTGAACACCAGCGAGTCGATCCTAACGATGCAGATGGAAGGCACCGACAAGACCAACGGGCAAAAGGGCGCCTTCGCGATCACGAATGATATGTGGCTCGCGCCGGATATCCCCGGTTATGACGAATTGCGCGAGTTCTACAAGAAGATGGGCGTCAAAATGGGCAACATGTTCACCGGCAGCGGCATGTCCTCCGCATTCGCAGGGATGCAGCCGGGTATGTCGCAGGGCATGTCCGACATGGTGAAAGAGGTTTCAAAGCTGAAAGGAATTCCGATCCAGCAGGTGATGCGCATGGGCGCAACTGCCAACGGCGAGCCATTGCCCGCGGCGAGCGAGGCTCCGTTGCCTCCTGAATCGTCGGGCCCGGAGATGCCCTCCGCGGGGGATGTCGCGAAAGAGTCGGCGGCATCGGTGCTGACGAGCAAACTGGGAGGCTTAGGTGGATTCGGCGGCTTTGGCCATAAGAAAAAGCAGGCTCCTCCGCCGGATGATTCCGCAGACGCGCAACAGGCGCAGACCGCACAACAGGCACAAACCGCCAGCGTCCTGATGGAATCACAGACCGAACTGACGGACTTCTCTTCCGCGCCGATCGACTCGACAAAATTCGCAGTCCCAGCCGGATTCCGTCAAGTTCAACCACAGCAGATGAAGTAATCGCGTCCCTATCGATTCAATGCTGTAGTCGTATAGAGGAGAAAATAAGAGAACCCATATCTCGATTTTGAGATGTGGGTTCTCTCAGCGCCGGAAAATCATCTATCAACTCGCGGCTTTGTGAACCGCCAACAGCGTTTCCAGCAGCGGGCGCAGCAGTTTCAAATCCAGCGCGTTCGCCCCGTCGGATTTCGCATTCGCGGGATCATCGTGGACTTCGAGAAAAATTCCGTCCACTCCCGCAGCAACGGCGGCGCGCGCCAGCACGGGAATAAACTCCGGCTGACCTCCCGATACACCTCCTGTCGAAGACGGTGTCTGCACGGAATGCGTTCCATCGAAAACCACGGGAGCGTACCGCCGCATGATCGCAAGCGAACGCATATCGACCACTAAATTGTTGTAGCCGAAGCTGGCTCCGCGTTCTGTCAGGAACACTCGGCTGTTGCTGCTCGAAGATCGAATTTTTTCGACCGCGTGCTCCATGTCCCATGGCGCGACGAACTGGCCCTTCTTCACATTTACCGCCCGCCCGGTTTTTGCGGCGGCCACCAGCAGGTCTGTCTGACGGCACAGAAATGCAGGAATCTGCAGCACGTCGACATCCTCCGCGACGCGCTCGCAGTCGTGTGCGTCGTGGACATCGGTCAGCACCGGCAGCCCGGTCGCCTGCGCGACACGCCCCAGAATCCTGCAGCCTTCTTCCAGACCCGGTCCGCGAAAACTGTTTACTGACGTGCGGTTCGCCTTGTCATAGCTGGCCTTGAAAATGTACGGAATACCAATGTCGCTGGCGACTCTCTGGATGGCGTCTGCCATTTTGCGCGCGTGGGTCTCGCTTTCAATCACGCAGGGTCCGGCGATTAAAAACAGCTCGCCCGAGCCAACCCGCACATTGCCAACTTCAAATTCGTGATTCTCTGGATTGCTCACGGAATTATGAGAACACAATGCCATCGGATTGTGGAAAGTCCATGGACGATTCTGTGACGTGTGGACGTCTAATTGACCGTCACATTTTCAAACCCCAGACCCAGCAGCATGGAAGTCACCGTAGCGCGGGCATTCTTGCTTGCCGTAGCGAGGATTCCATCGGCCACCGCGGCCTGCTCGATTTGCTCCTGCGCCTTGGCGCGTACTTCACTTTCCAGATTTGGGTCTTCCGGCACCAGCAGCCCCGTGGTACGGGAGTAGACGCGCGTTTTTGTGTTGTCGAGGCTGGTTACAAAAATCTGCGAAGCCGGCAGATGTACCTGGATGGAGTGACCGTTGATCTGAACATCGCCAGACTTCAACTGGCTGAGATCAATGCCCGCCACGACTGTTCCGTGAACAACCAGCAGCAATTTATCCCCCACTAGAAAGTCCGGCAGGACTGGACTCTGCCGCTCACCTTCGACAATCTTGTCGAGCGAGTAGCTGACAGTTTCAAGCCGCTGTAGCCGCTGAATTTTATTCACCACGGTCGGCAGCGAGGTGTCGATGGTGAGTCCGCGGCCAGTCACGACAGCGGCCAAGCGGTCCCAGATGCCAGTCTTCGCCTGGTGCGCAAAAACTGCGAAGGCGACCAAACCCACGACGATGCCAGCGAGAAGTGCTGGGAAGCAGCTTCTGCGGCGCTCGCGATATGCTCCGGAATTTTGTATCGTTCTCATGTTTTTCGCCTCAACACTCGCTATCACCCATGTCTCAGAAGCAAGACATGGGGCACCCATATTCCTGTCGATCGCGCTTCAAATCACAACCGCTTCCTGGTATTCGCCGAAAATGTTGCGCAGCGTGCCCGCAATTTCGCCCACCGTGGCGTAGCTTTCCAC
>JBEPVW010000007.1:0-45024 GCA_041690775.1 Acidobacteriota bacterium | reverse complement strand
CAATATCAACCGCAGACGGCCATCTACGACAAGCAATAGGCGGCACAGCAATCCAGATGGGGCGGAGCGGGCTCGATGCGCTCTGCCCCGTTGTTATGGCTTATAAAATTTAGCGCCTAAGAAATCTTGTCAGTCTCTTCACGTCAAAAACCGCAGCTTCAGGAAGGTTTCGGCTGTCTGATATGGGCTCCTCGATCTGCGCGCGAACGGGAATCACGCCTGCCCAGATCGGCAGAGCGTAATCCTCTTCATCGTCGACCGGTGGCCCGGTGCGTATTTTTGCCGACACTTCCTCCAGCGGCAGGGCCAGCACGCTGGTGCTTTTCAGTTCTTGATCGCTCGGCTGACGGGTCTCTTCCCATCGGCCAGGAACGATGTGGTTTGTAAAGCGATGCAGCGCATCCATCTTTTCGCTACGATCTGTCACCAGCCGCGCCTTGCCGAGGATGACTACGGAACGGTAGTTCATCGAATGATGAAATACCGAACGGGCCAGGACAAATCCATCGACCAGCGTTACGGTGACGCAGACCTCGATTGCTTCGTCGAGTTGCCGCAGCATCCGGCTCGCGGCTGAACCGTGAAGATAGAGCTGCTCTCCGGCACGCACATATCCCGTGGGGATAACGTAGGGCTGGCCGTCCACGACGAATCCAATGTGACATAGAAAGCCCTCGTCGAGGATCGCGTGGACCTGCGCCTTGTCGTAGACGGCCCGTTTCGGGAGCCGCCCAACTTTCGTTCGGCTGGTTGGCTGATAGGTATCCATGCTCTATCGTGTCTCGTTTGATAACGCGCGGTCAATGGAAAGCGCGCCCGAGCCCTTCACGAGAAAGATGAGGCAAAGCGCGAGCGCCAGCAGATGATACTCATATCCCTCGCCCTTCTGCATCCCCGACCAATTCATAAAAAATCCATTGTGGCTGTGGACCAGCAAGATGGCCACCAGCATGTTGATGCCGATGCCAATTGCCGCAATACGGCTCAACAGCCCGACTATGAGAGCGATGCCTCCTAAAAACTCAGCCATGATGGCAAGGAATGCGAATAGCGCGGGGATGTGCATCGTGTGGGTGAAAAATTGCATGGTGCCGGCATATCCGTAGCCGCCAAACCAGCCCAGGGCCTTCTGCGATCCATGCACAAAAAACACGATTCCGAAAATGAGGCGGACAATCGTCAGCGTGAGACTATTTTTGGTTGCAAAAATCCGTCGGAACATTTTGTGGACCCCCATGTGACGAGTGGATGAATGTGCCACCAAGACTAATGCGGAAAGGGAATTTTGGAAAGATAAAAGCGGCGCGGAATTCCGGTGCGAGGGCAAAGCGAAATCAGCATTGCCGCCATGCGGAAGGGAAGCAGATCCTTCGACTGGGTCATTGCGTTGCAATGACTTCGCTCAGGATGACACATTTTTTACACTGCTAACTGCATCAGGAGTAACACTCCAGTACCCGCTAGCCCGAAGTAAACGTACTTGAGGAACGCTTCACCGTGCAGGCGACGATTTATCGCTCTGCCGATGAAGATCGCCGGCAGTACGACCGGCAGCGACAGCAGATAATAATGCGTCACGGCCGGCACCCAGAGTCCGGCGAGCCAATATCCGACCATGCCAATCACGCTGGCAGGCAGAAAGTATCCCTGCAAGGTCGCTCGAAAGTGCTGTGCAGACCAGCGGCGCATCGCACCATAAACCACCAGTGGCGGTCCGTTCATCCCATAGGCACCGCCGAGCACCCCGGCACAGAATCCGCAGCCAAGCAGCCACACTCGGCTGTCTTTTTTTAACTCCGGCGGAGTGCGACCAAGAAGCGAGTAGGCCGAGAAGGCGAGAATAATGATCGCGAGCGCCGCTTTGACGGCGCGCTGATCTCCCGCGGTGAGCAGCAGGAGACCCAGCGGGATACCGAAAAGAGTGGACAGCACCAGCCAGCCGGCGCTGCGCACGTGAATCTTCTGTCGATCCTGCACGACGACAACAGTGGCGATGGTGATGGAAACGAGTACAGCAAGCGGGGCAGCGACCTGAACTGGAATGCGAAGCGCCAGCAGGGGAACGGCGACCAGCGCCTCGCCAAAGCCGAATGTCGATCGAATCAGGGTTGCGATCAATAGCACGAAGAGGACGTGCAGGGTAATGACGTCCATCGCGTTTTCAGCCTTGCGCGTGCGCAATCCCACGAAGTTAGCTAATTGTGTTGACCGCTGTGCTCCGGGCTGGAGCCTGGTTCCGGGTAGTCGGAATCGCTGCCGTCGGTCATCTCGTCCGCATTGCGATGACCCAACTGCCCGGTCATGGAGCCGTGGGGTTCGGGGGCGTCGCCGCGCAGATGCGGAGAGTCGTCTTCGACTGCTCCTTTATGTTCGTCGCCGTCTGGGTGGAAAGGAGGATGAGGTGTGTTTGTCATAGCGATTTCAGAAACCTCGTAGTGCCAATCAATATAGCAGTGCCGGTTACGTTACTCGCGGGCGGCTGAAGGTTTGGCGAAAATGCGAACGCCCATTCCGTTCAGTTTGCTACGTGCCTGCATTGCTTCCGGCGTTTGCGGGTGGCGCTGGACCAATGAACGCAGATCGCGGATTCCTGCGTCCTTCTGTCCGAGCGCAAGCTCCGACTGGCCCTTGCGCAACTGCGCGGTCGGCGCTTTGGGGCTGCCCGGATATTGTGTCAGCACAAGGGAGTAGTTCTCGATTGCACTCTTGTAATTGCCAGCGCGGTAATCGATTTCACCCAGATAGAACTGGGAGTTGCCTGCCTCGGTGCTTTGCGGATAAAACTTGATCACATCGCCGAATTCCTGGCTCGCCAGATTGTATTTCGCGGCGTTGTAGTCGCTTGCACCGGATTGATACAGCTGGTCCACGGGCGGAGCCTGCGGGGCGGGCGGCTGCGCCTGAGTCGGTTGACCCGAAGAAGTTTGACCCGCGGCGGGTTGGCCGGGCGCGCCTTGCGTCTGATCGCCCCCGGGTGAAGATGCCTGGCCCGTCATCACCGGCTGGCCCGCACTCAGCGACTGTTGCTGCGACTGCATATTCGTTAAATTCTTGTCGATTTTGTCCAGACGCGCGCGCAGCTCGTCGAGGGAGTCATTCATGGACTGCATCTGGCCGGAAAGCTGTTGCAGAGAATTGCCTTGCGTGCCCTGCTGGTCCTGCGACGCCTTCTGCATGGCATCTACCTGTACGGTCACTTTCGCGACACTCGCCGAGGTCTGCTGCAACAGGTCGTGCATCGTGGCGTAGTGCTCGGACTCCGACTGCTGCATGCTCATCATCATTTCCTGCATCTGCTGCACCTGGGCCTGCAGGGCGATGATGTCCTTGTTGGCAGCGAAGGCGCTGGGTGTGCCCACTAGTCCGAGTGCACAGAGTGAGACAACGGAAATTCGTAAGAAATTACGCATGTGACACCTGACAAAAGCGCAAAACGCGCCGGATTCTGATCCTAAACAAAAGTGTACGGCAGCACGGCATGGATGTATTCATGCACGATGCTGCCGGTTGATACTTCCTTCACTGGCAACCCGGCTCCTACTGGTCCAGGCTGAACTGGGCACGCCGGTTCTGCTGCCAGCAGGACTCATTTTCCTCTGTGCAGAACTGCTTCTCTTTGCCATAGCTGATGGTTCGGATACGGCTTGCATCCACGCCAGCCTGGGTCAAAGCCGTCTTTGCGGAGTTCGCGCGGTTTTGGCCGAGGGCGAGGTTGTACTCCGCCGAGCCGCGATCATCGCAATAGCCAGCAATCAGGATTTTGGCAGTGGGATGCGCCTGCAGGAACGAAGCATCCTGGGTGATCGCCTGCTGTGCGTCCGGACGAACACTATAGCTGTCGTAGTCGAAAAAGACCGGCTTGACGTTCTGCTCGAACTCGGCTGCTGTCAATTCGCCTGACGTGTTCGGTGCCTGTGCCTGGCCGATGGTAACGGTTGCGGTCGCATCCGTCGATCCGCCATCGCCGCGCGCCGTCAGATGATAGGTGGTCGTCTGCGATGGGTTCACCGTTTTTGTGCCGCTTGTCTGAACGGGACCGATGCCGTCAATCGAGACGTCGGTCGCGTCTGTGGTGGTCCAGTTGAGAGTTGCGGTCTGACCAGGAGTGATGGTGTCAGGGGTGGCCGTAAGATTTGCGGTCGGTGCGGGCGTGGTTTCCGCTGGAGGCGCGGGCGGTTCGGGCACGGCTGCCTGTTTATGATGGCAGCCTGTTATGACCAGGAAAGCAGCGAGCGCGGCACCGGCCAGCGCGGAATTCTTCTTGAATTGTTTCATTGGCATCTCCTCAAACTAAACCTTCTTAACTAGTGTAAAACGACAATTCTTTTTTCGAACGCGATTTCGTCAAAAGTACTCTTACTTCCAACTCCAGTTCGGCATCCGTCCATTTCCACTGGTCGTCAACGCATGCTGGCCTGTTCCATCCGCCAGCATGGTCCAGATTTCGCTGTGCCGGTGAGTGCTGACTTGAAAAACAATATGACGGCCATCGGGCGACCAGGAAGGGAAGTCCGTGCGGCCGATGTCGTGGGTGAGTTGAATCCAGCGGTGGCTTGCGATATCCATCACGTAGATATCCTGTCCGCCAGGAGCGCCCGGGCCATAATGGCGGGACCAGGCGAACGTAAGGAACTGGCCGTTCGGCGACCAGGAAGGCGAAGTGGCATAGCCGCCGTCGGTGATGCGCTGCACGCCGGTTCCGTCGGAGTCCATGATGTAAACCTGCGGCAAGCCAGTGCGTCCGCTGATCCACGCAATCTGATTGCTAGTTTTAGGATTCCATACCGGCGAAACATCGGGACCGCGATAGGCGGTTACCCGGCGCAGATTGAAACCGCTGGCCGTGGAGATCCAGATTTCCGGATCGCCGCTTCGTGAGGAAGAGAACGCGATGCTATTGCCGTCCGGCGCCCATGCCGGAGAGAAATCTGTTCCATCATGAACCGGAAAGTTCACCATGCGATGAAGTGTCATCGAATAAATTCTTATTTCGGAACCTTTGTCACTTAGCTCATTGAAAGCCAGGCGGCTTCCATCTGGAGAAATGCGCGGCGACAATGCGATCTGCCCCAGATGCGTCACCTGGTGCTGGCCGGCTCCGTCGTAGTCCATTTGCCAGATTTCTTTCGCTCCGGTGCGGTCGGAGACGTAAAAAATCTTGCTCTCCGCGATTCCGTTGATGCCGCCGCCCAGGCGAGAGATGATTGCATCGGCAAATTCGTGCGCGATGTGGCGCGCGGTGTCGGGTCCGGCGCCCTCGTTATATTGCATTCCGAGTACCTGTGGCGACTGCGTGTTCTTGGTATCGAATAGCCAGCCATACACGATGTCGCGGCCATTCTGCACATTGATTGCACCGAAGGCGACCATGGCCGCATTGGCAGGAGGACCGCTCCATTGCGTGAGATTGATTTCCTGGGGAGAGCCGGGCATGACCGGGGGCGCCATGCTCTTCGAAACCATGTCGAAGATGCCTGCGTTGGTTAGATCCGAATACAGCACCTGGTTGAATGTCTGCTGGGCGTTCGAGAGGGCGGGGTCATTCCCAGCCATTTTGAAGTCGGCTGCTGCCAGGCGAATCTTCTGTGCGCCAAGATTTGTGCCGGTGCGGACCCAGTCCTGCGCGCTGGAAGCGGCGGTGGCCAGAAATAGAAGCGAGAAAAGAAGGGTGGCGGCCTGCTTGGTTCGAAAACCCTGGAAAGATCCCATTTGTGCACTCCGTTAGACGTGGATCATGCGATTTTAGCTGCAACAAAATCTGTTCACGTGAATTGTTCTATAGCTGTCAGTGCTTATCAATGACGCGTTGCGTCGTCGTACGTAAAGGTATATGCCACAGATACGGAACTGCCGTTATATCCCGCAGGCAAGGGGCCGAACGCGCTGACCCGCTCGACGGCCTGGATTGCGGAAAGGTCGAGCGAAGGCACGCCGCTCGACTGAGCGATGCGTGGATCTGTCACAGATCCGTCACGATGTACCACAAAGGTGACTACAGCGGCGTGGCCTACGGATGCGTTTGGATCGGCGAGCTGGCTGTACCAGTTCTGCGAGACGGTCCGTTTGATGATGTCTACATACCAGCCGAAGCGCGAGCCGAAATCTCCGTTCTGGACAACCACACCTTTCGTTGCGGCGCCGGGGTTCGACATCGGAATGCTGGAAGGAGCGGCTTCGCCGTAGGTTGCACGATGCTGCTGTTTCGGCGGCTGCACGTATTTCGGCGGTTTTGGCTGGGCCTTGGCTGCGACCTTCTTAACCACTTGCGGCTTGGCCTGGATGGGAATTGCTTTCTCTTCCGGCGCAGCTTCTGCCTTCGGAACCGGCGGCGCGGGAGCGGGACTTGGGGTCTGCGTCGCCAGCACGCTGTCATTGTTGATCTGCGTATTGGGCAAGGGAAGCGATGGCGCGGAGGAAACGAGAGTGGCGCTGATGGCCGTGCCGGAGCTCATCTGACCCCAGCGGTCGCCATGAAATGTATGCAGATAAATCGCCGAGGAAACCATGACCGCAGCCAACCCCGCGTGCAGTACAAGCGAGCCGAACCAGGAGCCTGCAATCGGTTCGTGTTGGTCCCATGTTTCGCGAAGGAATGGCATCGTTTTATTGGCCTGGCGGCTTCTCTATTGACCGGAATGGCTTGTGATCGGCTGCGTCACGATGCTGATGTTAGTGATGCCCGCTTGTTTTACGGCATCCATGACGGAAGCGAAGGCGCCGAAGGGCACGCGCTGATCGGCGCGGACATAAATCACTCGGTTCGCAGCATTCTTACTTGTCTGCTGCAGCATTGTCGGCAGGTCGTTCACATTGACCGCCTTGTCATCCAGAAATACGCGCTGCTCGCTGTCGATAGTGACGACGGTACGCTGTTCAGTAATTTGCTTGACCGTCTTGGTTTTTGGAACCGCGACTTCGATGCCGGACTGCAACACCGGCGCGGTGATCATAAAAATCACCAGCAGCACCAGCACCACATCCACCAGGGGTGTGATGTTGATGTCGGAGAGTGCCGACTGCGTGTTGCCGTTTCTAGCGGTGAAGGCCACGCGACGTCTCCCTCGGCAGTTCTCTTTCTCTGGGCCGGGCGTATTCCTCCGGTGGAGGTGCAGATGCGGAGCCGGTGTAGATGTCTTCGATGGAATTCAGCAGCTCGCGGCTGAAGTCGTCCAGGCGCGCCGCCTGTTCCCGGAGACGCGCATTTAGCTGGTTGTACCCCATGACAGCCGGAACAGCGACGAGGATGCCCGCAGCCGTCGTAATCAGCGCTTCGGAAATGCCCGGTGCGACCGCGCGCAGCGTTGCACCGCCCGACGTGCCGAGGCCGTGGAATGCATCCACGATGCCCATGATGGTTCCAAACAGACCGATGAATGTCGCCGAGCTTCCGATGGTCGCGAGCCATGTCATCCGGCTCTCCATCCTGGTGAGGGCTTCGCTTGCCGCCGTTTGCGCGGTGCGTTCGAGCGCCTTCAGGTTACGTATCTCGCCGGTGCCGTTGTCGGTCTGGTGGCGATACTCGTCGTAGGTTTCTTCAAACACCTGCACCAGCGGACTGGGCTTGAACTGTTCACTGACCGACGCGATGTCCTGCAACCGCTCCGCTTTCTGGAAGGCGCGCAGGAAGCGCTTGCTTTGCGTGCCGGCCCTGCGGAGAGACGACCATTTGCCGAGGATGATGGCCCACGACTGCAGGCTGCCAATCAGCAGGATCAGCAACACGGCGATGGCGACGGGGCCGAGGTTGTGCCCCAGGTCTACCAGGGCGCTTCCGCTGACGGGCGGAGTTCCCGGCGTGGGTTGTGTGGCATCCTGCGCCTGGAAGAAAAAGAGAAGAAGAACGGACAATGCGTTCATAGCTATTCTCAAGTGTACTGGCGCTGGGGGAATGCTCCAAGTTGCCGCCGGGTGGCCATCTTGATTCATGGTATGCTGCGCTCGTCTAATCTAAGTAAAACGACACTTGCGAGCTAAGTAACAAGACGCTTGCGCCGGAGTCCGATGCTGCTCGAATTACGCGCGGAAAATTACATCGTGGTGGACCACGCTACGGTTACGTTTGGTCCCGGCCTGAACCTTCTGACCGGAGAAACAGGCGCGGGCAAGTCCATTCTGATTGACGCGCTGGCGTTGCTGCTGGGAGAGAAGGCTTCGGCGGAAATTGTGCGCCACGGCGCAGATCGTGCGCTGGTTGCCTGCGTGTTTGAGGCGACTCCGGGCGCGCTTGCCATTTTGGAATCAAACGGACTGGACCCCGCCGGGGAAGAGATTATTCTGCGACGCGAGATTTCCAGCAATGGCAAGGGCCGCGTCTTTGTCAACAACCAGCCGGCCACCGTGTCGGTGCTGCATGCGCTGGCGCCGGAGCTGGCGCTCGTCCACGCGCAGAGCGATACCCTCGGCGCTTTCGATCAGGCGCAACAGCGCAGCTTGCTGGACCGCAGCGCAGGAATTACAGCGGATAATGTCGCGGCTGCATACGTGGCCTGGCAATCGCTTCGGGAAAAGCTTATTTCGCTTCAAAGCGATGAGCAGGATCGGCTGCGGATGGCTGATCTGTGGCGGTTTCAGGCACGAGAAATCGAGCAGGCCCAGCTGGAGCCTGGCGAGGAAGAAAAACTGCTCGCGGAAAAACGCGTGCTGGCGAATGCGGAAAAATTGTATGCGGCTGCGATGGGCGCGCACGACGTGCTGTACGAGTCGGCGACGTCAGCGGAAGTTGCGTTGCGCGCCGGTTTGAAGCAGATGGAAGAACTGCTGCGGTACGACACGCGCTGGGAAGAGGCGGTGCAGCAGTTGACTACCGCCCGCGCTACTGTCGGCGACCTGGGCTTGCAGGCGCGCGACTTCGCGGAGAAGATCCAGTCTTCTCCGGAACAGATAGATGTTATTGAAGATCGGCTCGCCTTACTTGACCGGCTAAAGCGTAAATACGGCGCCAGTGTGGGCGAAGTGATCGCATACGGGGAGCAGGTGCAAGGCAAACTCGATGAGATAGAAAATCGCGACCAGCTACTGGCTGACCTTGGTGCCCAGCTTACGAAGGCGGCGGAGGCTTACACCTCTGCGGCTGAGACATTGACAAGCCAACGCACAGCAGCCGCCACTCGATTAGCCAAACGCGCTGAGACGGAGATCAATCAGCTCGCGATGAAGGCGCGATTTGAGATCAGCGTAACTGGGCAGCGCGAGGAGCAGGGCTGGACGGCGCACGGCTGGGACACTGTCGGCTATCGCATCGCGACAAACCCCGGCGAGCCGCTGAAGCCGCTCGACAAGATTGCCTCCGGCGGAGAAATGTCCCGCGTGCTGCTGGCTTTGAAGGTCAGCGTGGAAAGCGCGAACGCCGCAGTAAAAAATAAAAAAAAGACGCCGCTGCCGCGCACTCTAGTCTTCGATGAAATCGACATCGGTATCGGCGGCAGCGCTGCGGAGGCCGTGGGGCAGAAGCTGAAAATGCTGGCGCGCGGCCAGCAGGTGCTCTGCATTACCCATTTGCCGCAGATCGCAGCCTTCGCTGACCAACACTTTTTGATTGAAAAGCAATCGCAAGGCGGCCGCACGCAAACCAGCGTTCGTCAGCTATCGAAGGAAGAGCGTCGCCAGGAAATTGCCCGCATGGTTAGCGGTGCGCAAGTAACGGAGACCTCCCTGAAGCATGCCGAACAAATGTTAAAGAGCAGTCAGGGGTAAGCGCGACCCAGTAAGATCAATCCAGCACTCATGCACTGGATGGAACTATGAATCTTCGATTTGACGGGAAAGTCGCTGTTGTCACGGGAGGCGCGACGGGCATCGGCGCGGCCACGGCGAAGAAGCTCTGTGAGCTGGGTGCTTCTGTGGCAATCCTGGACCGTAATGCGGAAGCGGCGACGGCAACGGCGCTGGCACTTGCAAATGCCGGTTATGCGGCTAGTTTTTGCGCCTGCGATGTTGCCTTGGAATCCGACGTGAAGCATGCGATCGAAGTGGTGACGCAGCAGTATGGCCGTCTCGACGTTCTGGTCAGCAGCGCGGGGATTCAGACTTATGGAGATGTGGTCAGCACGAGTTCCGAAGTGTGGGACAGGACTTTCGATGTCCACGTAAAAGGCTGCTTCCACGCAACGAAATTCGCGATTCCAGCAATGCTCGCCTCTGGCGGCGGAGCGGTGGTCATTGTGGCATCTGTCCAGAGCTATACGGCGGTTGCAAATTCTGCCGCTTACGTTGCCGCCAAGCATGCGCTGCTCGGCATTACCCGTTCGATCGCTCTCGACTTTGCGCAACAGAATATTCGTGCCAACTGCATCTGCCCCGGCGCAATCGACACGCCGATGCTGCGCTGGAGCGCGGAACACTCCGGAACGCCCGATTCTGTCATTGAGGCAATTGGAAAAATGCACGCAATGGGAAGAGTGGGACAGGCAGAAGAGGTGGCCAACGCGATTGCGTTTCTCGCCAGCGACTGGGCTTCGTTCATCACGGGAACCAGCCTGATCGTGGATGGCGGGATGCTGGTGCCGACGGGCGGCATGGGATTTCAGGAGTCGGGTATTAGTTCCGGGGGAGCATGATGGAAAATTCCGGCAAGTTGATGGGTAGGATTGCAGTCATTACAGGGGCAGCCGCGGGCATTGGCCGCGCCGCGTGCCTGCTTTTCGCCCAGCACGGCGCTTCTGTTGCGGCAATCGATCGCGATGAAACGGGAAATGTGGAGACCGTGGAGAAGATTCGCGGAAGCGGTGGAAAAGCCGAGGCCTTCACGGCGGATGTATCTTCCGCCCGCGATGTGGAAGACGTTGTGCGCCGTATAAAAGAACGTTGGAGCAGAGTTGATATCTTGTTCAACAATGCCGGAATCGTCACTGGCGGCAAAGTGCACACGCTGCAGGAAGAAGAGTGGGACCGCGTTTTCGCGATCAACATGAAGAGCATGTTCTTATTCAGCCGCGCGATCATTCCGATGTTTCTCCGACAGGGAGGCGGCGTCATTTTGAATATGGCCTCTACCACCGCTCTACGTGTGGCGCCGGACCGCGCTTTGTACACCGCGAGCAAGGGCGCCGTTCTGGCGTTTACGAAATCCATGGCGGTGGATTATGCAGGGGACAACATCCGCGTGAACTGCCTGTGTCCCGGAACTGTGGACACGCCATCCTTGAATGTTCGCCTGAGCGCCAAAGGCAATGCCGATGAACTGCGGAAGCAGTTCATCGCGAGGCAGCCCCTGCGCCGGCTCGGGAAGGCGGAGGAAATCGCGGAAGCTGCGCTCTATCTCGTCTCCGACGATGCAGCGTTCGTCACCGGTTCAGCATTGCAAATTGATGGTGGGATGTCGCTCTAGTCTTCACGAAAAAATAACCGGCGGGAAGATGGTTTTCAGCCGAAACGACTTCAGGAGAAAATGGTGGTATGCGCTTAATACGATTTGGGCAAGTGGGTAAAGAGAAGCCGGGAGTGGTGGACAAACAGGGAGTTCGCCGCGATTTATCAACGAAGTTTAACGACTGGGACTGGAAGTTTCTCCAAGGCGAAGATTTCAAGCGCCTCGCGGAGGTGCTCCATAAAGATACTGCAACGCTGCCGACTGTGTCGGAATCGGAGCGCTGGGCCGCTCCCATTGTCCGGCCCGGAAAAGTGATCTGCATCGGATTGAATTATTCCGATCATGCGGCTGAATCGGGCATGCCCATTCCATCGGAGCCGATTGTGTTTCTAAAAGGCTCTAACACGGTTGTGGGTCCGTATGACGAAGTCCAGATTCCGCGTGGCAGCGAGAAGACCGATTGGGAAGTTGAATTAGGAGTGGTAATTGGGCGCGAAGCCCGGTACGTATCTTCGCCCGAGGCCGCGGGCCAGCACATCGCAGGATATTGCCTGACGCACGACGTTTCGGAGCGTGCCTTTCAATTGGAGCGCGGCGGCCAATGGACAAAAGGCAAGAGCTGCGACACGTTCAATCCGCTGGGGCCGTGGCTGGCAACGCCCGATGAGCTGCCATCCGTGGACGCGCTTGCGATGCAGCTATGGGTGAATGGAGAGCTGCGCCAGAAAGGCACGACCGCAAAAATGATTTTCAATGTGCCGTTTCTCATCCATTATTTGTCGCAGTTCATGACACTCGAACCGGGCGATCTGATCTCAACAGGCACGCCGCCTGGAGTAGGGCTGGGAATGAAGCCGCCGAAATTTCTTAAAGCTGGAGATGTTGTCGAGCTGGAGATAGACGGCCTCGGACGGCAGAAGCAAGTCTGCATTCCTGCACGGTAGTCGTGATCTGTTACGCTTTCGGCAAGTCCAGGAGTAACTGATGGCATCTACAAAACAGGCGATTGGCGGAACCGCGTCCCCCCATGGCTCGGGAGCGCCACAGCTCAATCGCGCGCTGACACTGTGGAATCTGATCATCATCGGAATGGTCATCGTACAGCCGACGGCGCCGATGGGCATCTACGGAGTCATCAGCAACAAAGGCCATGGCCACGTAGTCACGGCCATCATGGTCGCCATGGTGGCGATGCTGCTCACAGCCATCAGCTATGGTCGCATGGCGCGGGCCTACCCCAGCGCGGGTTCGGCATATACCTACGTCGGTCAGGAGATCAATCCTGCATTGGGATACATCACTGGCTGGAGCATGGTGATGGATTACATTCTGAACCCATTGATCTGCACCGCGTTCTGCGCGAAAGCGTCGATGAACATTGTTTCCGGGCTGCCGTACTATGCGTGGATTGTGATCTTTGCCGCGTTCTTCACCTGGGCGAACCTGCGCGGCATCAAGGCGTCGGCTCGAATTAATGAAACGCTGTGCGTGGGGATGTCGATTGTCGTGCTCATTTTTCTCGGCGCTGTGGTTCAGTTTATCTGGCGTCTTCACCACTACGGGCCCGCCTTTTTTACGCTGCCGTTTTACAACCCGCAGACGTTCACTACCTCGCGCCTGTTTGCGGGCACGTCGGTAGCGGTGTTGAGCTACATCGGCTTCGATGGAATCTCAACATTGTCGGAGGAGGCCGAGAATCCGCGGCGAAATATCCTGCTGGCAACCGTCCTGGTGTGCCTGATCGCCGGGCTGCTTTCCGGACTGGAAGTTTACGCGGCCCAACTGGTCTGGGGGCCGAAGCAATTCCCCAGCGACCAGGTGGAGTCGGCGTTTGCCCTGGTGTCGCGGCGAGCCGGCGGGGTGATTCTGTTTCAATTGATCAACGTTACGCTGTTGATCGCGAATGCCGGTTCCGCGATGGGGGCACAGTTGGCTGCGGGCCGCCTGCTGTATGGCATGGGACGCGGCAATGCGCTGCCGAAATCGTTCTTTGGAAAAATCGATGCGAAAAGGAGAATTCCAAAAAACAACATCATCGCCGTCGGCGTATTTGCTCTGCTGGGCGCGGGGATCCTGGAGTTTTTTGCGAAACAGTTGGGTGGAGGCGCATTTGAAATCGGCGCACAGGCCCTCAACT
Organism: Acidobacteriota bacterium; assembly: GCA_041690775.1. Taxonomy (GTDB): domain Bacteria; phylum Acidobacteriota; class Terriglobia; order Terriglobales; family Acidobacteriaceae; genus JAKAAZ01. The sequence continues at coordinate 31,579 of JBEPVW010000007.1, read as the reverse complement.
TCGGAGCATTCATTGCCTTTATGGGAGTGAACGCGGCGTCGTTTGTACGGTATTGGCTGCGCGCCGAAAAGCGGACGGCAAGCAATCTGCTGGTTCCCGTCTTGGGGTTCGTGATCTGCGGATTTATCTGGCTCAATCTGAGCAAAACCGCAATGATATTGGGTGGCGTGTGGATGGCGCTTGGAATTATTTATGGCGCGATCAAAACACGGGGCTTCCGAACGGACCTGGTAAAGTTCGACATGCCGACAGACGAATAGATCGTCAACCGGAGACAGCGGCGGATGGAAATCGTCGATGTGAAAAGAGGGCGATGTTGTGGTCGGTTCGACCTTCCATTGCAAGGTCGGCCAAAATCTCACCGACGACGCTTGAGAGCTTGAATCCATGACCGGAAAATCCAGCGGCGATACTGACCTGCGGATAACCCGGGTACTGTTCGATGATGAAATGTTCATCGGGCGTCATCGTGTACATACAGGTGCGAGCCTCAATCAAGCGGCCATTCAGTGCGGGGATACAATCCGCAATCACTGACCGCATTGCCAGTTCGTCATCGCCACGAATGTTACGGTCGATCGAATCGGGGCTGCATATCTCATCGCCTGCGTGGAGTGCTACTTTAACCCCATGATTGCGGCCATCGGATGCAGGAAAGCCGTAGAACGTCGGTGTGTCTTTCGGTTTCCAAAGATAAACAGGGCAATGCTCGGGAAGAAATGGATCGATGCCGCCTACTGGATCAAACCAAAACATCACTCTCCGATATGCCGCGATGGGCAGGCCCAGGGGAGCAAGAACTTCAGGCGCCCACGCTCCCGTGGAAAGGATGAGGTGTTTGGCGCAGTAGGTTCCGCGTTGCGTTGTGACGGTCACGCCATCGCCGGAATCTCCGGCCGTCCATGATTTCATGGGCTCTTCAAAATGCAGTTCAGCGCCGGATCTGGACGCTTGAGCCAGATTCTGTCGGATGCATTCTTCAGGCCGTAGATAGCCGGCTTTCGATTCATACAGGGCGATTTCATCTGCCGACAATACAAATTGGGGGTACCGCCGCCGCACTTCCGCGGTATTAAGTATTTCGTGCCGCAATGCATATTTCTGTGCGCTTCGAATACTTCCAGCGACCACGTCACTATCGGGCGCTCCGATCATAAGTCCGCCGGTTATGCGCAGCAGATCCGATCCAGTATCAGCCTGGAGACGCTCCCACAATTCGTACGATCGGAAAAGAAGCGGTACATAAGATGGATCTTCGTAATATGCCTGGCGGATGATGCGGGACGAGCCGTGTGACGATCCTTTATCGTGCGCCAATGTAAATGCTTCCAGGCCGAGCACATTTCTACCGCGCTGCGACAATTGATACACAGCTGCACTTCCCATTGCACCGAGGCCGACCACAATGTCATCGAACATACGGATAAACTCAGTTCATATAGCGGTTTCGAAAATACCAGCTTGAAAAATACGTGCCGTTCTGGACGGAGTTATTGCAACAATCGGCAATCGCTATCCCTTTGTGCCGATGGCAGCGCTGCTGGCAGGGACAGAAATTGCATAAATCGCAGCGGCGCCGATCAGCCCACCTATCGTAAAAATGGCCCACGCCCACGTGTAACTGTGATACGTGTCGAATATTCTTCCAGCTATCCAGGGCGCTATCCATTGCCCGATCGAATATACCATCATGATTAAGCCCAGCAGCTTTCCCAGAGAAGCGATTCCAAAGCATTCCGCGGTTACCAGTGGGATGAGCATGTAATCAGCGCCCATGGCGAAGCCGAAAGCGACTGCGAAAGCCAGGGCTGCGATGGGGTAATGCGCAATGTACAGTATCGGAATCACTGCACCCAGAAGTAGATAGAACAATGCCATTGTGTTTTTCTTTTGAAAACGATCGGCAAAATAACCCACCAGCACACGGCTAACCAGGCTTGAGGCCAGCAGAATAGAAAGGAAGCGGGCCGCGGTCGCAGGCGAATAGCCTTGGTCTTTCAAGAACAAAATGAAGTGTTGAATTACGACATTGACCGCTCCGAGAATGAGCGTTGTTCCCAGTAGAATAAGCCAGAAGTTTGTGGTCCGGACTGCCGTGGAGACTTTGGCGGAAGCAGTCTCAAGCGTGTCGAAAGTTTCCCCGGGAACGAGCGCAAGTCCGTCTGGCACCAGCCCCATCTCAGCCGGAGTCGAACGCGTAATCCAGAACCCAACTGGAAAAAGAACAACCAGGATGAGTGAGCCGGTCATTTCCAAGGCGTGACGCCACCCGAAATTCCGGATAAAAAAATTAGCTAATGCAGGAGCAATTACCCCGCCGAGCCCGAGACCCAGATATGCGTAGCCCATCGCGCGGCCACGCCGTACCCGGAACCATTGCGAGATCAAAACCTGATTGGCAAGCGGCCCCGCCAGCGTGTAGCCAAGCATCTCTGTTATGCAAAGCAGTTCGTACTGCCAGAACCTTGTCATGTGCCCCATTAGAATCAGGGGCAATCCGATAAAGGTTATCCCGGATAAAATCACCCAGCGGGCGCCGATTCGATCGACCAACGCGCCAGCCGCCAGGCCGAAGGGAAGGCCAATCACCAGCGAGCCAATCAGGAAGCCCTGCGTAACCTGGGCCCGCGTAAAGCCAAGGGAAGATACAAATGCCGGATAGAAGACAGGAAATCCGTAGAAGATAATTCCGACTGCAAAAAACAGATTCAAGAAGGCCGCAACCACAATCCACCAGCCATAAAACATGCGGTGAGGTATCTCTGAACCCGGAGGCGTGTCACGATGCGTCATCTAAGCAGTTGGCCCCATCTTCAATTCATAAGAACTCAATCTAGTTTGTAACAGCTAAGTTATCGAACTGCCCAGTGTTCCAGCCCGTGCCGAGACCGACCATTCCGTGGGTGTGGGAGCGATCTATCACTACAGCCAACTGCTTTCCGTCCAAGATGGCTGTAATTTGCATGCCTTGAAATTCCAAATCGAGATAATGCCACTTCAGTGTATCCAGGTCTACTCTTCCGGAAGCGAGCACCTTCGAGGCCATTGTGTATCGTTTTGTAAACAATTCCCACCTACCATCGGGATTCACGAGCAGCACATAACCGCTTGGATAGCGTGCATTGTTGTCATGGAACAGGTTGGCCGAATCGATTCGACCCATCAGGGTCACCGGACCAGTTTCACTGATCAGAACGTCGGCACCTACGTGGTAATTGGCCCAGAATTCGTCACCGGCCAGGGTCCACGGGTCGGGAAGCGGGCCCCACGGAATTGGCTTGGCGGTGATTACCTGTTCCAGGCATTGGCCTGAACGATAGAGACATGGGTGCACTTCAAATGCTCCATCCTGGTCAGATAAATACTTTGGAGCCTTTGTCAAAGCAGTTGTTTCAAAACTCTCCTGATATGGAAAAGGAAATGACTTGTCAGCAGGGGGCTCCGTGCTACCTTTCCCCTGGCCCGTAGTCGTGGTCAAAGAATAGAGAGACCCTGGATCGAATGTATAGGAGAAACTATTATGTTTCGGTATTAACTCCGCAACATCTTCAAATGTTCTGGTAGCGTTCGTCTCCCAAATATGGACTCGTGAAGTAGAAAGGCCGCCGTCGATTTTAAAGCCGATACGTTGGGGCCGCCTGGCGTCGATCGTTTCCAGCACCGCACTCCAGTTTTTTCCATCCGGCGACCTCAGAGTAACGTAGCTTCCGCCCTGCGGCAGATAGCCGGAGGATTGATCCAGATACTGCCAACCAGGCTGCGCGAACTGAGTAGTGTGCGCCGTAACCCAGATTGCGGACTGTACTCTGTAATGCCCCGACCATGGAGTATTCGCATACATCAGGCCGGAATTTGGGGCTGCCAGAATATCGTAATAGGAAGTTATCGGGCTCCATATCTCGGTCTTGGTAAAGCGACCTTCCAGATAATTGCGGTTATATTGCCTGGCTAAAATCTTTCCACCTATGTCCCAGTCGCGGGAGAGAATTGGTCCTCCACCACTGTTGGGCTGATCCTCGCTGGACCACAGTGGTTTGCCGAGTTGCCGGGCTATTTCCGGGGTTGTGGCTTTGCCCTTTATCCAGGGATAATGAACACCTACTACAGCCACGGCTGCATTGACTGCCGGGTCGGCGTGTATTGCGTCAATAATGCTCCATTGCCCGAGACCTTCTCCAGGGTACTCATCGCAGCACACAATTTTCGTATCAAGCCGTTGCTTCTTTAATTCCGCGGAAAGGTCACGGATATAGGTAGCGTCAAATTGTTTTTCATTCCAGATACCGGTGTAGGAAATATCCAGGTTGTAGTGTGACTTTGCGCCACTTATAAATCCAGCGACGTAATTCGCCATTTCCTGCGAGTAAAAATGCCCATGGCCAATCCAACCGGGAGCTCCCCACGGAAGGCTGTCGAGAATTATTGCCGGGTTTCTCTTTCGCGCCTCTTCCATCAGCCACCACTCGTAACCTCGGCTAAAATCACGGTCGGTGCGGGAGCGCATATAGGCTGGCTCTGAACCGTCGGTGGAGTTGACGTCAGCGCCGATTTCGACCTTCAAGTGCTGCAGGGCTGCGCCGTAGCCTGGCTTGAACAGGTAGTCGAGGATCCGGCTGCGATATGGTTCGGGATAATCAACCAGCAAACGAGATGAGGCCCCGGCGCTGAGCGCGCCAATCCCTTCAAAGACGCTGCCAGCGCTTTTTCCATTCAGAATGATAGTTTTGTCAGCCGCATTAACAGGAAGCGCGACGGCAGCCAGCAATAACGGCAAGAAGGCAGAAGCGCGTGGGATAAGCCGCATGAAAAACTTTCCAATTAAAAAATGAGTCGCGATTTCGGTACAGTGGCTAGCTTGACAGTGTTTCGAACTCTAGTATAGGGTAACCCATTAACCGGGAGGGAACGTAATAAAACATAACAACGCGATATGCTGTCGGAGATCGCGGATTTCCCACTGTGCTGCCCGTCTTCTGTCGATTCGGCACCTCATTTACACACCTCCTTGCCATGATGTTGCAATGAGAGAAAGAAGTTTCATGAGACCTCTGTTAGTGATTTCCGTTTTCGGTTTGATCTGTTCTGGAGGTGTGGCACAGACTCTTTCGCCACTTTTTGCCCGCGGCTACACAGTGATCCCGGAACCGCAGAAGGTTTCACTCGAAGCTCAGGACTTCACCTTCGGCCAGAGTTGGCAATTGAAGCTTGACAAGAGCGTACCGTCAAACGATGTCGCTGTGGAAGCACTGCGTGACGATCTCTCCAACAGGTTCCATGTGGCTCTTGACGGGACCGGAAAGCACGGCGGCGTCCTGACTTTGCGCATTGCCGCGGGAAGCGTGCCGATCGGAAAAGCGCAGGACAATGACAAAAACGCGCTGGAGGAACAGGCTTACCGGCTTGACCTGCATAGCGATTCGGTAACAATTACCGCCAATGCTTCTACAGGTCTTTTCTACGGAGTAGAAACATTTATCCAGTTATTGCGGCCTGAGCTGGGAACATTGCGGCTGCCTGAAGGCAGCATTGAAGACTGGCCCGATCTTCAAGCTCGACACATTTATTGGGACGACAATCATCACCTGGAAAGGATGGATGAGTTCAAGCGAGCGCTGAGACAAGCCGCGTTCTATAAAATTAACGGTTTTGTAGTGAAGCTGGACGGTCACTTTCAGTATAAGAGCGCGCCCGCCGCGGTCGAGCCTTATGCTCTTAGCCCTGCCCAGTTACAGGAACTCACGGATTATGGGCTGCATTATCACATAGAGCTCATCCCTTATCTGGATGGGCCCGGGCACGTTGCTTTTCTCCTGAAGCATCCGGAATATGCTAAATTGCGCGAATTTCCCAATAACAATTTTGAAATTTGCTCCACCAATCCGGCGGCATACAAGCTATTGGAAGGCATGTATCAGGATTTGATGGACGCCAATAAAGGCGTGAAATATTTTTATTTATCCACCGACGAGTCCTACTATGTCGGACTGGCGCATAATTCCCAATGCAATGAGACGGACATGGCAAAGAAGGGCGGTTCCGTGGGCCAGGTCTTCGTGCATTTTGTTGATGAGTCGGGCAGCTATCTGCATGACCGCGGACGAACCGTAATCTTCTGGGGAGAGTCGCCGCTGGTCCCCAGCGATGTCCCATCTATTCCGCCTTATATGGTCAATGGAGAGGTCGTGGGACCCGCCCTCGATAAGGCATTTCATCAACGTGGTATTCGGCAGATGGTTTATACCTCAACTGAAGGCGTGGAGGATCTGTTTCCGAAATACTTCCAGTTGCCGAACAGTGAACTTCTGCACCCCGGTACACAGGCAGCGCCGCGACTTGAAGATATGTTCAAAAAGATTTCATTCGACTCATCTCGTCAAAACTCCGACCTTATGGGCGAGATTGATGCCGGCTGGGGAGATGAAGGTCTTCATCCTGAGACATTCTGGCTGGGCTACGTTGCGTCCGGCGCGGCCGGGTGGCACCCAGGGGTTCTCAACACGCCGGAATTCATGAGCACGTACTATCCCTTGTTCTACGGCCCCGAGGCGATAAACATGAATCGCGTCTATCAGCTGATGAGTGAACAGACCCAGACATGGGAGGATAGCTGGGACAAGGTGCCATCGAAAAACCGCAAACCTATCCTGGGAGAGTCTTATGGAATATTCAAAACACCCAGACCGGCGCAGGATCAGAGTCTGCCTCTGCCGCCAGCCCCTGCCAGCGATCTGAAATACAACGCAACCTGGTCCCAGGAAAATGCCAGGCGAATCACACTGGCATCGAATGCAATTCCCGGCAATACCGTTTTGCGTGGAATGCTCGCTGAGAATATTCAGCGGTCGCAATTCAACCACTACAATCTCGAAGTTTATTTAAGCATTGCCAATCTATGCCGTCAGAATTCCGAAATGATCGCCAGAATCCAACAGATGGATATGGATCTTGCTTCGGCGTCTCAACTCAGGTTTAAAGATCCGGCCAAGGCCCTGGGGGAAGTGGACCGGGCGCTCGATACGGCTACGTCCATCTGGCAGCAGCGCAACCAGGTGCTGCAGACCTCGGTAGCAACGTGGGACAAAAGCTGGCTCCCAAAGGGGGTGGACGCCAATGGCCGCCATTTTCTGCACGAGCAGGACGATGTTAAGGATCACCTTCCCGATAGGACGAGGGATATGAGCTATCTGGTATACCGCGAGAAAGTTCTTCCCTTCGGCACGTGGGTCAATTCAATTCTGGCAGCGAGAAATGAGTTTGCGAAAGCGCACCAACTGCCGGCGAGAAATTACCGGCTGGCCTGGGATGACTTCACCGTGAAATCCGCGGCGTGTTCCTCCGCATCTGAACTTCTCGCGAACCCGCAGATGCTGCCTGGGGATATCGACCAAGGGGCCACCTGCGGCGCGGCTAACTGAGTGCAGCGTCGGTCTTACGCTCCATGATTCAGATCAAGGGCCCGACATTTCCAACGGCAACGGGAGCATTCTCGTTGCCACGCTGGAATGCGTTGCGCTGACGATGTGCGGGCTGATCACGATCAAAAGCTTGCCGACCGTCAGTTGCGTAGAAGGGCTGGCTGTCCAGCCAAATCCAGGCAGCTCACTCAGTCCTGGAATGCCTGAAATCGACCTTGATTCCGTGTTGCTGACGCTGCTCGTAATTAGAGCGCTGCCGCCATCGTGTACCTGCACTGCGGTGGTATAGGAACGATTGTTCAGGATGGGCGACCCGTTGACAGACGCACCAGCCAGCGAGGCGATCTGGATTTCAAGTTGCATCTGAACGTCGTCGCCCTGAACGACGCGGGCGGTCGTTTTCACCTTCAGTCCGAGATCCTGATACTCCACCGTCGGCGCCAGAGCCAAAGGGCTGTTGCCGGCAGCATTCGTCTGGCTGGAACCGCCCAGCAGGCTTGCAAGGCTGGTAGAACTTGTCGGTGTCTGCGTCCCCGCGGAATAGCTTTGGGTGACGATCGGATATCGGGAGCCAATCATGAAAGATTGCTTCTCGGAGTCTCCGGCGCGCAATTGAACGTGGTCGAGTTCTCGAGTATTCGAAATATTGAGGGTCGCATTCACGGTGGTGCTGCCGAAAGACAGTCCGCTTAATGTAAGACCGTTGCCGAAAAGCGCAAACGGCTGGTTGAACACTGTTCCGTTGACCAGGCCGAGGCCCACCAGCAATGCGGCGATGCCGGCAAGATCGCCAGGATTTACCAGTCCGCTGGCGATCAACTGCGAGATCGCGGCCTGATTGCTGCTGATAATGGTGTTGAGCTGAGAGGTGAGATTGAAAACGTTGAGCGCCTGCGGAAATGCGACTCCAAGCTTTTCCTGACGCGAATCGTTCAGCTGAAAAACGCGGACGTCGAGCATGACCTCGGGCTTATCCAGATAGAGGCGCGCCAGGGTGGTGTTGATGGCGCGGAGAGTTGGCTCGGGCGCGCGGATGCTGAGGGCGCCAGTGCCGGCGTGAATCGAAGCCTGCCGCACTCCGAACACGTTCTTGACCATGTTCAGAGATTCGGACATATCTTTTTGATCCATTCCCGGTAGAAATACGGTCTCAAACAGCAGGCGTTCAAATTTTGTGCGGTTTTCTTTCGTGTCTTTGGCCACGACGACGTGCTGTGGGTCGAGCGGAACCGTGAAGGTGCCTGTCGACAGTTGAACCGCGAGCGCGGCATGGGCAAATGGGGCGTTCGTCAGGTCAATGCGGACCTCTTTTGTGGGGACGGAGTCGTCGAGAATCGCGGTGATCCCATAGGCGAGAAAAACCTGCTTCACCAACTCCTGTGCCCCGCCGCGAAGATGAAATGTTGCTCGAACCGCAGTTGGGGAAAGCTCCACGATTCCGCTGGAAAACTGCGGCATCGGCATCGAAGACACCACCGCAGGCTCTTGTTCGTCGGCGACGGACTGCAGGTGCTCTTCGACAAAGGGATTGCCAGGATCGAGAGTCAGCGCAGCCAACAACTTCTGTTTTGCCAACTCGGGTTTGCCAAGTTTCCGATCTGTGCCAGCTGCCTGCAGGATTCCGCCAACCTGCTGCTGCCGCGCAATTTCATAGGCCGCGAGGTAGGACCCATTTCCAGGATCAAGCCGGTGAGCTGCGCCGAACAGCTTCATGGCCCGCTTGGATTTTTGGGCCCGCAGGGCATCGGTTCCTTTGCGAAACAGGCCTCGGGCCTTGTCGGCCTGTTTGGCGTTCGGAGCAGGCACGGAGGGTGGGGGAGTCGCTTTGTAGGGCGGCGAAGCGGACACTGCGCTGATTGCAGGAGAAATTTGCTGGCCAAATGCCTGCGGAATGCAGGTGAAAAATCCTAGAGACAGCATCAGGCCTGCGGCCGTCAATTTTTTCAGCGGCGTAAATTTCTCTGCGCCGTGCACGCGAACACAGTTCAATACGTGGGCTGGAATGAGGAAGTCATGCGTGGAGCGCTTCTTTGCCACTGGGAAGAAAGACTGCCTTTGCCTGAGAAACGACGTTACTTCGAGCGTACCAGTTGCGCCGCTGGAAGGACAGGGCGCTCGCCGCGCGCCGGACGTTTCAGGCCAAGTTTAATCTGCACGGGATCGAGCTCTAGCTCCGCCATAATCCGGCTGAGCGTGTTGCGATGCACGCCCAGTTCCCGCGCGGCCTTGCACTGGTTGCCCTTGCTGTGGCTGAGAACTTCCTGGATATAGCGGCGGCGAAACTCGCGGACAGCCTCTTCATACGTAATGCCGCTGGCGTACATCTGGACGACCAGATTGTCCAATTCGCGTTTCACTCTGACCTCGCTTGCATGTCGATTGGCTGCTGTGGTGGCTTGAATGTTGCAGTGTCAGAGAGTTTTGTTCTGACGGTCCGGCGAAAAGCCCGCTTTGAATGTTCTAACGTGTCGCAGGGTGCGGATGCAAGTTTAATTGTATCCATGTTGGACGAACGTGTTCGATCGCCACTACACCCTGTTGAATTTTAAGCCGCAACTCCGCCGGTGCGCCGGCGGAACACTGGTTCGCTACGGAAAGAAAATAGGGGGCAAGCTTCGATCCGCTCATCCATGTCTTTTGCGGCATGAAGGCGGCAATGGCAATGATTGCAATCACAACCAGGACACAGCCCCGAATGATTCCAAAAATCGCGCCCAGCAGGCCGTCGAGCCCGCCCAGCCCGGCCGTGTGCGCCAGTCTGGAGATCACGCGCCCGATCAGGCCCACGATGATCATCACGCCGAAGGCAATCAGCAGAAATGCCAATGCATCGGCAATATGTTCGGAGTGAATGACGCGTGCGAAGGGAACGGCAAGCACGCGATAATTCCACAGGGCGAGCCATAGTCCGAGAACCAGGCCAGCAAGAGAAATAACTTCCAGTAGAAAGCCCTGCGCAGCCGCCACAATCGCCGAAAGGACGATGATGGCGATAATAATCCAATCGAAAACCGTCATGCAGATCCTATATCTCCAGCAGTCGGGGCAGGCGCTTTTTATCCCAACAAAACCGGATCAGCCTTCAAGAGATGTGCGGCCGGTGATGCGGCGGAAGGATTCCAGATATTTCTCCTGGGTTCGCGCAACGACATCCGGAGGCAGCTCCGGCGCTGGAGCCTGTTGGTTCCAGCGGCTCTTTAGTAAATAGTCGCGCACGAACTGCTTGTCAAAAGAAATCTGCGGACCGCCGGGATGATAGTCCGTCTGCGACCAGAAACGCGAGGAATCCGGCGTCAGCACTTCATCGGCGAGCACGATTCCTTCCGGTGCAAGGCCGAATTCAAATTTGGTGTCCGCCAGGATCAAGCCCTGCTTCGCTACATGGCGAGAGGCGCGATCGTAGACCATCAGGCTTAAGTCGCGGAGCAGTTCGGCATACTCCTGCCCGACGCGCGTGCCCATTTCCGCCATGGAAATGTTCATATCGTGGCTCCCCACATCGGCTTTGGTTGCGGGAGTGAAAAGCGGCTCTGGCAAACGCTCGGACTCCGCCAGGCCAGGCAACAAGACGGTGCCGCACACGCTACCGGTCTTCTGGTACTCCTTCCACGCGGAGCCCGCAAGATAGCCGCGTACAACGCACTCCACCGAAAACATGTCCGCGCGTTTCACCAGCATGGAGCGGAGATGCAATTGATCGCGATAACCCTGCAGCGAAGCAGGATATTGGTCGATATCCGCGGTGATCAGATGGTTCGGCACCAGATCGGAAAGCAGGTTGAACCAGAACAGGGAAATCTGAGTCAGGATTTTGCCTTTGTCAGGAATGCCGGTCGCCAGAACGTGATCGAACGCCGAAATGCGGTCCGTGGCGATCAACAGGAGATCGTCGCCGACAAGATAAATGTCTCTGACTTTGCCGCGTGCGTGGAGCTTTAAATTTGGAAGAACAGTTTGTAGCAGAGCATCCGCCATTCAGGTCAGCCTTTCGTCACGATGGTTGGGTTCGCAAGCGAGTCAGATTTTGGGATGCCGCGGATCAACGTGTTGTTGCATCGGGCCGGACGAGTTCGCGCGGAGTGGTCCCCAACGATCAGGCGGAAGCTTTTTCCAGGGAATGGTTCCCGCCCAGCCGCACCGATACGATCTTTGAAACGCCCGGCTCCTGCATGGTTACGCCGAAGATGGCGTCTGCAGCCTGCATCATTCGCTTGCTATGGGTGATGACGATAAAGTGCGTACGGCCGCTCATCTTCTGCAGCATGTTGGCCAGCCGACCGACGTTAGACTCATCCAGCGCGGCATCCACTTCATCCAGCACGCAGAAAGGGCTGGGCTGGTACTGGAAGATTGCCATCAACAACGACAATGCGGTCAGGGCCTTTTCTCCTCCGGAAAGTAGGAGGACGTTTTGTAGCTTCTTTCCAGGGGGAGAAGCGATGATGTCGATGCCGCTCTCATCGGAATTGTCCTGATCGGTCAGCTTCATAAAGGCCTGGCCGCCGCCAAATAGATGAGTGAATGTTGCGGAGAAGTTTTCATTGATGGCAGCAAAGGCCTCTTCAAATTTGCTGCGCAGCACCGCTTCAATCTCACGGATGCTGTTCTGCGTGTTGTCGATGGAGTCGATCAGGTCTTTGCGTTGCGTCTCCAGGAATTCGTGGCGCTCCGCTGCTTCCTTATATTCGTCGAGAGCCATCATATTCACCGGTCCCATCGACTCAATCTTCTGCTTGATGGCGCGGCAGCCCTCTTCTTCGAGGGCCAGCGGCTCGGCTTCCAGGCGAATCAGTGAATCGTCCGCGCGCAATTCTTCAGCACCCACGGAAAGCTCCTGCATTGCGGTCTCTTCAAGATGGGCAAGATCGGAAGACAGCCGCGCCGCGCGTGCCGCTTCCTCGCTGCGCTTATCGCGGAAGGCCTCCAGATCGATCCGCAGCGCGCGGACCTGCTGCTCCACTTCCGATGCCTGCTGGCGAAGTGCCGCAGTCTGCTCGGCCAGCTCTTCGGCTTCCTTGCGCGCCGTATCGCGGGTTACCGCCAATTCCTCGCTGCGGACCTGGAGCCGCTCCTGCTCGATCACCCGCTGTTTCTGTTCGGCATCGCCGGAAGAGAGTTGCTGCCCCAGTTGATGGACGCGCTGCTGAAGTCCCGCCGCCATCCGCTCCAGCCGCTCGGTGGAGCTGGCTGCGCCGCGACGGCGTTCCTCAAGACCCGCTAGCTCCGCGGATGCCTGCGATAGCTGCTGTTGCGCCGCATCGCGCGCAGTGCGCAGAGCTTCAAGCGATCCCTGCGATTCATTCAGTTGCTGCTCAAATTTGACGCGCTCCTGTTCGTGCCGCTCAACTTCCTCGCGCCGCTGCACGACCCACGCGGACTTTTCCGCTTGCGCTTGCTTGTTGCGCTCTGCCTGCAGCGTCCATTCGCTCAGCCGCCGCTCCAGCCGGTTCACTTCCGCTTCCAACTGACGCAGGGCCGCGCCGGTGTTGGCGGATTCCTGTTCCGCCTTGCGACGCTCCGTCGATTTCGTCTCGATCTGCTGCGCAAGTTCGGTGGTTGCGTGGGTCAGTTGCGCCGTCTGTAGATCCACCTTCGCCAGCGTTTCTTCCGTCTGTGCCAGCGCCTGCTGCGCGCTGCGCAATTCACGCTTCAGTGCGAGCGGCCCTTCGACGCTGGGCTTGCCGCCGGTCACAGTAACGTTGTGAAAACATTCTCCGTTGGGCGCGAGGAAGAATGCTTCCGGATTTTCGAGTGCCAGGGAGCGGGCGACCTCAGAGTCCGGAACAACATAGCCGTGCCGCAGCTTGGGCAGGATAACTTCGAGCGAACTGCCGAAACCGTCGAGCACCCGAATGCAATCCTTCAGCCGGACAACGCCGTCATGGCCATCGCGCGAGTCGCTGAGCGGTTGCACCAATCCGGGTGCGAAAGAAAACTTCGCCTGCGAATCGTCCGGATGAACCAGGAACGTCGCGCGACCGTCTACATCGGTCTTCAGGACCCGCATGCCTTCCTGCGCATCGTTCCAGCTCTTCACAACAATGTAGTTTAGCTCGTCGCGAAGAAATTCATCCACCACATTTTCATACTGGCCGGAGACTTCAAGAAAGTCCGCCAGCACGCCCACAGGCGCATGACCGCCTTCCATGGTGTTCGTCCGCAGCAGCTTGCGGACCGTGTCGGTCGAATAGCTGTGCTCGCGAATCAATGATTCGAGCGAATTGTGCCGCCCCTGCAGAGTGGCCTGTTCCGCGCGAAGCTGGTCGGCCTGGCGGCGGGATGCGGCTTCTTCGCTCCGCTGGCTTTCCAGGGTGGAGCGCATCTGGGTGAGCTCCGCTTCCGTCGATTGCAGAAATGTACTGGCGGACTCAAAAGTCAGCGAGACCTGTCCGCGCTCCACGCCCAGCTTCTCAAGCTCACCGTGAATGCCGGCCCGCTCGGAAGCTAGACGGTTCGCCTCGCGCTCAAAAGATTCCAGACTGGCTTCGCCCTGGGTGATCTGGTTGCGGACCTGATTGGCCTGATTCATCCAGTGGAGCATCTGCTGCCGCGCCGTCTCAATGCGTTGATCGACCGCAGCCAATTCGTCAGTGGCCTTTCGCGAAGTATCCTGGCGCGCCTGCATGTTCCGGCGGGCTTCGTCGACTGCCTCTTGCGCCTGCGCGAGAAAGGCCTGTTGCTGGCTGTGCTCTGCTTCGACGGATGTTAACTGCTGCTGCGTTTGGGCAAGCTCCCCCTGCGCGGCCTGCAGGCGAATTGCCAGGTCGGAAGCACGTTCCTGATTGGCCTGCAACTGCGCCAGCGTGCGCTCCAGTTCCACAGAGGCGCTATTCGTGCGCGCGGCGGCGTCACGGGCCTGCTGCTCGCGTGTGTAGCCCTCGGCGACGGCGGCGGCGCGCTGCTGGTCAACGGAAGCGATGGTCTGCGTCAGCTCGTCGATCTGCAACGTTAACTGCGCCAGTTCGTTCGCCGCTGCGAGGGAAGCGGTATCCATCAGCGAAAGGCGCGTGGCAATCACGACGCGCAGGCGTTGCCGAAGCTCATCGCGCAGGGCTCCGTAGCGTTCCGCCTTTGCTGCCTGCCGTTTCAGGGAGTTCATCTGTCGCGCCACTTCGTCGAAAATGTCGTTGACGCGGGCAAGGTTTTGCTTTGCTTGCTCCAGGCGCAATTCCGCGAGATGCTTTTTCGTCTTGAAGCGGGTGATGCCGGCCGCTTCTTCAATGATCGCCCGGCGATCATGGGGCTTGCTGCTCAATAACTGTCCAATCCGCTCCTGCTCGATGATGCCGTAGGATTCCGCGCCCAGACCGGTTCCCATCAGCACGTCATGGATGTCACGCAGCCGGCAGAGCTTTCCGTTCAGCAGATATTCACTGTCCCCTGTGCGGAACAGGCGGCGCGAGATCACGACTTCACCGTCCTGTGCATGGTTGCGCTGAAACTTCCGGCGGCGAACTTTCAGCACAACCGCGTTCGCGTCCACAGGGCTATCTGTCGCGTCAGGTGTCGCCGCATCCGCATCCACTTCTTCAATGACCTGGCCGGGCTGCAATTCGGCGATGGTCTCTTCGGTCTCCTGCGCCGCCAGCGACCGCGTGGCTGCTTCGTCCCAGTCGGGTTCGACAATCTCCGGCCCGTCGTTCCGCAGTGCCGGTTGATAAATTTCCGGATCGGCCAGGACCAGCGTCACCTCGGCCATCCCGGTAGGCTTGCGTTCCCGGGTGCCGGAAAAGATGACGTCTTCCATCTTGATGCCGCGCAAACTCTTGGCCGACTGCTCGCCCAGCACCCAGCTGATTGCGTCCGAAATGTTGGATTTGCCGCAACCATTCGGGCCGACGATCGCTGTAACGCCGTGGCTATCGAGAGACACTTCAGTACGATCGCAGAAGGACTTGAAGCCGAGGATGTGAATGCGCTTGAGTTCGAGCAAGCTGGGCTCCTTGATCTGGGGGTGAATCCGTCGCCAATGGCTTCACTTTAGCCCGGTATAGAGACATGGTCAACATGAGAGATACAACCTATTGTGGATAAAATGTCCCAAACCCAAGCCGTAGGATGTACCTGCCTAATAATGAACAATATTGGTTTTAAAAGGCCTTATCCCTCAAAGAAACGTTTGTCATCCTTAGCGCAGCGAATGACCTCGCGGTTGCACTCCGATTGCGCCGGCGAAACGCAAGATCCTTCGCTTCGCTCAGGATGACAAATCATTTTGTACTGCAATCTCACGCCTGCTACGGATCACGTTCCACAGCCACATCACTAGGAAAGCGAGCAGGATGATGTCGAACAGACCGGCCAAAACGAGGTAGGCATGCCCGTGGTCCGATTCAATTCCTTGCGGAAATACGAGTGCCGCAAGAAGCGCTCCTGGCAACAGCAGAACTCCGATCGCGGAACAGTGTGGGATGCTGGCTATCGTCGCCACTAGCCCAATCAGGGCGACAGAGATCAGAAACGATCATGCATAAATGCGTAATCTCATTGAGGATTTCGATTCCGTATCGCGCTATTTTTTCAGCGTTGGACGCACCAGAACTTCGCTGATAAACGACTGGTCCGCTTGCGTCGCCAGCAACGCTACAATGTTCGCGATGTCTTCCGGCTGGATCGCACCGAGCGGGGATTTCTCCGCCGATAAGCCGGTGCCAAATTCCGTCCGCACCGAACCCGGCTCGACGAGAGAAACCCGCACTTGGTGCTGCCGCAACTCTTCCGCAGCCGAAACCATCATTCCGTTCAAGCCCCATTTTGAGGCCGCATAGGCGGAGGCGTTTGGTACGGGATTTTTGCCGGCCAGCGAGGAAATGTTGATGATGTGACCGCTCCGCGCCGAGATCATTGTCGGCGCGAAGGCCCGCAAAAGGAGATACGGCGCGCGCAGGTTGACTGCAACCACGTTGTCCCAATCCGCAAGAGACATGGTGTGGAGCGGCCCTTTGAACCAGCCGATGCCGGCATTGTTGACCAGGATGTCGCAGCGCCCGTGCTTCTTCAGCACAGCCTGAGCGAAGGCCTCGATCTCTTCGGGTTTCGATACATCGCACGGGTAGGATTCTGCGTGGCCCCCGGCGGCGGTAATCTCATCGGTTACCGCGGAGAGGCGTTTGCTATCTCTCGCCGTCAAAATAGTGTGGGCGCCCAGGGATGCCAGTTTGCGCGCCACTGCCGCCCCGATCCCCCGGTTGGCACCGGTGATGACGGCGATTTGTCCGGAAAGGGAAGCAGGTGTCATTTGTCCAGCTTGCCTACCGCACGATTTTTACAATCAGCCATAGGGCCACCAGTAGAATCACCGCCATTCCGCATACCATCAGCGGAATATTGCCCTGTTTCTCACGCCAGTTTCTCATCTTGCCACGCTCCCTGTAGGATCGTACACGTCACGCCACTATTGCATCCTATCGATCCATAGTGGAATACTGGTTTCCAATCGGAGAATCGGTTTTATAATCCCCTTAACTAAACAACCGTGCCACGGTTTGCGCATCTCAACCCCATCAGCGAGGCGTTCCGACTACGTTGCCGGAGCTGGAGCCGGGGTGATATCGGCGTGACGTGTGCGTTGGACCATTTACGTTTCCCATATAAAGACTCGTTCGCGAGGAGTGACTGATGAAGAAAAAGATTTTGTACGTCACGGTGCTGGCGCTGGCTAGCTCCGCTATGGGCGCCGCCCCAACGATGCTGGCGCAAAGTGCAAATTCAAGCACAATCACGATTAAAGATCCCGCCGAATATAACGCCTACAATTCCGCCATAGGCCAACCGACGCCGCAGGCCAAGGAGCAGGCGATTGAAGCATTTCTGCAGCAGTACCCCAACAGCGTTGTGAAGCAGCAGATGCTGGAAGTTTTGATGGGCGCTTACTCGGAGACCGGCAACACGCAGAAGGCGCTCGACACTGCCCGCAAGGTGCTGGCGGTAGACCCGAACGATATGCGCGCCTTGGCGCTAAGCGCCTTTGTGCTGCGTGCACAGGCCGGACAAAAGACCAATCCCGCGGAAGCGCAGCCTCTGCTGGATGAGGCAGCCGCTGACGCGCAAAAGGGACTGAATGCGCCCGCGCCGACCGGGGCCGATGCCGCCAACTTCGACAAGATGAAGACAGCTGTCACGCCATTGTTCAACGGCGCGATTGCAGCCGACGATCTTGAGAAAAAAGATTATGCGGGAGCGATTCAGAATTTTCAGGCCGAACTGAAAGCGATGCCGGAGCCGGATACCACCAAGGGCCCCGCTATTGAGGACACGTACCTGCTCGGCACCGCTTACACCCAGCAGAATCCCCAGGACCTGGTGAACGCGGTCTGGTATCTGGCCCGCGCCGCCGCCTATGCTCCAGAGCCTTTCAAGGATCAGATCCAGAAGGCCGCGCAGTATTGGTACAAGAAATATCACGGAACCATGGATGGCTTCGACCAGGTACAGGCGCAGTCAAAAACTTCGTTGATGCCGCCGGCTGGATTCACGATTGCCGCCGCGCCACCGCCGCCGTCTCCGCAGCAACTGGCGCACACCGCCGTCACCTCGACGCCTGACCTGAAAACCATGGCGCTTACGGACAAGGAATTCGTATTGTCCAACGGCACGCCGGACGATGCGGGTAAGGTCTGGGACACGATGAAGGGATTGACCACCAAGGTCCCCGGAAAAGTGATCGCCGCGACGCCGGACTCGGTGAAGCTGGCGGTCTCCGACGATGCACAGCAGTCGAACAAGGCGGACTTCACCATCAACATGAAGACCCCGTTGCGTACGCTGCCAACCGTCGGTTCGACGATCAACCTGATCGCGACCTTTGACTCCTACACACAAACGCCGCCCATGATCATCATGAAGGATGGGGAAGCGCCAGCCGCAACCAAGCCGCGCGCGGTGCATCGCACCACTGCGCGGCATCACACAACACGTTAACTGTTTCGTGTTCGAATGAGAAGGGGCATCCATCTGGATGCTCCTTCTTGTTGTAGGGAAATCTCTATATAGATTTTTATTCCGGTGTAGAGAGAACCCACATCTCGAAATCGAGATGTGGGGCACCCGGATCATTTCCTCCCGCCACTACACGAGTCGATCCAATCGCGATCATTCACCCAGCATAAAATGCCGAATCGAACTGGCTCGCCCCGTCGCTGCATCGCATTCGATCAAGGCCGCGCACATCCTGGGATTCTTTTTCGCCGCGTCGAACTTCGCGGGCATGCCCTTTAGAAACCGGTCGAGCACCTGTTCAACCTCAACGCCAATGACGCTGTCATAGGGTCCGCTCATGCCGACATCGGTCTGGAACGCAGTGCCGTTTAGCAGGATGCGGGCATCGGCTGTGGGCATATGCGTGTGGGTGCCTAGCACTGCTGTTACGCGGCCGTCCAAATACCAGCCCAGTGCGACTTTTTCCGACGTCGCTTCGGCATGAAAATCCACAAGGATTACCTTTGCCCGCAATTTTTCGAGAATGGCATCCGCACAGCGGAAAGGATCGTCGCTCGCAGCCATGAATACCCGCCCCTGCAAATTGATGACGGCGTAAACTGTGCCATCCGGCAGCGTGCCCTCATACACCCCATGGCCCGGAACCCCCGGAACGTAGTTGGCGGGGCGCAGCAAACGACGCGGCCGCTCGTGGCTGTCTGCAGGAACGGATTGCATCCAGTCGATGATCTCGCGTTTGTCCCAGACATGATTTCCCGTGGTAAGAACATGCGCCCCCAGGGTGAAAAACTCGTCAGCGATCCCAGGCGTCACTCCGAAGCCGCCGGCGGCATTCTCGACGTTTATGACGACCAGATCGACGGCATGGGTCTCAAGGATGTGATGCAGATGGGCATGAACAATCCTGCGCCCGGCGCCGCCGAAAACATCTCCAACAAAAAGTATTCGCAAAGGGAACAGGCTCCGAAATAAAGCTGAACGCTGAAAGCCGATGGTAGCATTTTCGCCGCCCTCCACATCGCGATAGATGCTCCTGTCAGCTCAACAAAACTGTGATACTTTGGGCCACATGGCGGAGAATCTGCGGTTCTCGACTGGTATTGAAGCACTCGTGCTGATGGCGACAGAGCCAGAGAAGTTCCACACCTCGCAGGCCCTGGCGACGGCGCTCGCAACCAATGCGGTGGTGGTACGCAGGCTGCTGTCAGCGCTCAGTCACGCCAAACTGGTCACCAACGCGAAAGGGCCCTCGGGCGGTTCCAGGTTGGCGCGCAGCCCGAAGCAGATCACTCTGCGGGATGTCTATCGCGCGCTGGGCACCGGCGATCTTCTTCACCGCGGCAAGCATGAATCGGCGGAAACAAAGGATCTGAAAAAAGCGATTCAAAGCGTATTTCGCAAAGCGGAAAAATCCCTGGAAGAGGAACTCGATTCGACGACGCTGAATCAGTTGATCAAGAAATCCGGCAAGAAGGCAGTGAAGACGCCCAATCAGGCTGGGGCAGCGAAGTCTGCCGTGGCAGAGTCGAATGCGCCAGCCGTGTCACAGCGCGCCGACTAAATCCGCCGACCGAGCGGACCCGTAGCGGGTCTGCACATATTCATCCAAGATGTTGGTGAATTCCTGAACAATGTGATCGCCGCGCAGGGTAAGAAATAAGCGGCCATCGACGTAGACCGGCGCAACCGGCTCTTCAAACGTGCCGGGCAGGGAAATGCCGATGTTCGCGTGTTTCGATTCTCCCGGTCCGTTGACGATGCAGCCCATCACAGCCAGCTTCAATTCTTCAACACCAGGATATTTCTCGCGCCATACCGGCATCGACTCGCGCACATGGCCTTGGATCTGCTGCGCCAGCTCTTGAAAGAAGGTGCTTGTCGTGCGTCCACAGCCCGGGCACGCCGTTACCTGAGGAGTAAAGCTGCGAATGCCGAGCGATTGAAGAATCTGCTGCGCGGTGAGAACTTCTTCCGTGCGATCGCCGCCCGGCTTGGGCGTCAGGCTTACGCGAATGGTGTCTCCAATGCCGGCCAGCAACAGCGGCGTCAGACCGGCGGTGGAAGCGACGATGCCTTTCATCCCCATGCCGGCTTCCGTCAGGCCAAGGTGCAGCACATAATCGCAGCGCGCGGCCAACATCTGGTAAACATCGATCAGGTCATGAACGCCGCTGACCTTGGCGCTCAGAATGATCTGATCGTGCCGCAGGCCGTAACGCTCCGCCATCGCAGCGGAATCGAGCGCGCTGACCAGCATGGCTTCGATCATCACATCGCGCGCTTGTCGGGGGGTTGCCAGCTTGGCATTATCATCCATCATGCGCGTCAACAGGGCCTGGTCGAGCGAACCCCAATTGACGCCGATACGGACCGGCTTCTGGTTCTCGACGGCGCATTCGATCATGGTGCGGAAATTTTCGTCGTCTTTGCGGCCGATGGAGCAGTTGCCGGGATTGATGCGGTACTTCGCCAGAGCACGAGCGCAGTCGGGATATTTCTTCAGCAGCAGATGGCCGTTGTAATGGAAGTCGCCGACAATTGGGACATGAACATCCAGCCGGGCCAACGCTTCAACTACGTGCGAAACCGCCTTGGCGGCCTCGTCGTTGTTGACCGTGACGCGGACGATCTCCGACCCGGCCCGATGCAGGGCGGCAACCTGCTGCACTGTCGAGGCGATGTCAGCCGTGTCGGTGTTCGTCATCGACTGCACAACAACCGGTGCATCCGAGCCAACACGGACGTTGCCAATTAGAACAGTAGGAGTCTTTCTGCGAACGGTTTCTGGCATAAGTCGATCCGCTCACATTTTAGCATCGCAGGTTATGCAATGGGATGCGCATCACGTGCTGCAAGAACCAGCGCCCCCGCATGGTCGATGACTTTTCCCTTACTGTCATAGGACGTCGGAGGTCCCTCCGTCGAGGCTTTCCACGATGTCCGTTGCAGAGGAGTCAGTTTCCTGTTACGTTTACGAGGGTTGGGGCCATTCGGCGCGGCTACGCCCGAAGAACAGATGAGACGAGTGTATCTGCAATGAAAGAAGCACAACCGAAAAAGAAAACTACGGCGATGCCGCGCATTCTTGCGGGTAGATCGCCTGTCACTTCCGATCCGGGAAAAAAACAGCGCATGCAGCAATATGAGGCCGCTGTGCGCCTGATGCACGACGGCAAGTACGAGAAGGCGAAGGCCGCCCTTGAGACGTTGCTCTCCTCCGGAGCGGGCGATATGGTGGACCGCGCGCGCGTCCACATGACGGCCTGCCAGCGGCAGCTTGAGAAGAAACAGGTCAGCTTTCACAGTCCGGAAGAACAGTACGACTATGCAATTTCCCTGCTGAACACCGGCTACTATGAGGACGCCCGCGAGCAGTTTCAAGCGATCCTGAAAAAGCATCCGTCGGCGGACTATGCCCATTACGGCCTTGCCGTGATGCATAGTTTGACCAGCCGCGCGGAAGACTGCCTGGAACAATTGGGCCGGGCCATCGAACTCAATCCACGGAACCGGATTCAGGCTCGTCTCGATTCGGACTTCCAGGAGATGTTCGACGATCCCCGCTTCACGGAACTTCTGTATCCCGAAGTCTCCTGATGAGCGCACTGATACGCAGTGGCCGATCGCCGTACTGCATCTGGAGAGTTGGGAATCTTTGTTAAAGGTGCATCCAGCCGATCCCATGGCTCCCCGGAAAAAATCCGCTGCGGCGATCGACCAAAGTGTCAACTGCTTGCGTGTGGCGGCAATCGGCGGCGGCACAGGACTTTCAACTCTGCTGCGCGGGCTGAAGAGGCACACCCGGCAATCGTCGGCGAACACGGCGATTCCCACGGGCATTGCAACTGAACTTTCCTCGACCATTTCCGACCTTGCCGCGATTGTCACGGTGTCGGATGACGGAGGCTCCAGCGGCCGCCTGCGGAAAGACTTGAACATATTGCCGCCGGGCGATCTGCGGAATTGCATGGTCGCGCTGTCGGAAGATGAGCATCTGCTATCGCGCCTGTTTCAATACCGCTTCGAGAGTGGTGAAGGCCTGGAAGGTCACAGCTTCGGCAACCTGTTTCTGGCCGGGCTTACCGCCGTTACTGGAGATTTTGCGCTGGCCGTAAAAACTTCCTCGCAGATTCTAGCGACCCGCGGCCATCTTTATCCGGCAACCAATTCCAACGTGACCCTGGCCGCGCTCATGGATGACGGCTCGATGGTGCTGGGGGAAACCAACATTACCGCCAGTAAGCGCCGCATCGTCCGGCTGATGCTGGAACCTGAGCGGGTTCCGGCATTGCCTGAGGCCGTTGAGGCAATCCTGGGCGCAGATCTGATCACAGTTGGGCCGGGCTCGCTTTACACCAGCCTGATTACCAATCTGCTGGTCGAAGGAATTGCCGACGCGCTGCTTGCCGCTCATGGCCTGCGCGTCTTCGTCTGCAATCTGATGACGCAGGCAAATGAGAGTGTCCATCTCTCCGCCTCGCAGCACATTGAGAGAATCTACGAACATGCCGGCGGGGCAATCTTCGACTACGCCCTGGTGAATACCGCGCATGTGCCGGAGCCGGCCCGAGAGCGCTACGCCGCCGAGGGCGCGGAGCAGATTGCCGCCGACATTGAGCAGGTGGAGCGCCTGGGAGTCCGCTGCATTACCGGAGATTTTCTTCACGCGGAAGAAGTGCTGCGCCACGATTACGAGCGAGTCACGGAAGTGTTATTGGAACTTGGGCTGCAACACCTGAAGACACGCAAAGGCCGATGACTTGTCATTGACCTTCTGATCCTCTACTTCCGGCGGTCATACGGCAGGAAAATGGAAAATACAGTGCCGCTGCGGTTCTGATGTTGACAACTTTTCACGCGGATCGTTCCGCCATGTTTTCGGATGATCCCGGCGCTCAACCACAAGCCCAAGCCAGTTCCCACGGCAGTTCGGGTAGTAAAAAACGGCTCAAACATTCGTGTCATGGTGGCGCTATCCATGCCGTGTCCTGTGTCCGCGACGGTAAGGCAAACTCCATTTCGTCCCGCGTGCCACTTGGTAGCTTCTCTGCTTCGGATCAGGAGCCTGCCGCCGCGTGGCATGGCGTCCATGGCATTGTGGATCAAGTTCACCAGGACCTGCCGCAGCTCCTCTCGCGCGCCGAGAAGAGAAGCGCCCTCGGAATACCGGCGCTCAACCTGGATATTGGATGCGATGATTCGTCCAGCGAAAAGCGTCAGAACGGAGTCGATGATTTCGGCCACAACGCATTGCGTTTCGGAGCCGGGTTCATGATAAAAGCGAAGCGTCTGGGTTGTAAGGTCGACGACGCGTGCCAGTTCCTGTTCGGCCAGCTCGACAAATTTGCGCTGCTCCGGCTGCAGGCTGCTGTCTTGCAACAGGTACAGCAGGTTGGTGATGGACTCCAGCGGATTGTTGATCTCGTGGGCAAGCGAAGCGGCGAGGCGTCCTGCGGCAGCCAGTTTTTCCGTTTGATTCACGGACGCATCCGTTTTTCGCAAATCCGTAACATCGAGCACAGTTCCAACCATGCGCGTTGCCGCTCGGCGTCCGTTCACATTGCGAAAGAACGCTCGTCCAGTGGCGGCCACCCAGCGAATTTCTCCATTTGGACGGACTACTCGGTAGTCGCTGCTATATTCTCCATTGCCGTTGGGATCGAGACTTTGCTGTACGGCATGATGCGTCCGCTCACGTTCATTCGGATGGAGGCTGTTCAAAAAAATCGCATAGTCAATCGGATTGTTCTGGGGTAGTCCGAAGATTTCGCTGCATTGCTTCGACCACTTCAGCTCACTCGTGAGCGGGTTCAGATCCCAGGTCCCAATTGCGCCAACGTCGACCGCCAGTCGCAACCCGTCCTCGTGTCTCAGGCGCTCCTGCTCTGCAATCGCCGAAGAGGTGACGTCGGTAAACGACACCTGTGTTCCGCCGCCGCCGGCCAGCGGAATTGCCGATGCCCGCACCTCCACTACGAGTGTGCCGCCGTTCCGACGTATCCATTTGCCATCGCGGCGTATCCAGTCCTTGCGCACGATTTCAATCTGTTCCCGCTGTCGCATCCAGGCCGCAAGCCGGCCCCTTCGGTCTTCTTCCAATTCTTCCGAATCTGTCCATTTCAAAATGGAGTGCTGAAAAATCTGCTCGGCTTCATCCTGGCCGAGCAACGCAACGCCGGCAGGATTCATATAGAGAATCTTGTCCCATTGCAGAATGGAGGCTGGGATTGGAGAAGCTTCCAGCAAGGCACGCATCTGCTCCAACGTGACTTCGCGCGCGGATACGGATTGTGGGTCCAAAGCCATAACGTTGGTGGAACGCAAGGTCCGAGGGAGGGGTAGTAGTTTCTGGATTATTGCATGACCTTGCAGTGCTTGCGGCACTAATTGTGATGCGCAGCCAGCCTGTGTAGAAGCAAGGTTGGGAATAGACGGCAGATGAATAATCTTGTGCAAATAAATGCGCAATCCGAGTTACTTCTGTACATTTTGGTAATCAAACTTTCTAACTGGTAACTTCTCCTTCACGAACCTATCTATCACGTTCGCGATGGATGCCGCATCGGTTGGAGATAGTTTCCACGTGTTTCTTCAAACATAAGATCCTGATTTATCTTGTGGCGGAAACCGCGCACTATCGGCGTGCACCAGTCTGCGGCGAATCCATTGAATTTCGAGCCGATCCACCAATAAAAGTCCGAGTAGCATAAGTCCGATGCCTTCATATATCGCGCGGTTCAGTTGGCGCTGGCCGGGAACCTGGAATTTTTCCCATGAGTTTATGGCTGGGTTTTTTGCGTCATAGTAAAGCTTCAAATGGTACGAGGCCATTTGCGCGCCGAATCTAATTCGGATTGGGCTGCTGCTATACGGCCTGCCATGAATGCGGAACTTTGTAACAACGGTATAGGTTTGATCGGGCGATACGTGCGGAATGTAAACGACCACCGGAAGGACTGTTTGATGCAGCGCCGCCTTTGTTGCAAGTCGCCAGCGATAGGTTTGGATGGCTGTTATTATTCCCAGTGCGAGAAAGGCGATGATTACCGCAAAAGTAAAAATTCCAGAAGTTATCCATCCCGGACGTCTCTGCGAAGTTTCCAGCCGTTGCCGGGAAGCCTGAAGATCGTTTTTGTAGAAGCGGCGAGCACACATCCAGGCGCGAACAATCAACATGAACGCAAGGAGGCCGAAGACTACGCGCGGGAAAGCCGAAAATAATGGCCAGTGCATCATGAGATATGCAGCTTACAGGGAAAAGGCATCCACAGCGCTTTCATCTTAAGCTGATTACCGGAGCGGCTGACGCCAAACCGACCCGCACGGTGCTTTCCGTAAAAATCAGCCGCAGGTTTTCGATGTGCAAAAATAGCTCATCATGACACGATCCAGCTTTGCGGAGCGATCCACTTTTTTGCTGATACTCTCGACTCTTTTTATTCTGGCTACAGTAGCCCGTGGCCAAGAGCGCGGTATCCTGACGCCGCCGCCCTCTCCGAAGCCAGAAATCAACGGTCCAACAATTTTTGGTGTTCACCCCGGCCACCCGCTTTTATACAGAATTCCGGCAACTGGCAATCGTCCCATGACGTTCTCCGCTGAGCGATTACCGGCGGGACTTCGACTTGATGCCCATACAGGCATTATCCAAGGAGCCATCAAAGCGCCTGGCAAGTATGATGTCACGCTCCGCGCCAGCAATTCGCTGGGAAGCACCCGAAGACAGTTTCGCATTGTTGTAGGAGACACGATTGCGCTGACTCCGCCGATGGGTTGGAGCACCTGGTACATGGTTTATAGCAAAATCAGCGACGGACTGGTCCGGTCGGAAGCGGATGCAATGGCAGCGAGCGGCCTGGTGAATTATGGATATTCCTACATCAATATCGACGACGGTTGGAACATCCGCCCAGCATCCAAGGACCCAGCAATAGGCGGCGCGCCGCGCGACGCGGACGGCAATCTGAAGTCCAATCGGAACTTCCCCGATATGAAGTCGCTGGCCGGCTATGTGCATAACAAAGGTTTCAAAATCGGCATCTATACCTCGCCCGGTCCGCTTACATGCGGGGGATACGAGGGCAGTTATCAGCATGAAGCGCAGGACGCCCGCCAATTCGCAGCCTGGGATTTTGACTTTGTGAAGTACGACCTATGTTCGTATCAAAAATTCCTCAAGAACTTCCATGACGTGGAGGGATTGAAGCAGGCCTATGGGTTGATGGGATCGGAACTGCGGAAACAGGACCGCGATTTTGTTTATAACCTGTGTGAGTACGGGAATGGGGAAGTCTGGAAATGGGGTCGCGAAGTAGGCGGCAACCTATGGCGTACGAACGGAGATGTGGGTTATTCGAAGACCCATGAAGCAGACGTACTGTGGAAAAATCTGACGACATACGGCTTCGGCCAGGCTGGGATCGAGAAATGGGCCGGTCCCGGCGGATGGAACGACCCGGACAATATCCTTGTCGGGCAAATCCAGTGGAACGGCAAGCTGGCCACTGCGCCACTGACGCACAACGAGCAATATAGTTATATGACCCTGTGGTCCCTGATGGCGTCGCCTCTTGTCTTCGGCGGCGATATGACGAAGCTGGATCCTTTTACGTTGAGCCTACTGACCAATGCCGAGGTTCTCGCGGTCGATCAGGATGCACTGGGCCGGCAGGCGGCTCCTGTTTCCAAGCAAGGTGACACCGAAGTGTGGGCGAAGGAGATGGAGGATGGCTCGAAAGCCATTGGCCTGTTCAACCGTGGCGACAAGGAGATGGAAATTACAGCCAGCTGGCCAAGCCTGGGCATCAATGGAGGGCATACCGTCCGCGATCTGTGGCGGCAAAAAAATGTAGGCAGGTTTGGCCATGAATTCCATGCCTCAGTCGGCCCGCATGGCGCAGAGATGTTTCTTGTTGAGGCGCATGGGCGTGGGGCTCGGTGAGAATCAACTAAGGTTCCGCTGTGAAGAGAACCCATGTCTCAGAAGCGAGACAGGGGGCACCTAGGTTTCTCCTGCGCGGCGCGTGCTATTCCTGAGTGCGTTTCAGTTGGCCGCAGGCGGCGTAGATATCGCGTCCGCGGGGGCGACGCAAAAAGGCTGGAATTCCATTGGCGATCAGATGCTGCTGGAATTTTGCGACGTCTTCTGGCGCGGGCATTCGGTAGGGAATATCGGGGCCGGGATTCCAGACGATCAGGTTCACCTTGCTTTGCAATCCCGAGCCGCGTAACAATGCCGCCAGTTCCCGCGCGTGTTCGAGCCGGTCATTCACACCTCCGAGGAGTACGTACTCAAATGTCATCCGCTCGCGTGGACGCAGTGGGATGGCGCGCAGCGCGGCGAGCAGATCTTCGATGTTCCACTTCCGCGTGATCGGCATAATGCTTTCGCGGATGGGGTCGTTGGGCGCGTTCAGGCTGAGCGCCAGCTTGGGCCGCAGCTTTTCGGTGGCGAAGCGCTCGATGCCGGGAAGAATGCCGGAGGTTGAAACGGTCATTCGCGATTCGGGGATACCCACGCCCTCGACCAGCAGATGCACGGCGGCCATGAAATTGTCGTAGTTCAGGAAGGGCTCGCCCATCCCCATAAAGACGAGGTTGATACGGTCCTGGCCGACGCGTATTTTATGCCGGTTCAACACGGCAACAACCTGACCGACGATTTCGCCCGCCGTCAGATTGCGTTTCACTCCCAGCTTTGCGGTGAGGCAGAACTGGCAATTGACGGCGCAGCCGACCTGGCTTGAAACGCAGATGGTGGCGCGGCGATTTGGGTCGTGAACAGGCTGATCGTTCTGAAACTGTGGAAGGATTTTGCTTTGCGCCGGACGAACGCAGGTCCCTCCACTCCGCTGCGCTCCGGCCGGGATGACAGACGACAAATTTTCTTCTTCCGCAGCGGCTTCTGAGCCGTCGCCCATTTCGCCGTCGTCGCCGTTCGGCATCCAGACGGTCTCGACGGTCTCGCCATCGGAACAGGCGATCAAATATCGCTCCGTGCCATCGTTCGATGTGAAGGTCTGGACGATCTCCGGCAGTCCGATTGCATAGCCCGAGTCGATAAGCCGAGTACGCAGCGATTTCGGCAAAGTCGCAATTTTCTCTACTGTGGAAACTCGCTGCCGGTAGAGGGCGTGCCAGATCTGCTTCGATCTATAGGATGGTAATGTAATACTTGCAATAAAGTCTTCAAGTTGATGTAACGGCATTCCAAAAAGCGGCACACATGTAATTTCTGTATCTGGCAGACTTTTTTGGTCGGATTGTGGAAAAATAGGCATCAAATGTGGATAACTGGTTGTTTGACCTAGGCTTGGGTCCTCTCCCGCACGCCCGGCCAGACTGTGAAAAAATTAGATATAGATGAATACTCTGGACAATATGCAGGATACTACGCACTTCAGCACACACGGCAACTCCACGGACAGCGCGCAGCGGCGCAATATTCGCCGTACCGAATTGTCGAATGGCCTGGTAATTCTTACCGAGCGGATGGAGCACGTTCGTTCGGTGTCGATGGGCGTGTGGGTCAAGACAGGGTCGCGGGATGAGCGGCCGGAGATCAACGGCGTCTCTCATTTCGTCGAACACATGGTTTTCAAGGGAACTAAATCCCGCTCCGCCAAGAACATCGCGCGCGAGGTGGACGCAATCGGCGGGAATCTCGATGCCTTTACCAGTAAAGAGACGATCTGCTTCAACGTGAAAGTGTTGGATGAACATGTGCCGAAGGCACTCGATGTGCTGACAGATCTGGTGATGCATCCCGTCTTCGCTCCCGATGACATCGATCGCGAATGCAAGGTGATTCTCGAAGAGATCAAGATGGATGAGGATAATCCGGACATGCTGGTGCATGAGATTTTTACCCAGAGCTTCTGGAAAGATCATCCGCTGGGCAAGCCAATCCTGGGAACGAAGGAGACGGTCCGGAAGTTCGATCAGGGAACGCTCTTCGATTTTTACGGAGGACGTTTTCAGGGCGGGAACATGATTTTTTCCGCCGCCGGAAATCTGGACCATGATTCTTTTGTCACTTTGGTGGCGGAGAAATTGGGGGATCTGCCTGCCGCGCCCGCGCCGCTGGATGGGCTGTCCCTGCTCAACCAACCGAAGGTGCATGCGCGCATTGTTTCCAAACAGAAGAAATCTCTGGAGCAGCTGCAGATTTGTCTCGGCGTTCCGGCACCGGCCGTAAACGACGAGCAGCGCTACACGGCCGGGCTGCTGAATACAATTCTTGGCGGCGGCATGAGTTCACGGCTGTTTCAGAATGTGCGGGAAGATCGTGGGCTGGCCTATTCCATCTTCAGCGAACTGAGTTCGTTCCGCGATACCGGTTCACTGTGCGTGTATGCGGGAACGTCGGCGCAGAACGCCGAGCAGGTGATTCGCCTGACGGTAGAGGAATTTCGCCGGATGAAGGAGCAGGCGGTTCCGGAGGAAGAGTTGCAGCGGGCGAAAGACCAGATGAAAGGAAACATCCTTCTGAGTCTTGAGAGTTCCGGCGCTCTGATGTCGAACCTTGCCCGGCAGGAGATGTATTTCCAGCGCTTCTATGCGGTGCCCGAGATTCTGGAGCGGGTCGCCCAGGTGACGAGCGAGGATCTGATGCGCATGGCGCAACAGTTGTTCGTTCCTGAGTCTGTCGCTGTGGCGATGCTGGGGAACCTGAACGGATTGAAGGTCACGCGCGACCACCTTGCATGCTGATACAGTAGGTACATAATAATAGCTGGTTGGTACGTATCCGTTCGTCATGTGCAGGTGCGAAATCTATGGGAATCGTTCTTAAGAATTGCCGGAAACGGCGGCTCCAGGCTGGTTTTACGCTGATGGAGCTGCTGATTGTCATGTCGGTCATTTTGATCCTGATGGCCGTTGCCATTCCGAACTACATGAACATGCGCAGCCAGGCGAACGAAACCGCGGCGATGGAGGAACTGCGTACGCTAAACAGCGCGGAAATCCAGTATCAGACAAATTATCCGGGGAACGGCTTCTCCTGTAGCATGCCGCAACTTGGTGGGGACCCGAAGACGGGTGCGCCAAGTCCGCAGGGCGCTCAATTGATTCCCGCCGACCTGGCCAGCGGATACAAGAGCGGATATCTGTTCACCATCACAAATTGCACCCATGTGACGGTGAATAACCAGGACGTGTACACCTCCTTTGAGGTAACGGCGGTGCCGCAGGCGGTGGGCAAGACCGGCCATCGCGGGTTCTGCATGGACCAGACCGGTGAGATCAAGGCTGATCCAGCGGGTGGAACGAGCTGCACACAGCCGATTTCATAATCGCAGTCAGATTTATTATCCAGGGCGCCAAAATTTTTATCCGCTCAACGATTCCAATGAAACGACCGTCACTCCGGCTGGCAGAGCGTATCCTGCCAGCCTTGTTCCTGGGGGCGGGATTCATGTTCTGTTCCGCGATGCCGGCCTGGGCAGCGACGGCATCGACAACTCCTACCGTGCAGGAATTGGCGAAGCGAGTGGATGCGCACTATAACCATCTGCATAGTCTGAGCGTCCAATTCATAGAGACCTACCGTGGAATGGGAATGAAGCGCGCGGAAAGCGGCACTCTGCTGCTTGCCAAACCGGGCCGTATGAAGTGGAGCTACACGCAACCGGCCGGCAAGCTGTTTGTGATCGACGGGAAATATGGCTACTCCTACACCCCCGGCGATGCACAAGCGGAACGTTACCCGGCGAAACAGTTGGAGGACTTTCGTTCTCCCCTTCGCTTTTTGCTGGGACACGCCCGGATCGAAAAGGAGCTTCACGATCTGACGCTTACGGCAGATAGCACGGATTACCGGCTGCGGGGCGTTCCCAACGGCATGGAGCAGCGTGTGTCCGACGTGGAGCTGACCGTGACTGCCGACGGAACGATTGAAGCCATCGAGTGGAAAGAAACCGATGGGGCGACGACGGAGTTTCGCTTAATGAATGAGCAGGGGAATCCGCCGATATTGCCGGACTCGTTCTTATTTCAGCCGCCTGCTGGAGTTGTGGTGGTGCGGGGACTGGCTCCGATTTAGGAGTAGCGACAAACACAGGTTTCAAAAACGAGACCTGGGGCACCCAAGTTTCCGCGACACGAGGGGATAAACCCGCAGGTCCCTCCACTTCGCTGCGCTTCGGTCGGGATGACAGATTTGTTATGTTGCGAATTTTTTACAGTCGATGGTGCGCTGGGATTGCGGGCGTACTGCTGCTGGG
>JBEPVW010000006.1:0-50947 GCA_041690775.1 Acidobacteriota bacterium | reverse complement strand
CGTCGCCATCGACGGATGGACCACGGACATGCTGCAGATGTACAACTTCAACATTGCCCAGGGCCGCTCCTTCACGCCCACCGAGGAGCAGCACGATGCGCACGTCGCCGTCGTCGGCTATGACATCGTCGACAATGTCATGGGACCGGGCGATCCCATCGGCAAGGAAGTACGTATCGATGGCGTGGTGTACACCGTCATCGGCGTGGTGGAGCGGCAGGGAAAGACGCTGGGGCAGAGCCAGGACAACTTTGTCGGCATCCCCATCACCACCTATCAGGCCACCTATGGGTCGAACGATTCGCTCACGATCTATGGGAAAAGCGGAGCCATCGGTGAAAGACTCGAATATGCCTCGGATCAGGTGCGAGCCATCCTCCGCGCGCGCCGGCACGACGCTTTAGGCAAACCCGACAGCTTCAGCGTCGATACCAACTCCAGCTTCGTCGGCCTGTTTAAGAGCTTCAGCTCCAGCTTTTTCGGCGTGGCCATTGGTATCTCCACCATATCGCTGGTCATCGGCGGCATCGTCATCATGAACATCATGCTCGTCTCTGTGACGGAGCGGACGCGCGAAATCGGAATTCGCAAAGCTCTCGGCGCGCGCCGCGGGGATGTGATGATGCAGTTCCTGATCGAGTCCGCATCCATGGCGCTGGTGGGGGGAATCATCGGCGTGATCGGCGGGATTTCTGTCGCTAAATTGATCACTCTAATCATCGGATTTCCGACGACGATCGCGATCTGGTCGGTCCTCGCCGGTTTGTTCATGGCCACTGCGGTCGGCGTTTTCTTCGGCGTGTATCCGGCGCGCAAGGCGGCAATGCTTGACCCGATCGTGGCACTGCGGTCGGAACTGTGAGGGGTTGCGATGGCCGCAGGTAAATCCCGCGAGTCCGCCCACATGGCGCTGGAAACCCTGCGCGCCAACAAAATGCGCTCCGGCCTGACGATCCTCGGCATCGTGATCGGCGTCGCGACCGTCATTACGCTCTCTTCGGTTATCAACGGACTGAACCGGAACATCGAGAACCTGGTGTCGTCATTCGGCACCAATGTCTACTGGATCTTTCGTTTTCAGGTGATCGCCACGCGCCCAACGGCGGAAATGCTGGCCCGCAAACAGCTGACCATGGAAAATGCGGAAGCGCTGGCGAAGCTGCCGCATGTGGTGGCCGTTTCTCCGCAGTTGCAGTATCAGAATTTTGAGCTGGGAGTAGGCAACGTCTCTGTAAAGTATAAGAACCGCAAGATCCAGCACACCATCCTCGAAGGGGACACGGTCACCGAGCCGGAGATAGACAGCGTAGATATTCCCGTGGGCCGTTTCTTTTCGAAATATGAGCAGGACCAGCATTCCGACGTGGTGATCCTTGGCCACGATACTGCCGATGAGCTGTTCCGCGGAGAAGACCCGCTGGGCAAGGAAGTGGAAATTGGCGGCGATGAGTTCACGGTTATCGGCGTCATGGAAAAACGCAAGACGCCTTTCGGCGGCGGCGGCAAAAATCGCGAGGACAACGCCGCCTATTTTCCCATCGGGACATTCCACAAAATCCATCCGGAGATCAAGGACTACTGGATCAGCGTCAAATTCGATGACCCGAAGAACAAAACCGCCGTCTACGACGAAATCGAACAGACATTGCGCATCCAGCGAAAGCAGCTCTTCAACCAGCCGGACAATTTCGCCATCTTCTCGCCCGACGCGATCACGCGCCTGTGGAATCAGCTTACCGGAGGCATTTTCATCTTCATGATCGGCGTGGCCAGCGTCGGCCTCATGGTCGGCGGAGTCGGCGTCATGAACATCATGCTGGTTTCGGTTACGGAGCGGACCCGCGAAATCGGCGTGCGCAAAGCCATCGGCGCGACCAAGCGCAACATCCTGCTCCAGTTCACCATTGAGGCGATTACTCTCTGCGCGGTTGGCGGCGTCATCGGCGTAATCGTCGGCGGTCTGCTCACTTTGGCGATACGACTCGCGGTGCCAAGCATTCCCGCTTTCGTCTCCACCTTCTGGGCCATCACGGGGTTCAGCGTCTCCTGCGCGATCGGACTCATCTTCGGCATCTATCCGGCGTGGAAAGCAGCGAATCTTGATCCTATCGACGCATTGCGTTATGAATGAGTTTTGCGCGAACGCTCACCGTTGGAGCGCCCGAGATTGAATACGACCCAGGTGTAGAGTGCGAAGGGCACACAGCCCAGCAATATCACTGTAGAAATCCAGAACAGCCGCTGCTTCTGACTAGCGGTTGGAATTTGTGGCATCACCGGGTACCGAGCGCTCGATTGAATATGACCCAGATGTAGATCGCCAAGGGCACATACACCAGCAATATCAACGCCCAAATCCAATACCGCCGCTGCTTCTGACTGGGCGTCAGATTTTGCGGCATGATGTGACGCCAGAGATCGCGAGCCCCTAAGCCTTTTAAAGGTGCCCACCAACAATACCAAGAAGTCGGATCCTCGGACATGGCTGTGCCTCTTGTGGTATCCGTCAAGCAGTTTATCCTAGATCGCAGTTCCCTTGATCCCAATGCATACCGTATCGCTTGCGGCGCAATTGATCGCTCTCTTCTTCACGCTGCTGACTCTCGCGGCGCTGGCGTACTCGTTGCTCGTCTTCCGCGCCGTGCGTGCCTACACTCGTCGATCCCGCATCGCTCTCCCCGCGTTCTATCCGCCAGTCAGCATTCTGAAACCCGTGAAAGGCCTGGACCCGGAGATGTACGCCGCCTTCGCCAGCCACTGCGCGCAGGACTACCCTGGCGCATACGAAATTCTCTTCGGCGTGCACAACATGGAAGATCCCGCAGTCCCGGCCATTGAAAAATTGCAGGGGGAATTTCCGCAGCAAGCTATTCGGATCATCGTTTGTCCCCAGGTTCTCGGCACAAATGGCAAGGTCAGCAACCTGGTCCAGATGGTGCCGCACGCGCAGTATGACCATCTGCTCATCAACGACAGCGACATCCGCGTTTCGCCGCGCTATCTTCGCCACACCATGCCCGCCTTCGCCATCCCCGGCAAGACAAAGGCGGTGGGAATGGTCACGGCGCTCTATCGCGGACGCGCTCACGGATCCCTGGGTTCGCGTCTGGAGGCGCTGGGCATCTCGACGGACTTCATGCCCGGCGTCCTGACCGCGCGCTGGCTGGAAAAAGGCCTCCGCTTTGGACTGGGTTCCACACTCGCCGTTACGCGCGAGGCGCTCGACGCCATCGGCGGTCTTGCTCCACTGGTCGATCAGCTTGCGGACGACTATGAAATTGGCGCTCGCATCGTTCAGGCCGGGTATCGCGTGGAGCTGGGCCGCGAAGTGGCGGAAACCTCCATTGCCGCCTACAGCTTTACTCAATTTATCGTCCACCAGTTGCGCTGGGCGCGCGGAGTACGCGATTCGCGCCCGTTCGGGTACTTCGGCCTGCTGATCACGTTCGGCCTGCCGTGGGCGTTGGTGAATCTCATCGCCTCCGCCGCCTCGCTCGACAGCATCGCCTTGCTCAGCGTCATGGTCTGCGTCCGCGTTGCGTTCGCGCTTTCCGTCGGCGTAGCCGTGCTGGGGGACCGGGGAACTCTACGCGATCTGTGGCTATTGCCGTTGCGGGACATCGTTGCGCTTGGCATCTGGTTCTGGAGCTTTGCCGACGACCACATCCTGTGGCGCGGAGAAAAGTTTTTACTGCGCGATGGAAAATTGATTCGCGCGGTGAAGTGAAGTGGATCGCTTAGAGTGTTATGTCGAACTGAAAATTGTCATCCTGAGCGACGCGAAGGACCTCGCGTTGTGTCGGCAAACCGCAAGGTCCCTCGACTTCGCTGCGCTCCGCTCGGAATGACAGTGCATGTAAGAAGCGATTTCTAGTATGGAGCCCATCGAACTATCCTCTCGTGGCATCGCCGACTCGTTATAGTGGATTGCAGCATTTGTTTTGAGGGAAATATTCTTGGCGAATCCTGTCGAAGCCGGGACATCCACGAACGCACCCGCATCGCCCGCGGCCACGTTGATCTATGACGACTGGTATCCGGCGATGCGCAGCCAGCGGCTGCATCGAAACCAGACGGCGACAGTCATGCTGTTGGGCATCCCGCTGCTGCTGGGCCGCACGCAGAAAAATGAACTGTTCGCGATGCGCGACAGCTGCCCCCATCGCGGCATTCCGCTCTCCTGCGGAACGCTCGATGCCTCCGGCGTCACCTGCAAATATCACGGCTGGAAGTTTGAACCCGTCACGGGTCAGTGCAAAGAGATTCCCTCGCTCACACCGGAAGACACGCTGGACTGCACCCGCATCTACGCCACCGCGTTCCCCTGTGTGGAGCAGGACGGTTACGCCTGGGTCTACATGCCTTCTCCCGGCTCCGGACGCGTGCGCGCGGAAGATCTCGCCGCACTTCCAGCCGTGCCGGAGCTGCCGAAATTCGGGTCGCGCTTTCGGTCCGCGCATCTTGTGGCGGACCTGCCCTGCAACGTCGATCACGGGATCATCGGCTTGATGGACCCGGCGCACGGCCCCTTCGTGCATCAGTCCTGGTGGTGGCGCAGCGGTGCCAGCATCCATGTCAAGGAAAAGCAGTTTGAGCCCATTCCGCAAGGCTTTCGCATGACCGCACATGCACCCTCGGCGAACAGTGCTCCGTACAAATTGTTGGGCGTCTATGGCCAGCCGGTGACGACCACCATTGATTTCGTTTTGCCCAACCGGCGCTATGAAACCATTCGCTGCGGAGATAAATGGTTTTCCAGCCTGACTACCGTTACGCCGATTACGCCGACCACAAGCCGCATCGATGTCTACGCGGCGTGGAATGTTTTCTACCACGTGCCATTCGTGGCGGCCATCACCAAAGCCTTCGGCCAGCGATTCGTCGAACAGGACCGCCAGACCATGATTCAGCAGGCGCAGGGCCTGCGGTTCAACCCATCGCTGATGCTGATCGACGACGCCGATCAGCCGGCAAAATGGTACTTCGCGTTGAAGCAGGCCCGGCTGCAAATGGCCGCAAATGGCGGACGATTCGAGCATCCTCTGACTGGCCCTGTGACTCTGCGCTGGCGCAGCTAACGCAGGGAGTGGACGTTCAATTGTCCACAGTCAACTGATCCACTTCGATATCCAGTTTCGTTCCCAGTTCCTGGAACCGCTCGCTGCAGCGTAAGTCGGCCGCGGAGGACTTCTCCTGCAAAATCCTGTACCAGCAATTCTGCGTCTCCCAGAAATCTACCTCAAACGGCAATTCACGCAGCACATCGAGAATCTCAACAGCCGCGTCCAGAGCTTTTGTCTCAACCTGCCGTTCAAATTCCTGCATGGCGCGCAGCATTCGCTGGCTGGCGAGATATGCCAGCGAAACGGAATCGAGCGCAATCTCGTCGGCCCGCGCCTGGGCCAGCAGCGCCCGCATGCGCGGCGCATCGAAAGGATCGCCGGCCAACGCTCGGCGCAGGTCCGCATTCAGGCTGAACTGCGCCGCCAGCATCAGCGCCTGTGGCTTTGGCATTCCGGTCAAGCTTAAATAGCGAAGCAGCGAAATATGGTCTTCATAAATCGTCCGCAACGTGCTTTCCATCTCGGCCAGTGTGGAATCGAGCAGGATTTGCAGGATGCGTCTTTGGTCGTCGCGAAACAGCGAACTCAGCGAATAGCCGCCCGAGCCGAAGTCGCGGACAAAAAGGCGCATGGCTTCCGGAAGATCGGCCTGGCTGACGGCCTCTCGAATCTCCGTTGCAAAATTCTGAAAGCTGTTTCCGTTTGCCTTATCCGTTCGCCGCACCGCCGCGGAAATGTTTTGATCACCCAGATGCAGCACCGCGAAGTCCACCTCTGCACATTCCAACGTGACCTGCGAACATATTTCGGCCTGCCCATAGGCGAAGCGGCCCCTGCCGGAGGTTAGGATCTCACCCGACTCGCGCCGAACGTCATAGCAGTATCGAGTCGTTTTTTCCGGTTGCGCCTCAAAGAGTGAAGTGACCGCATACCGCGCTCCCACCTGCTCCAGTCCGGCCATCTGCGGAGCCACGCGTTTTCGATAGATGTCCGCGCCGTTTGCCTGTCCCGGCGTGTTGCTGCGGGCCTCTGCAAGGCGAACGAGAAAATCCGGTTCGAGCGCTTCCCCCGCGCTTCCAAATAGCTCAGCTGCAAGCTGCAGCACGCGTCCGGCATAGGAAATGATCTGCACCGTTTCGATTCCGGCAAGATCGTCGAAAAACCATCCGCAACTTGTGTACATCAGTTGAATGTGCCGCTCCAGCTCCATCAACTTCAGGATTTTTATTCGTTCCGCAGCAGTCGTAATATGCGGCGCGTATGTATCGAAAAAATTCTGCTGGGCAGTTGAAGTGCGATCCAGCAGTACATGAATATAGCCATCGCGTGCCGCCTCTGGATCGTTGAAGAGCGGCCTCGCAGCTTGTGTCCACAGGGGTCTCACGCCATCCCGCAGCCAATCGAGCGCCGCCCGCAGCGGAGCCCGCCACTGCTGGTTCCAGCCCGGAGCGTTGACGTTGCCGCAGCCGCAGTCGGCGCGCCAACGCTCAGTGCCATGCGAGCAACTCCAGGAAGTATTCTCAAAAATCTCCGCTTCATAAGTCGGCGGAAAGTCCGCAAGGAACTGCCCGTAATTTGTCAGTTTGACGTTACTGTTTTCCTCAATCCATCGGAACGCGTAGGCCAGCGCCATATCCCCGTGCCGATGGTGGTGGCCATAACTCTCGCCATCCGTTGCAATGTGGGCCAGTTGACCAGCGCGGCCGTTCGCGCGATATCCGCGAAGCAGCCGCCGAGCCATATCTCCGCCGTTGTCCAGCAGGCCTTCAAAAGCAATGGCGCGAGAGGTCGGCCCGTCGTAAAAAAATACGGCGATGCTGCGTCCTTCGCGTGTACGGACCAGATACGGCTGCGTTGTGTCTACATCCGCGTGCGATGTGTCGTGCCACGCAGGAGCTTCAGGATCGCTCTCGGTTGAAATCGCACGAACCCGGGCGCACTGGTGCGGCGCAAGGATCGTAAAGAGAATTCCATGTTGCGCCAGCAGGTCGAGCGTCTCCAAATCGGCCGCTGTCTCCGCCAGCCACATGCCTTCTGGCCTGCGCCCAAAGCGATATTCGAAATCGGCGATGCCCCAGCGGATTTGCACGACGCGGTCGCGCGTCTCCGCCAGCGGAAGAATCACGTGGTTGTAGACCTGCGCGATCGCACTGCCATGTCCGCCGAATCGCTCCCGGCTGGCGCGGTCCGCATCCAACACTCTGCGGTAACTGAGCGGCGCGCACTTCTCCATCCACGCCAGCAGCGTCGGTCCAAAGTTGAAACTCATGCGGGAGTAATTGTTCACGATCCGCACAATCTTGTTCTGGCTGTCTAAGATTCGCGAGCTGCCGTTCGCCGCATAACACTCATGGTTGATGCGCGCGTTCCAGTCGTGATACGGAGCCGCGGAGTCCTGTACCTCAATCGCCTCCAGCCAGGCATTTTCGCGGGGAGGTTGATAGAAGTGGCCATGGACGCAGACGAATCGCTGTGGAGCGGTCATGGCTTGATGGATATCGCTCATGGCTGTCTCGGCAGACGTGTGCTCACCGGGTCTATTGCCAGATCGCACGCGCGCCACAGATACCAGCTCGCCACCGAGTGCCACGGCTCCCAGCGCTTTGCTCGCCGTTCCATGGTGGCGGCGTCCGGCAGGTCGGCAAGCGTGACCGGCGCACCGGGGCGCAGCTTGCCGATGGTGAGCGCGAACCCCTTGCGCACGCCGTAGTCGGAGAGCGGCAGCACATTCGGGCGTCCCATGCGAAAAATCAAAAGCATCTGCGCCGTCCAGATTCCAATTCCCCGCACCGCCGTCAGTCGCGCGCAAACTTCATCATCCGGCATTCGATGCAGCACGGCGAGAGTCGGTACGATTCCGGACAGGCTTTTCTCCGCGAGGTCGCGCGCCGCGGCCAGTTTGTTGGCGGAAAGTCCAGCGGCGCGAAACACATCGTCGCCAAGGCCGGCAACGCCCGCCGCCGTGGCGATTCCATCGGGAAATAGTTCGAGGACGCGGCCATGGATCGTCTTCGCCGCCCTGCCGTGCAGCTGCTGATACACAATCGACTCCAGCAAGGCTTCAAAGGTAGAATGCGTCGGCTTCAAACGCAGGGCGAAAGGGCCGGCCCGCTCCATCAGTTTCTTCATGCGTGCATCGGCCGCCGACAATTCCTGGCACGCGCGCGCGTGATCGTAACGAACTTTACGAGGAGTTCCAGCCATTGCCTTCAGTCTATAGTCTGCGGCGGCTTGGCTTCACGCTTTGCGGATGCGCGATGTACCGGCAAAATCGAAAATCTCTCAACCTGGAATTGTTTTGCCGTTGGCTTCTTAAAATGCAACACGATCCACGCAGCGTTTCAATTTGGCACGTCCGCAGGAAAGCGCAATCCGTTGTGGTCGCGCGTTCGCGGCACGCTGGTTCTCGCGATGCAACCATCTTTACGCGCGAAATTTCTTTCCGCAGGATGCAAAATTAATCGAACGCGTTGCGCGCAAAGTTGACGGATTCCATGGGTATTGCTCTATACTTTCGTTTCACAGTTAATTTGAATTTTTCGTTCTCAAAACGCACACCATCTTTTCAGTCTGACCTGTTCGATCATCCATAAACGGCTTTGTGCCGCGCAATCCAGTAGGGAAGTTATTTAAAAATGGCGCAGATTTTTGATCGCAGTTCGAATTCCCTGACCCGCTTCAGCCTGGTCCTATATGGAGTAATTTTGATAGGGTTGGGCGTTACACTGAACTACCTGCAACGCTCCCCATGGGTCACCCGCCAGGGCCAGCGCGCTCCGCAACCGGTCCCCTTCAGCCACAAACATCACGTGCAGGGTTTGGGTCTGCAATGCCAGTACTGCCATACCTCCGTCGAAAAATCCAGCTATGCGGGAATCCCTCCGACAAAGACCTGCATGAACTGCCATGCGCAAATCTGGACCAATGCCGAACTGCTGGCTCCAGTCCGCAACAGTTGGGCGACCAACCAGTCCATCGTCTGGACCAAGGTCCACGATCTGCCGGATTACGTTTATTTCAATCACTCCATACACGTGAACAAGGGCATCGGTTGCTCCAGTTGTCATGGCCGCATCGACAACATGCCGCTTACCTACCAGGCCAGCACGTTGCAGATGGAGTGGTGCCTCAACTGCCATCGCAACCCGGCGGAAAACCTTCGCCCCACTTCGCAGATTTATCAGATGGCCTGGAAGGGCCCGTCCACGCTGCATCCCGTCTGGTGCGCCAATTCGGCCACCACTCCAGGAACTCCCACGGCGCAACTGGTCAATTGCACCACCCACGATCCGGACAATGAGGGCGCCGAGCTCGCTGCCCTCGACATGCCGAATGGCCCCCAGTCGCCGCGGTTCAATGATATGAAAATCTGGTCCTCCTCCGGCGAAGGATCAATCCACGCTCAGGTTCCGATCAATCAGCACTACGTAAAATTCACCGACCAGAGAGATCTCGGAAAATATCTGCTGGTGCAATACCACATTCGTCCGCCGCGTCAGCTGACCAGTTGCGACACCTGTCACCGATGAACCGCAATCTGCAACCGGTCGCAATGCAAATTCCGCGGAAATCAATGCTGGCAAGCGAATGATAGACAACCGTAAAGGTCAAGATTCGAAGATGGAAAACGAACACGAGACCGTAACGGGCGATCGAAAAGATACATCGCCCAAAGCTGTATCGAAGACGGCTCAGTTGATTGAGACCGCACAGGCCCGTCTCGCAGGCATGACGGGCAAACGCTACTGGCAGACCGTCGATGAGCTGGCCGACACGCCGGACTTTCAGGATGCATTGCGGCGCGAATTTCCGCAGCACGCCTCGGAATGGGTTGACTCTGTTTCCCGCCGCGGCTTCATGAAGCTCATGGGCGCTTCGATCGCTCTCGCCGGCCTTACCGGATGCACCAAGCAGCCCGACGAGCCGATTTATCCCTACGTCAAACAGCCCGAAGATCTGGTCCTAGGCAAGCCCGTCTATTTCGCGACCGCCCATCCGTTCCCCATGGGCGCAGTGCCGCTGCTGGTCAAGAGCGAAGCGTATCGCCCCATCAAGATTGAGGGCAATCCGGAACATCCCATGAATCGCGGCACCACCGACGCCTACACCCAGGGCACCCTGCTGGGCATGTACGATCCGGACCGGTCGCAGCGCGTGCTCTATCGCGGCGATACCCGAGACTACGTCAACTTCGTGGCGGACTTTACCGCCATGCTCCGTGACAAAAGCTCCGGCGGCGGACAGGGCCTCTACTTCCTCAGCTCCACGGTGGTTTCTCCCACCCTTGCCGCCCAGTGGAAGGCAGCAAGCGCAAAATATCCAAACGCGAAATGGATTCAGTACGAGCCCGTCAATCGCGACTCCGCCCGCCGCGCCTCGAAGCAGGCGTTTGGCGACTACGTCGATGCGCAGTACAGGCTCGATCAGGCCGATGTCATCCTTTCGCTCGATGCGGACTTCCTCTCCGGCCTCTGGTACCCGGGATTTTTGAAGCTGGCAGCCGACTACGCGACGCGCCGTTCGATGAACCCCGGTGTAGAGATGAACCGTCTCTACTCGGTCGAAAGCACCCCTTCCACCACCGGCTTCAAAGCCGAACATCGCCTGCGGATGCGCGCCAGTCAGATGGAAGGCTTCGCCGCTGCCATCGCTGCGGCCCTCGGCGCCGGTTCGGCTCCGTCAGGCGCGGCGTGGACCGAAGAGCAGACCGCTTACTTGAACGCCGTCGCGAAGGACCTCAAGACGAACGCCGGAAAATGCGTCGTCATCCCCGGAGAGCAGGCGGGCACCGGCGTCCATCTGGCCGCCATCGCCATCAACCAGGCACTCGGCAACGTCGGCAAGACGGTTGTCTACACGGAAACGGTGAACCCCATGCCGACCGTCCAGATCGATGAAATGAAGCAGTTGATCGGCGATCTGAATGCAGGCAAAGTCGACTGGCTGGTCATCCTCGACACCAATCCCGTCTATGATGCACCGGCGGACCTGAGCTTTGAAAAAGCCATGGGCCATGCCAAGACCGTCGCGCACCTCGGCCTCTATGTCGATGAGACCGGATCGATTGCCGACTGGCACATCAACGGCACGCACTACCTCGAAACATGGTCGGATGTCCGCGCCTACGATGGCACGGTCAGCGTCGTCCAGCCGATGATCAATCCGCTCTATGGCGGCAAATCCGCGCATAACATCGTCCAGATGATGCTGGCCGACCCAGATATGTCCCCCAACGCCGCCGTCCAGCAGACCTGGAACTCGGTCCTCGGCGGCAAGAGCGTCGACCAGAACGGCGACATCCACAACGGCCTCGACCCGCAGTGGCGCAAGGCACTGCACGATGGCTGGATCGCCAACACCGCCTTCGCTCCCAGGACGATGTCGGCAAAAAGCACCGCGCTCGCCTCAGTTGCTGTGCCCGATCCATCGGCGATGGAAGTCATCTTCCGCCCCGATCCCACCATCTACGACGGCCGCTACGCCAATCTCGGCTGGATGCAGGAGCTGCCCAAGCCGCTGACAAATCTCTCCTGGGACAATGCCGCGCTGATGAGTATCCAGACGCTGGCCAAACTGAACCTCGTCGAGAGCGATGTCATTGAAATCGGTTATCAGGGTCGCAAGATCAAGGCTTCGGCCATGGTCATGTACGGGCACCCGGACCAGAGCATCACCATCCACCTGGGTTATGGCCGCCGCAATTCCGGACGCGTCGGTACTGGCCCCGGCTTCGATGCCTATCCCATCCGCCTGGCCGACTCACCGCTGTTCATCTCCGGCGTGACTGTCAAAAAGACCGGCGAAAGCTACGCGTGCGCCTCCACCAAAAGCCATTACATCGACCACCGCGACCTGTTCGCGCGGAAATACGGGTTCGAGGAAGAGGCGGAGGAAGCGAAGCCCGATACAGCCCCGCATTCATTGGAAGGTCGCGAAGCTGAACAGCGCGGCATCATCCGCGTCGCTACGCTGGCGGAGTATA
This sequence comes from Acidobacteriota bacterium, assembly GCA_041690775.1. Lineage (GTDB taxonomy): Bacteria > Acidobacteriota > Terriglobia > Terriglobales > Acidobacteriaceae > JAKAAZ01. The sequence continues at coordinate 38,902 of JBEPVW010000006.1, read as the reverse complement.
AGCAGAACCCGGGCTTTGCCACCGACCTCGAAGATGAAACCGCGCCCCCCAGGAGCACGACCTTGTTCCCCGAATGGGATTACAGCAAGGGCTATCAGTGGGCACTTTCGATCGATCTCAACTCCTGTGTCGGCTGCAACGCCTGCGTAGTCGCCTGTTATGCGGAAAATAACATTGCCGTCGTCGGCAAACACCAGGTGCAGGTGGGCCGCGACATGCAGTGGATCCGCATCGACACCTATTTCGAGGGCGACCTCGATAAGCCCAAGGCTTACTTCCAGCCGATGACCTGCCAGCAGTGCGAAAACGCCCCGTGCGAGCAGGTATGCCCGGTCGGCGCCACCGTGCATACGCCGGAAGGCCTGAACGCGATGATTTACAACCGCTGCGTGGGCACGCGGTACTGCTCCAACAACTGCCCGTATAAGGTGCGCCGCTTCAACTGGCTGTTGTTTTCGGATTACACGACAGAGTCCTATAAGTTGATGCGCAATCCGGATGTGACCGTCCGCAGTCGCGGCGTCATGGAAAAATGTACCTATTGCGTACAGCGGATCAGCGCGGTGAAGATTCGGGCGGACAAGGAAAACCGCGCCGTTCAGGATGGCGAAATCGTCACGGCCTGCCAGCAGGCATGCCCGACCCAGGCCATCACGTTCGGCAATATCAATGACAAAAACAGCCGCGTGTCGAAGATCAAGGCGCAGGAACGGAACTACACCGTCCTTGCCGATCTCAACACGCGTCCACGGACGTCCTACATCGCCGGGGTGGTCAATCCTAACCCGGAGTTGATGGAAAACGCCTGATTACGCAACTTGCTCTTACGGATGATTGAAGCCTGACGCAGTGAGGGGAACCTCGGCGAACTGAAGAGGTCGCATTTAAGCATGGCCACCAAAGATATTTTGCCTCCAGACCCGAAGCACCAAGATCCGATGATCGACCCGGTAACGGGAGAGCAGCGCGTCATTGCCCCGGGGCATACGTTCCGCTCTATCACTGAAAAGCTGTCGCGCATTGTGCTCACTCCGCACACGCCGCTGGGCTGGTTCTTTGGCTTCACACTCGCCGGCGGTGTCGCTGTGATGCTGATGGTCGCGGTCACTTGGCTGTTCCTCAAGGGCACCGGTATCTGGGCCATCACTATGCCGGTTGCGTGGGGATTCGCCATTGTTAACTTCGTATGGTGGATCGGAATCGGCCACGCCGGAACGTTGATCTCAGCCATCCTGCTGCTCTTCAAGCAGACATGGCGCAACTCCATCAACCGGTTTGCGGAAGCGATGACGCTGTTCGCGGTTATATGCGCGGCAATGTTCCCGGTCATCCACACAGGCCGCCCGTGGCTGGCCATCTACTGGCTCTTCCCGTATCCCAACACCATGAACTACTGGCCGCAGTTCCGTTCTCCGCTGATGTGGGACGTGTTCGCGGTCTCGACTTATGCCACGATTTCGGTAGTGTTCTGGTACGTCGGGATGATTCCGGATCTGGCCACCCTGCGCGATCGCGCCAAATCGAAATTCGGCCGCTTCATTTACGGCCAGATGGCGCTTGGCTGGCGCGGTTCCACCCGCCACTGGATGCGCTATGAAAGCGCATCGATCCTGCTGGCCGGCCTCGCCACCCCGCTGGTTCTCTCCGTCCATACCGTCATCAGCTTCGACTTTGCGGTCGCCATCATGCCGGGCTGGCATACCACGATCTTCCCGCCGTACTTCGTCGCGGGCGCCATTTACTCCGGCTTCGCCATGGTGCTGACCCTGGCGATTCCGATCCGCAAGTTCTATCACCTGGAAGACCTCATCACCATCCGGCACCTCGATAACTGCGGCAAGGTCATGCTGGCGACAGGCTTCATTGTGGCCTACGGCTACATGACGGACATCGCCTACGCCTGGTACTCGGCCGACAAGTGGGAATTCTTTATGGCCTGGAACCGCATCTTCGGTCCCATGGGCTGGTCCTACATCGTGCTCATCTTCTGCAACATCCTGATCCCGCTCTCCACGCTGTGGTCGCGGCGGCTGCGGCAGAATGTCGCGTACCTGTTCATTCTCTCGATCATCGTCAACACCGGCATGTGGTTTGAACGGTTCGTAATCGTCGTCACCAGTCTCACCCGCGACTATCTGCCATCCTCGTGGGGCACCTATCGGGCCACCCGTTGGGATTACATGACCTTCGTCGGCACACTGGGACTGTTTACGTTCCTGTTCTTCCTGTTCATCCGCCTGCTGCCGATGATCCCGATGTCGGAAATTCGCCAGTTGCTGCCGGGGTCTGAGATCGATGGCAAGAAACCGGAGGTAACCACATAATGCCGGTGCGCGAAGGAATTTACGGCCTGCTTGCTGAATTCAATACGCCGAGCGAACTCGTCATCGCGGCCAAGGCCTCCCATGACGCAGGCTATCGGCGCATGGACTGCTACACGCCTTACCCCGTTGAGGAAGCCGCCGAGGCTATCGGTTTCGATGAGCACAAGGAGCGGGCGGTCTCCAGGGTATGTCTCCTGGGAGGCATACTGGGCGGCCTGGCCATGTTCCTGCTTGAGACCTGGATCTCCGTCTGGGCGTACCCGATCAACGTTGCCGGGCGCGGCAAGTTTTCCTGGGTGGCGTTCATCATTCCAGCCTACGAGTGGACCATCCTGTGGGCGGGACTCTCCGCCGGCTTTGGAATGCTGGCGCTGAATCGACTGCCTGCGCCTTACCATCCAGTTTTCAATGCGCCCAATTTTCGCAATGGCGCAAGCTCTGACAAATTCTTTCTCTGCCTGGAGGCGGACGATCCCAAATTCGCAATCGCGGAGTCGCGCTCGCTGTTGGAATCGTTCGGTCCCGTCTCCGTTGTCGAGGTGGAGCACTAAAGCCATGCCTATGTATTCCTCAAATTCGATTTTTCGCTGGACGCTCGCGACCGCTGCCGTGGCCCTGATGATTGTGGCCGCCGGTTGCCGGCAGGACATGCAGGACGAGCCCAAAATGGTTCCCCAGCGTGGAAGCCACTTCTTCGCCAATGGCCGCTCCGTCCGTCCACAGGTGGAGGGAACAGTGGCTCGCGGCGAGCAGAATGCCGACGACTATTTCCATACCGGCGTGATCGCCAACGTGGTCCAGGATAAGATGCCCTTCCCGGTGAACATGAGCGTGCTTCTGCGCGGCCAGGAGCAGTTCAACATCTACTGCACCCCCTGCCACTCCCGAGTCGGCAATGGGCGCGGCATGATCGTCGAGCGCGGCTATAAGCCTGCCGGCGACCTGCTGGAAGCGCGCATTCTCAAGGAGCCGCTGGGCCATTATTTTGATGTGATCAGTCACGGGTATGGCGCCATGCCGGATTATGCGGCGCAGATCAACACGCAGGACCGCTGGGCCATCGCGGCTTACATCCGGGCGCTGCAACTCGGCCAGCACGCTACGCTGCAGGATGTTCCTGCCGGAACCAACGTGCAGACGCTGGCCGAAGTCTCCCAGCAGATGGGCTATGCGCCGAACTTCCCGCAGGGATGGACATTGCCGGAGTTGACCAACGTTCCCAGCGCTGGAGATATGGTCCCCGCTGCGGCGAATAAGCCGGGCGCGAACCAGCCGAAGGGGCCGGAAGCTTCGAACCACGGCGTTGCCGGCAAACGAAGCGCGGCCAGGGGAAGCAAGTAGGCGGAATGGGTATCAGTATGGGGCGGAACGGATAAGCATGGAATCTGGAATGGGACCTGGTATGGATTTGGGATATCACGAAAATCGTTTGCCCGCGGACCTGAGCGCGCCCGCCGCGGTACTTCGCTGGCGCAGCCGGGCGATCGTCGCCACTGCGGTCTTTGCGGTGCTCGCGGTCATCGATCTGCTCATCAGCCACAGCTTCGACTACGTCCTGCGCGGCTGGCTCATGGGCCTGATGATCTGCCTCAGCTTCTGCATCGGCGGACTCGCAATTCTTATGTTGCAGTGGACCACCGGCGGCAAGTGGGGCCTGCTGATTCGCCGTCCACTGGAAGCGATGAGCCGCACCCTGCCGCTGCTCTTCCTCATGTTTTTGCCGATTGCATTTTTCGCCAAGCGTCTCTACATCTGGGCGCGCATCACCGATCCCAAGGCGGCACTTCATGCCGGCGTCATTGATGCAATGCAGGCCCACGCCATCGCCTACAAGCGGCCCTACCTGCACCTTTACGGCTTTACCGGTTTCTGGACGCGCGGCATCGTCTACTTCATCATCTTTGCCATCTTCACCTACTTCCTGAACAAGTGGTCGCTGCAGCGCGACTCCGATACGCACCACGGCAACTGGTTCTGGCAGAAGCGGTTTGAAAATCTCAGCGGCGCCGGCCTCGTCATCTACTCGCTTGTCCTAACCGGCATGTGCGTGGACTGGGTCATGTCGCTCGACCCAACCTGGTTCTCCTCGATGTACGGTTTCCTTTTTCTCGTGTCCCAGGGATACGCCGCGCTGGCGCTCGTGGTTCTGGTCACGCTCGCGCTGTCGCAGTATGAGCCGATCCACTCCATCCTGCGCGTCACCGAACAGCATGACCTCGGCAGCCTCTGCTTCGCCTTCGTCATGCTGAACATTTACATCGCGTTCTCCCAGTACCTCATCATCTGGTCGGGCAATCTCCCGCTGGAAATCCGCTGGTACATGGATCGCATTACCGGCGGGTGGGGACCGGTTGCGGGCCTGGACTTTGTTTTCCACTGGGTACTGCCCTTCTTCCTCCTGCTCTCGCGCGAAATCAAGCGCAATAAGAGGAAGCTGGCGACGGTCTGCTGCATCATGCTCTTCGCCCGCTTTTGGGATACCTGGTGGCTGATTGCGCCAACCTTTGCCGACGAGCGCCGCAACCTCCATTTCACCTTCGGCATGCTGCAATACATTTTTGTGCCTGCTGCCATGACGGCTCTCTGGCTGGTCTACTTCTTCACCACCTTGCGCACTCGCGGCCTGGTGCCGTTGAACGATCCGCATCTGCCTGGAATTCTGGAGTCTGAACATGCCCACGCATGATCCCCATAAATCGAACAAGCAAGATGAGCGAGGCCCTGGCTACGAGACCACGGACGCCAACGTCCGCGACACAGCTCTGTTCCTCGTCGTCATGGGCGCGTCGCTGGCCGTTGTATTCGTCCTCGCATTCGGCATCGGCAAGCTGATCAATATGGAACTTGCCCGGCAGGATGGCCCCACAAATAAGTGGAGCCAATTGGCTGGCGCAAAACCCGGCAATATGATTTCCGATCCGCAGCTTCAGCAGGAACAGCTGCAGCAGATGGTGAAGAGATTTCCGAATCCCCGGCTCGAAACCGACGATGGCAATCTGGATGTAGCCGACATGCACGCCCGGGAAGATATGCTGTTGAACCACTATTCCTGGGTCGACGAGCAGAACCAGACCCTCCGTATCCCCATCACGCGCGCCATGCAGTTGCTGGCCCAGCGCGGTCTTCCGGTTGAAGGGCAGCAAAATGCCGGCAACGATGCGAGCGGAAATCAAGGAAATAAAACGCAGGCGACGGAAGAGAAGCCGATGTTCGGCGACGGCTCGAACGCCGTCACCGCGCCTTTGACCGACGGATTTGCTCGCACCGCACCGGAACTGCGGATGATCGAAACCCGAGAACAGCGGATGGAAAACGGACCCGTTCACAATACGCAAGCGGAATTGCATCCGGTGAGGTAGTTTCATCGCCTCGCTAGGGCGTTGCCGGGCAGACGAGGCTGGCATAACGGACAGACGGAACCGCAAAAGAATGATCGCAGCAAACACAATTCGATCCGCAGGCAAGCATGCTAGGTCGCGTCTGGCGATAACGGCTGCGCTGTTCGCCTGCGTGGCCATCGCGCCAATCCCGGCCCGTGCCCAGGTCGCTCCCATCGGAGAAAAATCCATGGGAGACCCCGCCCAGTCAAAGCTGCCTGCAATTCTGCAGAAGGCCACCATCCAGCAGCATCTGGATCAGGCGCTTCCCTTGGCCGTCGAATTTCGCGATGAAACCGGGCGCACAGTTCACCTGGGAGAATACTTCGGCCAGAAGCCCGCAATCCTGGCACTGGTCTATTATCGTTGCCCCATGCTTTGTTCGGAGGAGTTGAACGGCCTGGTCGGCGCGCTCGAGATGTTGAAATTTACCCCGGGAAAAGATTTCAACGTAATCGTAGCCAGCATCGATCCACGGGAAGGTCCGGCGCTGGCGGCCTCGGAAAAGGCGCTGTACCTCAAGCGCTACGGACGCATGAACACCGCCAACGGATGGCATTTTCTAACCGGTCCGCAGCCTTCGATCGACGCGCTGACCAAGGCCGTCGGCTTTGGATATGTCAGCGTTCCCGGTCCCGATGGAAAAATGGACCAGTATGCGCACGCCAGCTCCATTGAGCTGATCACCACCGAAGGCAGAATCTCGCAGTACTATCTCGGGGTCGAGTATTCGCCCCGCGATATGCGCGCCGGGCTTGTCGAGGCGTCGCATGGTCAGATTGGCTCGCCGGTAGACCTTATCTACACCTACTGCTACCGGTACGATCCCCGCACAGCGCCGAACAGCCTGCTGATCGTGCGGATCGTGCAACTCGGCTGTATGCTGACAGTTTTGGCATTAGCTGCATTTATTTTGATTTCGCTCCGGCAGGATGCATTGAATGGCGGCAACGCCGGAGCTGCGAAAAAGGCGAATGGGTAAACATAAATGTCGCACATAAGTCCTGTACTCTGGGAATTTTTAGTCAACTGGCTCAAGCACTTTGCGATTTTCCCGCCGGAGGCGTCCACCATCGCTCCGTATGCGGATGCGCTGTATTTCGCCCTGATCGGCATGACCCTCACAGGGTTATTCCTCGTCGGCACCATGGTTCTTGTTTTCTCCGTCCGCTACAGCAAGGGCCGCCATCCGGACGCCGTACAGATCGAAGGCTCGACCCTGCTCGAAGCGACCTGGACGCTGATTCCTCTCGGCATTTTCCTCGTGTTTTTCGTCTGGGGAGCATTGCTTTATTTCCGCATCTATGACCCCCCTGCCAATTCAATGAATGTCTATGTCGTCGGCAAACAGTGGATGTGGAAGGTTGAGCATCCGGGCGGACAGCATGAAATCGATGCGCTCCACATCCCGGCAGGCGTGCCCGTCAAAATCACACTGATATCGCAGGATGTGTTCCACAGCTTTTCCATTCCCGCTTTTCGCGTCAAGCGCGAAGCCATTCCCGGCCGCTACACCACGGTATATTTCCAGGCCACCACGCCGGGGAAATATCACCTGTTCTGCACCCAGTACTGCGGCACGGAGCACTCTGGAATGATCGGCTGGGTCTACGTCATGACTCCGGATAAATATCGTGAGTGGGCGGCCGGCAACACCAGCGGAGCTTCCCTGGCGCAGAATGGCGAACGGCTCTTCGCTGTGATGGGCTGCAACACCTGTCACGCCGGCAACTCTCAGGCGCGCGGCCCCAACCTTTACGGCCTCTACAACACCCGCATCCGCATGACCGACGGCTCCACCATGATCGCGAACGACGCCTACCTGCGGGAGAAAATTCTCAATCCCTCCCTGCATGTGCCCGCCGGCTTCGTTCCGATTATGCCTACGTATCAGGGGCAGATCAGTGAAGATGCGCTGATTGACCTCGTAGAATATATCAAGAGCCTGGACTCCAATTACCGGCTGAATCAGATGATGAACAAATCGGAGCTGGATTCAGCTCAACCCGCTCCCATCGGGCAAGCCAACCAGGGAGCCGGTGCGGCCCCGCTGCAATACGCACCCGAGTCAGGAGTACCCAAGCCATGAGCACCATCGTATCGCTACCCGACCAGTCAACCGCGAGGCTGCCTCGCAAAAGCTATCTGAATCAGGAATATGGACTGTGGAGCTGGCTGCTGACGGGCGACCATAAGCGCATCGCCATCCTCTACCTCGTCTCCATCACTTTCTTTTTCATCATCGGCGCAATTCTCGCTGGCCTCATCCGGCTGGAGCTTTTGACACCCACGGCCGATCTGATGGCGACGGATACCTATAACAAGGTATTCAGCATGCACGGTATCATCATGGTCTTTCTGTTCCTGGTGCCATCGGTGCCCGCAACCATCGGCAACTTCCTCATCCCGCTGATGGTAGGCGCGAGAGATCTCGCTTTTCCCAAGATCAATCTGCTGAGCTGGTATTTGTATGTGGCCGGCGGCCTTTTCATTTTGAGCGCCATGGTACTGGGCGGGGTCGATACCGGATGGACCTTCACCACGCCGTTGTCCACCCACTACCTCAATACCCACGTCGTGACCGCTGCCATGGGAATTTTCCTGGCAGGCTTCTCCTCCATCTTTACCGGGCTTAACTTCATCGTCACCATCCACCGGATGCGCTGCCCGGGCATGACATGGTTCCGGCTGCCCCTCTTTGTCTGGGGTCACTATGCCACCTCGATCATCATGATCCTCGGCACCCCGGTGCTGGCCATCACGCTCGTGCTCGTGGCTCTCGAAAAAACCCTGAACATCGGCGTATTCGACCCCACCAAGGGTGGCGATCCATTGCTGTTCCAGCATCTTTTCTGGTTCTATTCCCACCCGGCGGTCTACATCATGATCCTGCCCGGGATGGCCGTCATTTCGGAAGTCATCAGCACCTTCTCCCGCAAACGTGTCTTCGGTTACACGGCAGTCGCGTTTTCTTCGGTGGCGATTGCGGTCTTCGGCTTCCTCGTGTGGGAACATCACATGTTCATCATGGGCGTCAGCGAATACTCGGCGCTGGTGTTCTCGCTGCTCACCATGCTGGTGGCCGTGCCCTCCGCAATCAAAGTCTTCAACTGGTCGATGACCCTGTATCAAGGATCGATCACCTTCGAAACTCCCATGCTCTACGCCTTCGGGTTCATCGGACTCTTCACCATCGGCGGTCTCACCGGCATATTCCTGGCGACACTCGGCATGGATATTCACCTTACCGAGACCTACTTCATCGTCGCTCACTTCCACTTCGTCATGGTGGGCGGCATGTTGATGGCGTACCTGGCCGGAATCCATTTCTGGTGGCCCAAGATGACCGGGCGCATGTACCCCGAAGGTATTTCCCAGATATCGGCGATCGTCACCTTCATCGGCTTCATCGTCACCTTCTTTCCCCAGTTCCTTCTCGGCTATCTGGGTATGCCCCGCCGTTACGCCGCTTATCCAGCGGACTTTCAGGTGCTGAACGTTTTCTCAACCGCCGGCGCCTCCATTCTGGGGATTGGCTATCTGCTTCCGCTCCTCTATCTTCCCTGGTCGCTGAAATATGGAAAAATCGCCGGCGACAATCCCTGGCAGGCAACCGGCCTGGAGTGGCAGATTCAGTCGCCGCCCCTGACAGAAAACTTCGTGGAGATTCCCATCATGGATCACGAAGCTTACGACTACGACTGGCTGGCGAACAAGACTCGACATGAGGTACAGACCGTTGGATAGCGAAATCAGCGCGACAGTAATTGCGGAAATGGAGGAGCGTAGCGCGCATCCTCCTTTCCAGAAGCACCATTTCGAGACGATCAGTCAGCAGCGCGAAGCGGCCAGCTTCGGCATGTGGGTCTTCCTTCTGACGGAAATCATGTTCTTCGGCGGCATGTTCTGCGCCTATCTGATTTTTCGCAATTGGTATCATCCGGCCTTCGTCGCCGGCAGCAACACGCTCGACATCACCCTCGGCACAACGAACACAGCCGTCCTCATCGGCTCCAGCTTCACCATGGCGATGGCGGTTTACAGCGCGCAAATGCGCCGCAAGGGCGCGCTGGTCGGCTTCCTGCTGCTGACCATCTTTCTGGGAACGGTGTTCCTTGTCATCAAGGGCGTGGAATGGAAGTCGAAGTTCGACTCGCACCACGTCCCCGGAGCGAACTTCTCCATCGAGGAATTTGTCCACCCGACCAATCCCAAGGCAGTCGTCCTTGCGCCGGATATGGCGGAAAAGACGCAGATTTATTTTTCACTCTATTTCCTTATGACCGGGATGCACGCCCTGCACATGGTGATCGGCGTTTCGTTGCTCTTTTTCCTGGTGTGGGGCGCATCGAAAGGTGCCTATACGGAGGGCCATGTCATGCCCATTGAAAATTTCGGGCTCTATTGGCACTTCGTCGATATCATCTGGATATTTTTGTTTCCACTGCTCTATCTCATCAGCCGATATCGATAGCGGAGATATCGAAAAACAAACCACCGCGTTCGACCGAACCATTTCACAGGGAGTATCAGGATGTCAGAGAATATCGATCCCGAGCATGAGGAACATCTTCACATCGTCAAGCCGCCAATCTATCTCGGAATTTTTTTCGTCCTGCTTTGTCTAACCGCGCTCACCACCGGCGTTGCCTTCATCGACCTGGGTGTCTTTAACGCGGTCATCGCGCTGGCAATCGCCTGCCTGAAGGCTTCACTCGTCGTGCTTTTCTTCATGCATATCCACTACAGCTCTCGGCTTCTCAAAATGACTGTGGCGGCGGGCCTGTTTACCTTCATGCTTCTCATGACATTAACCATGACGGATTACATCAGCCGAGCCTGGGGCAGATGGTAAATTCACAAGTATTGCGTTCCATCTTGTGTGGAAGAAAAGGCCCCCGGCAACCTGCGGGGGCCTTTCCAGTTGACACCCAGGCAAAGCGGGTGCCCCATGTCTCGATTTTGAGACATGGGTTTATGTAGAGAGCGATGGGCAGGATGACAGAGATGACGGATCAGGACCAGCAACTCAGGCTGCAGCAGTTTTGGGGAACCGCGATTTTTTCAATCGGCGTTCTCTGGGGATTCGCCAACATGGTCTACTTCCCGGTTGCGGCAATCACCAGCATTGCCGGCAGTTCCTGGTTTGAGGGTTTTGTCATCCTCGCAGGCGGCGCGCTCACATTCTGTGCATCGATCGGCGCTTTTTACCGGCGACGTCCCGCATTCCGGGTCCTGCTCGCAGGCGGCATCGTCCTTCTTCTTGTGGCCATCGCCGGACGCGCATCGCTTCACGAGACGCACGGCTCCATTAATCTCTTGCTGCTCTTCCTCTCCGGAGCGGTCGCAATGTCTCTCGGGATTTTCGGCGCAGTCACGGAACGAAAAGGATGGCCCCCGTTGCGCAAAACTCGTTTGCAGACCTGAACGTATCTAAAAAGGAACCCGCGCAGTAAAGATCATCGCATGGTTGTACGGATGAAAGTGGCTGGCCGCAATCTGCATGCCCGCCCCCAGCGTCAGCCCCACGCGGTTGTGCAACCGAAATCGTCCGAACACAACGCCGGGCGTAAGAAAGACCTGCTTCTTCCCATCGTTCGCGCCGCCCTTGAAGAATGAGGAATTTGCTTCCAGTTCCGGCCATAAAAATTTTCCAACATGGTCTTGCGCCACCGCATTCCACACAATGGTTCTGCCAACCTTCTGCACGCTGTCCACCGGCAGAACGCCACCCAGGGTAGACTCCACATCGAATCGACCCCAGCCCTTTCCTCCCGCCAGCGTGGGAGTCAACGTCGAACTGATGCTGCCGTTCTTGTAAGTCCCCGTCGGGATATTGCCGCCGAAAAACGCCGTCAGTATGTAGTTGCCCTTTTGCTCATTCGCAGTCAGGATCCGGTACTTCATCACAAAGCTGACATCTCCCAAGCCGTCCCTTGCATTGCTCTGGCTGTGATGTAAATATGGCGGCAGATTGAAAAGCAGCTCGATATGAGACTGCGGAATCAGTTCCAGGCCCTTCCCGTTGTCAAAATTCCAGCTATTCCGGCCGTCGGGCAGCAACTGCCGCACAAAGTCCGCGCGGAACTCCTGCTCTAGCCGCGGCGTAACCAGCACAAGCGGTGTGATCCAATGGGGCTGCTGGCTCTGCGTTTTGGTTACATTCGTCAGCCAGCGCGAGGTCCAGGAAGTTTGCGCCGAAACATATCCAGAGGTAGCCAGCAATGGAAGGAGGAGGGTATAGAAGAGGAGTCGTCGCATAAACAATATGCTGACTTTAATACGAAAGTATGCGGCCAAACAACTCGTATATCGACGATAAAATACGGCTTTATACGCATAGAAAAATCTAAACCCCGGAGCAACACGGGTGCCCATAGCCTGCCAAAGTGTCTCGCTTCTTAGACATCGCTTGAACAGCAGAATTGAAGAAGGGACTAGCAGTTACGGACGCATCGCCGGATCGCAGCGCAGCACGCGCGGCGACTCATAAACGATCTTTCCTTCACTGATCGTCATCAGAACGCGGCCCGGAAACGTCCATCGATCAAACGGTGAATTTCTCGATTTCGACTTCGACTCGCTGGCGTGGAATTGCCATTCTTCCTCCACGCGAAACAAAACCACATCTGCGAACGAGCCGACGGCCAGCGAGCCACGATGCTTCAACTGCAGCAACTGTGCAGGCTGACTGCCCAGCAGTGCGAGCACGCGTGCCAGCGGCATTCCGTGCTGCCGATGCAGCACCAGCAGGGACGATCCCAGCGCCGTCTCAAGCCCCGTAATCCCATTCGGCGCACGCTCAAACTCCTGCTCCTTTTCGTGGAGCGCATGGGGCGCATGGTCGGTAGCAATCGCATCCACCGTGCCGTCGAGCAACCCCGCAATCAGCGCAGCTCGGTCCTGCTCACGGCGCAGCGGCGGGCACATCTTGGCATTCGTATCGTAATCGCCGATTGCCTCCTCCGTTAATACGAAGTGGTGCGGCGTCACTTCGCAGGTAACGCGCAGGCCGTTCGATTTTGCGCGTCGAACAGCCTCGAGAGCGCTCGCGGTTGAAAGATGCGCCACATGCAGGTGGGCGCGGCGATCCGCAATCTTCGTCAACAGTTCAATATCACGCTCGACGATTCCACTCTCAGCCTCCGCCGTCATTCCGCGCAGGCCTAGGCGAAACGCCAGCGCGCCGGCATTCATGCTCGCGCCCTGCGTCAGCCGCGTATCCTCTGCATGTTGGATCACCGGCAATCCCGCACGCGCTGCAGCCGCCAGCGATTCCTGCATGATGTCGTCGCGCAGGATCGGCTTGCCATCGTCGGAGACAGCCACCGCTCCCGCCGCCTTCAACTCGCTGTAATCCGTCAGCGCCTCGCCCATGCTGCCGCGGGTGGCCGCTGCGATGGGATAGACATGCGCCGCGGCATTGCGTTCAGGCGCCTGCATCCAGCGCGTAATTTCCGCCGAGTCATTGACGGGCGATGTATTCGGCATGGCGCACACGCTGGTAAATCCGCCGGCCGCCGCCGCGCGCGTTCCGCTAGCGATGGTCTCTTTGTAGCCCTGCCCAGGCTCCCGCAGGTGGACGTGAATATCGATCAGCCCCGGCGCGACAATCAGACCCGCGGCGTCCACACGGGCAGCATTTTCTTTTTTTGCCAGATTATTTAACTTGCCCGGGAGATCGAGCGCAGCCACCCGCCCGTCGCGCAAAAGTAGATCGCGCTTGTCGTCGATGCCAGCCGAGGGGTCGACGAGATGTCCACCATGGATCAAAATCGCTCTCATCGCTTTTTCCCCATGCTCTTAGTCTTCGCGTTTGCGGGCCTCGCATCCAGCGCGCGGGCCAGCAGCGCCATGCGGATCGCCGTGCCGTGGCGAACCTGCTCAGCGACGGTCGAATTGGGTCCGTCCGCCACTTCACTGGTGATCTCGAGACCGCGAATCATCGGCCCAGGGTGCATGACCAGCGCCTTCGGGGAATGGGTGGAGTGCCGCTCCGAATGCAATTGATAATCCCGAATATAATTTTCCAGATCAAGATGCAGTCCCGCCAACCTCTCCCGCTGGATGCGCAGCATCATCACCACATCGGACCGTTTCAGCGCGCGTTCGAAATCGCGTTCGATCTCCACGCCGGGCCCAATCTCGGCCGCCTCTACCGGCAACAGCGCCTCTGGCCCGCAGAAAATAACCTTTGCGCCCAGCCTCGGCAGCAGCAGCGCATTCGAGCGCGCCACACGGCTGTGCAGAATATCGCCGACGATCGTAACCGTCACTCCCCGCAGCGTCGCGTCTGTAACCGCCCACGCCTGCTTCGAACCCTCAGATCTTTTCCCATGCAGACGCGTCAGAATCGTCCGCAGATCCAGCAGCGCCTGCGAAGGATGTTCATGGATTCCGTCCCCGGCATTCAGGACAGGCAATCCAGTTGTGTGCGCCAGTAAATAAGGCGCGCCGGAGTTGGGATGCCGCAGGATGATGCACTCTGCCCCGAGAGAAGCGAGCGTAATGCCCGTGTCCTTCAGCGATTCGCCCTTCTCAATGCTTGAGGAAAGCGCGCTGACCAGGACCGTATCGGCTCCAAGGGATTTTGCTGCCAGTTCGAAGGAAGTCCGGGTGCGCGTGCTCGACTCATAGAACAAAAGGGACACTCGACGCTTCGCGTACAGTTGCGCGCGCCGCGCCACCGGCATCGTTTCCAGCTTGCCGGCCTGCGCCAGAATGCCGCCGACATGTTCCAGTGTGAAATGTGTTACAGAAAGTGCCGAGCCCGGATGAATCCCAGAATGAAGTGACGCATCCGGCACTTGCGCTCGCTTTTTCGCCGCCGTTTTTTTTGCCGCTATCCGATAGTTGGCTGGCATAGATTCGTTTGTAAAAGGGTTGGATCGTTTGAGAAGATCGCCGGGCACCCGCATCGCCTTCATTCCACTGAATCTTTCAGTCAAGCCGCTCCATCAGCAGGACCTGCTCGCTTTCATCCACCTCATCCAACTTTACTTCAATGATTTCCCGGTCCGTCGTTTGAATCGCCCGCCCCACAAAGGTCGCCTCGATCGGCAACTCGCGATGGCCGCGATCAATCAGCGCCAGTAGTTGGACGCGTTTCGCGCGGCCGTGATCCATCAGCGCGTCCATCGCGGCGCGAACTGTGCGCCCGGTGTACAGCACGTCATCCACCAGCACAACATCGCGTCCGTTCACATCGAAGCCCAGCGCGCCTGGAGTGATCACAGGACGGACATCGCGCGTCGAAAGGTCGTCGCGATACAGGTGAATGTCGAGCGTGCCAACATCGATCGGCTTTTTTTCAATCGTCGCCAGCAGCCTCGCCAGCCGTTGCGCCAGCGGCACGCCTCGCCGCTCAATGCCAACCAGGGCCAGGCCTTCGCTGCCATTGTTCTTCTCGACGATTTCATGCGCCAGCCGCACCAGCGTGCGTTCAATTTCAGACGCGGACATCAGGCGGGATTTTTCCCGCAGCGGAAACGTGGACTGTGCGTTACCCGTAATTTCCTTCATGTTCTTTGCTCGATCATACGGGCGCGATCACGAGCGGGGCAAGCGGAGAAAGCGGGTGGCCCAGGTCTCGTTTTTGAGACCTGGGTTTTAGATTGGTTATGGAATCGCTTTGCGCCCACGCGGCGAACGATAAATCTGCGCGCCCAGTACGCCGCCGGCAATGGCGAACAGCAGAATCAGCGCCGCAAGAAACCCCATGGTCAGCAGAATCAGGCCAATGCGCCCTTCCGGAGCCAGCCAGAAATTTGTAAACGTCGCCACCGGCGCTTGCGGGTCCATCGATGCCGCGCGTTCCGCGGCCTGTTTCACAATGCTGGTCAATTGGGTGTCGATCAGGTTGCCCTGATGCATCCCGTAGCGTTGGATTACAAGGAAAATCGCATTGCCCGCCAACGCCACGGAGGCGGTCAGCAGGCCCACCAGCGCTCCAATTCGCGCTCCCACTCGCCGTCCCAGAAAAGTATGCGGCTGGCGCCGATGGTAGATTCCGATCACGATCACCGCTCCCGCGGCAACCCACAGCACGCTTCCAGCCGCCAGCAGCGTGGACAGGATTCCCACACCCAGCGCCACCGCAGCGGCAATCCGAATCGTCATCTTCCACTGGATCGAGCCGCTGTGGTCTGTTGGCAGCGGAAAACTGTCATTGCCTGCCGCGCCGTCCGTAGTCGTTCCGGCATTTGCCTCCTGTGGAACAAAGCGCACCAGCGGAGCGCCGCAGTTCTGGCAGTAGAAAGCCTCCAATTCCACAGTCGCGCTACAGCGATAACATACCAGCTCCATATGTTGAACCTAAACCACGCCGCCGCTCACGGCAAATATCCATTGCAACCACGCCAGATCTTGAGTCATGGAACTCAATCGGTCTGCGCCTTATGCGGCAGCTGAACCACAACGATGGAGAATTTTGTTCCGTCCGATAAAGGGCTGAGCTCAACAATGTGCTGGTTCTCCGGCGAGCCAGCCAGCAGTTTTATATTGCCCGTTATCTGTGGAGTTTGAATGTTCGCATGTGTCTTCGACGTGTCCAGTTTCATGTTCACGTCGTACTCGTGGTCGTTGTTGCAGGTAAGTCCCTGGCCTGTTTTTGAAGGCTCCCCAATCGCCGTTTTATCTTTGCATGTCAGCACATCGCCATACTGGCCCATGGCCTTCTTGTAAAACGCTGCGATCTTATCTTCCTGATCTGCGCTGTGGTATTCAATGGCCTTCACGTTCAAGTGCCAGTCGCCAAAACTCATGTGAATGTCGGCGGAGCCGGAATCTTTTCCATGCTTTCCGGTTTCAACCGCGCCCGGATACATAGGCAAACCCACATCCGGGCCATGGACAGCATTGGTCCGCACATCGAGCGCACCGATCGGCGTGCGCAAGTGCACGTTTTCCGTCTGCCCATTCTTATGGTCCTCAACGGAGCATCCGGAGTTCGCCAGTAGAAGCAAGCTCGCCAGCAGTACCGCGCTCGCTGACAAAGAATGATATTTCGTCATAGAAGAGCCTCCATCGTAGGGCGCCCCACGCCTCGATTTTGAGAAGTGGGTTCACTGCACCTTTGGCGGCGCAGTCCGTACCTAGCAAGATACGCTCGCGGGAGAGCATTCGTTCCCACCCAGCGTATCGAACTTTTTCTCACATACCCCAAAGATATTTGTTGACATTGTCGCATCTGTACCCCAATCTATAGGGCTAGATCATTCACAAGCGCGATGGGTGTGCGGTACAAGACAGCTTTGGGGGAGAAAAGCTGCCGGAGGCAAACACTGAATTCCCATTCGGTACGCGTTTATAGCGAATGACGACCCAAAAAGCATCACACACACCTGCTACTAGGCAACGGCCTTGTCAAAATGACAAGGCCCTTTTTTTGTGCCGTGCAATCTGCTGAAACGGTGCCGTCACAGTGGATTGGGCGTAGCATCATCGGATGAAATTCACCGCCGTAAAGCGAGAAAACAAATCGCAATAAATGGTGTTCCAATCACGTAGTAGCTGGCTCATCGATGAAATGGGCAAGCAGCCGGAGGGATGAAGTATGGAGTGTCATCGCAGTATTTCGCAGGCAAGCCGGTTGGCTGCCATCCTGATTTTGTCAACGCTGTTCCTCCTCCTCGCGCCATTCTCCGCCGCTGCTCAGGACTCGGCGCCGCCCCAGGATTCAGCGACAACACAGGACCCGCCTATCCGAGTCGCGCGACTGGCGCAGATCGCGGGCCAGGTGTCGGTGGAACCCGCGGGCGTCGATCAGTGGACGGAGGCTTCCGCGAACTATCCGCTGACTACCGGAGACCGCCTCTATGCGGATCAGGACGGACGAGTCGAGCTGCAGATGGAGCAGACGGCAGTCCGGGTATGGCGTGACACAGACCTCTCCATCACCAACCTCACCGACAACATCACCCAGCTGGGCGTCTCGCAGGGCAGCCTGCATGTGCGCACCTTCGGCCTCACCCCCGGCAACACGGTTGAGATCGACACTCCGAACGGCGCCATCACCGTCACCCAGCCCGGCGATTTCCGCCTCGACTGCTACACAGGGGGTGGCGGCACCGTGGTCACGGTCGATTCAGGAGCGGTCGAACTTAGCGGCCCCAACTTGAATGAATCGCTGGGCTCCGGTCAATCGGTTCGCCTGATGGGAACGGATTCCATCCAGGCAACCGAACTCTCAATGCCCGGCGAAGATCCCTTCGACGCCTGGAACCGCCAGCGCGACCGCCATATGCTCAGTTCGCAGACCCGCCAGTATGTCAATCCCGACACCGTCGGTTCAGACGATCTCGATCAATACGGAACATGGAGCCAGTCCCCGGACTACGGTGAGGTCTGGTATCCAACCGGCGTACCCGTTGACTGGGTCCCGTACACCACCGGCCGCTGGGTCTGGGTCTCGCCCTGGGGATGGACCTGGGTGGACACATACCCATGGGGCTTCGCGCCGTTTCATTACGGCCGCTGGGCCTACTTCGGATCGCGCTGGGGCTGGGTGCCCGGCCCGTTTGGAGTGGTCCCGGTTTATTCTCCCGCACTGGTGGGATTTGTCGGCGGCGCGGAATTTTCTGTAGGCGGCGTCGGTCTGTCGGCCTGGTTCCCGCTTGGACCCGGGGAGCCATACTATCCGTCGTATCATCACAGCGAGCGCTACTTTACCCAGATCAACGTGACGAATATCAATCGCACCGTCATTAACAAGGTGACGAACATCACGACGATCAACAACAACAATTATTACAACTACTATCACAATCAAAATAACGTCAAGAACATCCGCTACGTGAACCGTAACGCGGGCACCATCGCTGTCCACGCCAACGAATTCGCCTCTGGCCGCGCGATCACGCCGAAGACGGTCATTCGCCCCACCCCTCAACAGGTGGCGCACGCGCAGATCATACCGCATCCTCCGGTTGCGCCGACTGCCCGCAGCGTGGTGCCTCGTCCGGTGGCCGCCGTGCCCGTTTCCGTAGTGCGGCCCAATCTGATTGCTCCCCGCGGCGAGCTGAAGCCGGCTCCTGGAGGACGCGGCACCCTGGCGCCCAGCCGCGTCTCGACACCCGCTCCAGTGGCAGGGAACAATCAACATCCTCAACAGATAAACCGCCCACAGCCAATCAACCGGAACCCGGCGCTGAATAATGTCAAGCCAGAGCCGTCGCCGGTGACTCCGGCGTCCCACAACAACGTCCCGCCGCCACACAACAACATAGCGCCGCTCAGTTCGCAGAACCTGAACTCGCGGAACGGAGAGATGAACCGGCAGCCGATGCAGGCACCCAATCGGCAGATGAACCCACAGCCACAGCGGCAGATGGTCGAACCGCCCAGCCATCCGCTGATCGCTCGCACTCCGCCGCCCCAGCCTCGTCCCACGTTTGAGCAGAGGCAGCCTGCGTTGAGCCGCGATCCCGGTCGCGCCCTCGGCCCTACCCAGGAGCACAACCTGATTCAAGGTCGTCCCGCTGGCCCGGCGCATACGCCCGAGTTTCCACCCCATCCGACGTATGCGCCGAGACCGGCCTACTCCCCACCGCGTACCCAGGCTCCGAGCAGTCCGCGCCCAGAAACTGCTCGGCCCGAAGCTCCGCGAGGAGGCCAGCCGCACCATTGACGACACGCAGATTCGCGCAGGACGACGAAATAGGCCACACCTGGATTGCATCCGATCGAAAGTCGGAGCATGGAATAAAAATAGCTGGATAGCTTTCGCGATAACCTATACTTTTTTAAGAGTGCAAAGAACGGCAGCGTCCGGTCACAGAGCATTTTCTCGACTGTTGCTCCGTCAATGAAATACAAATTGGTATCGCGTTTGGATTCCCCCTGAATCAGTTTTCCAACGCGTTTGTTACTGCTGGGATTCGCTGATGTGGAGTTTGCGAGCGCCCATTCTGTGTTTGCCTGGCAAATAGGGGAGTCCAATGGCACAACAGCAGCTCGTCCGGCGCAAAACGCAAGCCTCCAAGACCCCTGTCTCCATTCCCGATAAGCTCTATTTTCGTATTGGAGATGTGGCGCGCCTGTGTAGCCTGCCTGCATACGTCCTGCGATTCTGGGAAACGGAGTTTCCGCAGTTGAAGCCAAACAAGGGCGGGACCGGCCAACGGCTGTATCGTAAACGCGACGTCGAAATGGTTCTCGAAATCAAGCGCCTGTTATATGAAGAGGGATTCACCATCGCAGGCGCGCGCCGCCTGCTCGCGGAAAAACGTCGTTCCCTTGCGACTCCTGCGAACGCCGTACCGTCTGTCACGGACGATCGCCACGAAAAACGAAAGGCCGTTTTAGCCGTCGAAGAACCGAGGACTTCTAGCCGTGCATTGAAAGCGGAAAAAGCCGCACCGTCCAAGCCGCTCCCCGACCGGCCCAGGATCAAGGAGTTGAGAGAAGAAATGCGGGAGCTTTTGGCAATGCTCGGCTCCGATCCATCCGAACGGAAGCCCCCGCCAACTTCCAGCCGCAACGCAAAAAAAGCGCGACAGTCAGACGAACCCACACTCTTTTAGACCAGGTTCTCTCGGCGATATAGGACGAATTCGCCAGACAAATTTTGTCATCCCGACCGGAACGCAGCGATCGGAGAAGCCTGCGGCTACAATCCCGCCTTGCTATGTCGCAAAGCTCGAGGGCGCAGTATTTGTCTTGCACTGCTTCCAGAAGAAGTCGCAAAAGACCAGCCGCGCAGATCTCGACGTGGCCACTCACGGCTATAAAGACCTACAGAATGAGCTACGACATGAGCAATAAACGATTCGCCAATGTGTGGGACGCCCTCTAAGACGACCCCGTCCAGGCGGAAAATATGAAGCTGCGGACCTCGCGGATGCTGGCCCTGAGAGATCATATTGAGAAGAAAGGTTTGAGTCAGGTGCAGGCCGCCAAACTGCTGGACATGACCCAGCCCCGCATCTCCGACCTATGCGAGGCAAGATCGGCCTGTTTGCCATCGACACCCTTGTGAACATGCTGGCCGCTGTCGGTCTGGGCGTCGAAATGCGGATCGATACGAAACGCAGCAGGGGCGCCCGCCACAAGTCAGCTGCATAAATATTCGGAAATAATGTGGCCGCTCGAGGTTCGCCAAGCCAACTGGGTTTTTCGCAGCTGTCTTTTGAAGCGAGGAAATGAAAAGAGCAAAAAAAGGGCCCCTCGCTAGAGGGGCCAATCTGCCTTGGTTCTCTCTTGTGTGAGAGCTTTTGAGTCAGCCTTATTGGTTCACGCTTGGCTGCGACGCAGTCCCATTCGAGGAGGACTGCGCGGTACCGGACTGCGCCGCGCCGGTTGTTGAGGCGCCGGTATTCGACGCACTCAAGGCTGACAAACTGTTGTGCATCAGTGTGACTTCCACGATGCTGCCGTGATGGCGGGTGCTGCTCGCATCACTGTTCGTGAGCTGAGCATTTCCCAGGCCTATCTCGTGAATTTTGTAGAGCGGAACCTGGTGCTGCGTGACCAGATACCGCGTCACCGCAGAAGCCATCCGGTGGGATGCTGCAACCCCAGCCGTTCCACGCACGGGTGAATATCCCTGAACGTCAATCAAGTAGCCGCGTTGCCCTTGTAGCTGGCCAACAAGCTGGTCCAGAGCGTCCTTGGCGTTGCTGCCGAGAACAGCCTGCCCAGACCGGAAGCGAATCTCCACCTGGTTTACCGTCTGGTACTGGTCCAGATTGTTGACCGTGGTGCCAATATTGGTCGTCTGCGTATCTGCGTTCTGCGCCAGTTGCTGTGCCTGGCTGGCAGTGTTCCCCGCCGTCGTGGCGTGCTGGTCTGCAAGCTGCGCTTCCTGGCTGGCCTTGGAAATACCGGCCTGGGCCCGTGCATCGACGTCTTTAATATCCCGCGCATTGGTTGCGGAAATCTGATCCAGCTCATTCAACCGGTCTTTCACGGGATTTAGCTGCCGATGTACCCACTTTTTACGGGCCATCGGATTCATATGTCCCCAGAACCCTTCGTGGGACTGGGTCGTCAACGGCTGCCCAGTCGCGTACAGCGACTGATTGCCCGAAGCTGTTCCCGATTCAGAACCAGCGCCCACGGAAGTGCCCGTTTGAATCTGTGCATTATTCGCCGATCCAGCCGACTGGGCCAGGAACGGGACGGTCGAAAAAGTCGCCAGTATGGCGGTCGCGATGCGAAGCGAATTTCGAGCGTTTGACTTCATAGCTATTCCTAGTAACACTCCCTGGCAAGTGCAAGCTGGTGGCCAAACCTCCCGGCAAGGCACAGTCTGGACCGTAATGCGCGTAACTTGATGGATAGATTGGGCTTAGAGGGATGAACTGGGAACGCTTCCAGCGCGGCCAATCACTCTCAACTCCACGCCAAATCAGGTAATTCCTGCCGACAAGCGGCAAAATCTACCCGGATGCACCAAAATTAGTGCTTCTCTGCAGCAGCCCGGGTGCCCATATTTCGCTTCTGAGATGTGGGTTTTCGAACAAGCAAAAAGGGTCGCTATCCTGAGCGAACTCATTGCGGGCGAATGAAATAGCGGCAGCTAGTCCCGAGTCCCAACGCCCTCGACCTTCACGACCGGAACCTGCTGGTTCCACATCGAGGAAACGTCATCGAAAATCAGCCGAAAATCCTGTGAGGTTCCAGGTTTCAGCGGGGATGCGCTCACCGGCTCCATGTCGACGTACGGCTGTCGGGTCCGGATCAGGCGCAGCGGCATTTGTTCAACCTGTGGCCGTTCGCCCACGTCATTCGCAAACAACACCCGCACCGTTATCGAGGTGACGGTCCGGTCCCCATGGTTCGAGATGGTTCCGTCGACGTAGGTAAGCTGGCCTCCGGCGAAATTGTCGGCCTGGCTCAGCTTGATATTGCTCACTGCAAGTTTCGCCGCGTAGGGGTCGATGCCGGATGTAGTAGAACCCGTGGGAGCGCCGCGATGCCCGCCCAACAACAACGCAAGCCCGGCAGCCAAAACAATCACGATGATCGCGACGATCCAGGGCAGCCAGTTCCGCTCAGTTTCTTCTCCCCGCCCATTGCCGCCCTGCAAAAGCGAGCTCTTGGGACCAAAAAGCACAGCCTCTCTTGTTTGATCGGGAGATTGATCGTGGCTCGATGCGGGGTCGTTCATGCGCAGATTGTAACTCCTATGCGGTCGCCCCTCGTCTCCGGCAGTGCTCGTCGCTTGTCGAAAGATTCGGCTTCCGGAAAACTGGTTCATGAAGAATGCAAAAAAATATTAAAACAACCGCATCTCTTGACACGGAGGAAACGTCCTATCAGTAGCAGTTCCGGCGCAAAGCATTCTCAATTGCCGGAACGGGAGAATCACCATGCAGGCCACTCCGAAGCAAGCCCGCACCCGCCCCCAAGGAGATACGATGTACCGCGCCGCCACGTTGGCAGCGGCTCTCATGATGCTGGGCGCGGTTGCGTTGTTGTAATTCACGAGTTTCCGCCGCGGCGCTCACTGGAAACTTGCGCGACGAACTGTCTGGCGAAAATCGTCTCCCTGCATTGAAACCGTAATACACATCTCCTGCAATCGAGAACGCATCCGCTCGCCGATCCTGTCGCCAAGCGTTTCTTCCCGCATCGCCCGCGCGGCTGCGCTGCCCGGCGTCACTCGAGATATATCCCGGTCCGTCACGGAAGACTGCGACTGCGCAAACGCGGAAGCAAGGTTGGGATAATTCGTCGTAATCAGCGTTGTTTTTTTGTCGTTGTAGCGGGTATTCAGCACGTGTGCCACCGTATCCCATACCCAGTCGGTCGGTTTCACAGCGCCCAGTTCATCCAGCACCAGAATCTCCGCCTCAAACACAGGCCGCAGAATCTCCAGCTCCGTAGTCGCGACCTGCGGGTTGTAGGAGTTTTGGATCTGCTTCAGCAGATCGCGGTAGTCGCAGAAAATTCCCGTGGCCCCGCGCTGTTCGATCAGCTCCCGTAGCAGGCCCACAGCAAGGTGCGTTTTGCCCGCGCCAATGTTGCCCGTCAGCAACAGTCCCCGGCCCTCGGTTTCCAGCGGATAACCGTCCGCAAAGCGCCGCGTAGCCATCAGAGCCATGCCTAAAGACGGATCGGCGCCGCGGAATCCCGTATCGAAGCTTTCCAGCGAGCAATGTGTATAGCGCTCCGGAATGCGCGCGCGTTTCAGCCGCAACTCCGACTTGCGCTCCGTGCGGCAGACGCATTCAGCGGCGAACTGCACTCCGTCACGCCGCACCAGCGTCAATCCAAGACCCCCGCAGCGGGGGCAGACAACAGAAATATTTTCGGCCATAAAGAGAGTCTTGAGCGAACAAACCTGAACTCCGCATCTCGCTTCATAGATGCGGAGTCGACTCCAGTATCGCAGTCCGACTCGCAGCCTGACACTCGATTCCGCGATTGCAGCCTGTGGGAATCTCGCATAAACTAGGAATTAGCGTTTAAGAGGATTAGAGGAAAGGTTTCACTCCAATGCCGAAGCAAGGAATTCATCCCAACTACGAAACGATCACCGTGAAGTGCGCCTGCGGCTCAGTATTCGAGACCCGCTCCACCCACAAGGGCGAGATTCACATGGAAATCTGCTCCAACTGCCATCCATTCTTCACCGGCAAGCAGAAGATGATCGACACCGCCGGCCGCGTCGAGCGCTTCCGCCGCAAATACGCACAGTCGGACTCCGCGAAAGCCGAGACCGCTGCTGCGACAAAGTAGCCACTGCGCAGGGTGCGAAAGGCAAGGCCTCCGCCGCGGCGGGGGCCTTTTGATTTAGGCTTTGAGCGTTGAGCTAACGGGCAAATGAAAAAGCACTGGGACAATCCGGCGGAGCACAAGATGCCAAAGAGCGCTCGCGTCCCGGCCTCCCTTCACATCGGCCCGGTTCGCATCGCTCCCGCCACAGTTCTAGCGCCCATGGCGGGTGTGACGGACACTGTCTTCCGCCGGTTCATCCGCAACGCAAGTCTGTTCAGCCAGCAAAATACAACCGCCGACCTCGCCACCGGAGTAGCTGCAAATATCAGCAATCAGCAGTCCGGCTGCGGCCTCATCATGACGGAGTTCACCTCCGCCGACGGTCTCTCGCGCATGCGCGAGTCGAAGCGCAAGCGCTATCTCACCTTTTACGAAGACGAGCATCCCATCGCGGCGCAGCTCTTCGGCTCCGACCCCGAAACTCTCGCCGAGGCCGCGCGCATAGTCGAAGACGCGGGCTTTGACCTCGTCGATCTGAATCTTGGATGCCCCGCGAAGCGCGTCGTCAGCTGCAACGGCGGTAGCGGTCTGTTGCGTGACCTGCCGCTGATCGCGCGAATTTTCGAGCGCGTCCGCTCCGCCGTCAGTATTCCGTTCACCGTGAAATTTCGCCTCGGCTGGAATGATGACAACATCGTCTGCGTTGAACTGGCGAAACTCGCCGAGGCCAGCGGCCTGAACGCCGTCTCGCTCCATGCCCGCACCCGCGAACAGGGCTATTCCGGCCAGGCGAGATGGGAATGGATCGCCGCCATAAAGCACGCGGTCGAAATCCCCGTCATAGGCAACGGTGACATCCGCACCCCGGAGGACGCCTGTGCGCTCGTCGCCGAAACCCATTGCGACGCCGTAATGATCGGCCGCGCCGCCCCGGCAAATCCATGGATTTTTCGCCAGATAGCCGAATACACCGCGCACGGCGCCTACACGCAGCCCACGGAGATGGATCGCTATCAACTGATCCGTACGTATTTTTCCATGCTGCTCGACGAAGAATTTCCCGACGCCACCGGCAAGATGAAGCAGTTCGCTTCCTGGTTCACGCACGGAGTTCCCGGCGGTGCTGCACTGCGCAAATCCATCTACGAAGGCAAAACCGGAGCCGCTGTCTTGAACGCCGTCGAGCAATTTTTCGCGCCAAGATTAGCAGCCAATCCTGCCGAGGCAGAAGAGCCGATCCCCGTGCTCGTATCGTAAAAAAATAGCGCGCAACCCGGGTGCCCCACCTCCGCGAAACTAAGGTGGGCCAATCCCGCGCCTCTCACCTCAGCTTCTCCGCTTGCGAAACACCACCCGAATTTTCTCCCGCCAGCGTTCATCGAGCGCAATCAAAACCCATTCCACCTCCGGCGAAATATAGCGCAGCACAATCTCTGTCGCGGAGTGAATTCGCAAAGCCGGCGCAACCAGATACAGCAGCGGAGCCTCGGCCCGAAGCTGCTTACCCGGAAAATATCCGAAGCGCTCCAGATCGCTTTTCGCGCCCACGCTCCTGGCAGCATCGGCGACGGGAAGATGATGCCGCCGCACCCGCACCCAGTAATCCAGCGCCTGCAACGCGAGATGCAAATCCTCATCCGCCTTGATTTCGATTACCACCAGCCGCCCATCCCGCCGCACCGCCAGCAGATCCAGCACCGCGCGGTCCGCAGCGGAAAACGCCGGAACCTGCGCGTAGACAGGCTGCGGCTCGATCATCGCGTCAATCGCATTCGGCGACCGCCGCAGCATCGACTCCAGCCATCGCTCCGGCTGCTGTCGATAGAGCGCATCCCGCTTGTCTCCGCTGGCACGCCTTCGCAGAACCAGTTGCGCTACCATTTCACGCAGCTTCGGCGCAGACTCTTCCGTCAAGCGAGTAGCCTGCGCGCCAGAGCCAAAAATAATCGCCTCGGATCGCGCAAAACTGTTTTCCGCCACACTAGTCTGGACCCGCGCAAACTCCAGCCCGTTCCACAGCAGGCCAACCTCGCTGCCGCTGCGAAAAACAATTTCCATCTCCTCGCCCGCGTTCTCTGGCAGCAGACGGCGCACTCGCTCAATCGCGGAACGAAATCGCTCTTCCGCCGCTGAAGTGTTCGGCGCATGAATCAGATGCGAGTCCAGATTTCCCAAATTCTCATGGTCCCGCAGATAAAGCTCTTCCGTCTTTTCGTCGAGCTCATACAGTTCCCACTTCGCCGCCCGCGTGTTCATCCACGCCAGCCGCGCCGCGGTCACAGCGGACTTCCCTCGTGGAAGAATCAGCCGCAATCCTTCCACTATCCGCCGCCCGCCGCTTTGCTCACGGCAATGGTGCAGCCAAAGCACGCCCAGCGTCAGCGCGCCATCCACCAGCGCCTGCGACTCGTCGCCGTTCACCGCGATTACCGCCCACGCGGAGCTGCCGCACACCAGCATTCCACGCGCATACGCAGGCCCAAAGCTGCGCTCCAGGTCCATCGCTGTGCGCAGCCCGTCCGCCTTGTGCTCTGGGAAGTATCGCGGCAGCAGCCGTTCCAGCATTGGGATAAATCGAGTGCGTGTCGTCTCGCGCTGCGAAGGCAATCGGCGCTGCTGCGGTTGCAGTTCCAGCGTCTGCGGCTTGGTCTGCCCCATCCGCACCACATGCAGCCTCAGGCCAATTTTCCGCACCGTTACATCGACGACATGCCGCACCAGGTCGCGTTCCTCGGACCAGACGTGCAGCACGCAATGACCATGCTCAGCGGCGACCGTTACGCGCGCCAACCGCAGGTCGAACAGGATGCGTCCATTTTCAACCAGCACGGCGGCGGGCTCGTCTTCAAGGAATTTCTGCAGCTGCAATGCCAGCGTCTCCGGCGCTGCCTGCTCCAGCGCCTTCGCCGATGGCTGCCCCGCTACCATCCCATCCGCTGCCGAAGAGCGGTAATCTGCGCCGTATGGTGTCGCCCATGCCACGCGTAAAGCATCGCAACTTGCTCCAGAGGTTGCCTGCCATTCGCAGGATGCGTATAGCCACGTTGTGTCCAATCGTCCTCGGTCAGCGAGCGCAGAAGAACCACCCACCGGGCATGCAGCGCGTCGAGTAGCAGCAGAGATATTTCGACCGGCTGTGTTCGTGCGTCCGCAAGTTCCGCCCAAAGATTTTCCTTGTAAGCCGTAATCGCCGGCCAGTCCTCCGTCAATGCCAGTCGCACCCGGCCAGAGGACTGCATATGGCTGTCGGCGGTGTGATGCACAGTCTGCCGCACGGTCCAGCCATCCTCACGGTAAACCGTGTCGATCTGCGCTTCAGAAAGCCCGCGCACCGCGTCGCGCATCTTTTGCGGCAGCTCCGCAATCGCTTCCAGTGCGGACGCACGCTCCTGCGGCGAAATGTCCGCCGAGCGCGAAAATTTGCCAATTGGATAACGGAAATCGGTGGTCATGCCCTCCACGCTACCACGCAAAAGCTCTGTCACACAGCGAAACAAAAGCGCCACCCGCGCCGTCGAGTATGCATCGTCGACGGCGATTATGAATCAAAAGATTAGAATCGAATCAGGCCGTATTCACGCACGCCAGCCCATCAGGAGCTACCCAAGAATGCAACCAGCGTCGCCCGACACCCGAAAGTTTTTCTACGAACATCTCGGCCTCAATGACCGCCTGCTGGAGCGCTGTCTTGCGGAAGCCCTCTCGGCTGGTGGAGACTATGCCGATCTTTACTTTGAGTATGTCACCGCCAGCTCGTTAGTCGTCGATGAGTCGCTCGTCAAATCCGCCAGCCAGGGCATCAGCGCGGGCTGTGGTCTGCGTGTTGTTTCTGGTGAACGCACCGGTTACGCCTATACCGATGATCTTTCTCCAGAGCGCCTTCTGCGCGCCGCCCGCACCGCTGCGCTCATCGCCAGCGGCCCCAGCAAGCAGCAGGTGCAGGGCTTTCGCGAAGCGCCGCCATCGGCTGGCTTGTATCCAGTCGCAACGACGGGTTTTGACGCAGAAACCGCGGCCAAGCTTGAGTTGATCCAGCGCGGCAACCGTGCTGCCCGCGCTTACGATGCGCGTATCGTGCAGGTACAGGCCAGCTTCGCGGATGAGCTGCGGCGCATCCTCGTCGCGGGATCGGACGGAAGTTTTGCCACCGATACCCAGCCACTCGCCCGCTTGAATGTCTCCGTCATCGCCAAAGAAGGCGAGAACATGGCGCGCGGAAGCTCCGGTGGCGGCGGCCGTGTGCTGCTCGACTTTTTCCTCACCGATAAAACGCCAGAATATTTCGCCATCGAAGCGGCCCGCCAGGCTGTGCTTCAACTCGGCGCCGTGCCCGCGCCCGCTGGAGAAATGCCGGTCGTCCTCGGTCCCGGCTGGCCCGGCGTTCTGCTGCATGAAGCGGTCGGCCACGGCCTCGAAGCCGACTTCAATCGCAAAAAAACTTCAGCCTTCGCCGGGTTGATCGGCCAAATGGTCGCCAGCCCGAAGGTCACCGTCATCGACAACGGCACCATGCCCAACCGCCGCGGTTCGCTCAACGTGGATGATGAAGGTTCGCCCACGCAGGAAACCGTGCTCATCGAAAACGGCGTGCTCAAGGGCTATATGAGCGACAAACTTTCCGCGCGACTCATGGGCATCGCCGACACTGGCAATGGACGCCGCGAAAGCTATCAGCACATCCCCATGCCGCGCATGACCAACACTTACATGCTGGCAGGGGAGGACGATCCGGGCGACATCATTCGCAGCGTGCATCGCGGCCTTTACGCAGTGAATTTCGGCGGCGGCCAGGTCGATATCACCAACGGGAAATTTGTCTTCTCGGCTTCGGAAGCCTACCTCATCGAAGACGGAAAAATCACCGCTCCGGTAAAGAATGCCACGCTGATCGGCAACGGGCCGGAGGCGTTGAAGTATGTCTCTATGGTCGGTAACGATCTGAAACTGGATGAAGGCGTCGGCACCTGCGGCAAGGCCGGTCAAAGCGTTCCTGTCGGCGTCGGCATGCCCACCATCAAGCTCGACAAGATGACAGTCGGCGGAACAGGAAACTGAAAGCTTCGTAAGTAATTTGAGGGAATGTTTTTCGTGACTAGCACAGCCACTGTTACCATAAACGCCATCGGCCAGGAATTTGTAACCGACATTGTTACGAAAGCACTCCGCGCCGGAGCCACCGATGCCGAGGTCGTCTTCGCCGAGGGCGATGAATTTGAAACCCTCGTCCGCCTCGGTCAGGTGGAGCAGCTGAAAGAAGCCGGCTCCCGCGCCCTCGGTCTGCGCGTGTTTCAGGGCCTGCGCACCGCTTCCACATCTACCAGCGACCTTTCCCCCGAAGGGGTTCAGCAATTGATTTCCGGCGCCATGTCTCTGGTCCGCGTTACTTCGGAAGATCCTTTCGTTGGCCTGCCGGAGCGTGAGGAGTTTGGCGCGCTCGCAGTCGATCTCGATCTCTATTACGAAGACGTCTACGCACTGCCGGTCATCGAACGCATCGAATATGCGCGCCGCACGGAAGCAGCCGCCATGGCTGCGGACGTCCGCATTCAAAACTCCGGCGGAGGCAGTTTTGACGCCGCCACAGGCCGCAAGATTCTCGCCAATTCCCGCGGCTTTGTCGGCGAATCCCGCCGCTCCTCCTGCTCCATCAGCGCGCAACCCATCGCGCAGTTGGCAGAAGGCGGCATGCAGCGCGACTACTGGTATTCCAGCCAGCGCTCGCTCCATTTACTCGACTCGCCGGAGGACGTGGGCCAGGAAGCGGCCCGCCGCACGGTGCGGCGGTTGGGCGCGCGCAGAATTCCCACGCAGCGGGTGCCGCTCGTCTTTGCGCCGGAGATAGCAAGGTCGATTCTGGGCGCGATCATGGGTGCGATCAATGGAAATGCGGTGTACCGCAGCTCGTCATTTCTGGCCGGAAAGCTCGGCGAAACAGTTGCCGGCGACAATCTCACCATCATCGACGACGGCACCACGCCCGGCGGTTTCGGCAGCGCGCCGTTTGATGGCGAAGGCCTGCCCACGCGCCGCAAAGTCGTGCTCGATCGCGGAGTGCTGACCAGCTACTTGCTCAACACCTACACTGCGCGCAAGCTCGGTCTGCAATCGACCGGCAACGCCTCCCGCGGTCTTGCTGGAAGCCCCGGCATCGGCGCAGGCAATTTTTATCTGGAGCCCGGCGCGAAAACGCCGGAAGAAATTATCGCCGCCATTCACAGTGGCCTGTACGTCACCGACCTGATCGGGCACGGCGTCAACATCGTCACCGGCGACTATTCGCACGGCGCATCTGGCTTGTGGATTGAAAATGGAGAACTCACGTATCCAGTAGAAGAGATCACCGTCGCCGGCAATCTGAAAGAAATGCTGCACAACATTTCCGTCGTAGGCAATGACCTGATCTTCCGCAGCGCAGTAGCCTGCCCGACGATATGCATCGAAGGCATGACCATCGCCGGAGAATAAATTTTCCTAAGCCGCCGCCTCTTCCGCATCGTCGTCGATCATGATTTCGCTATCAACCACGCGCGCCAAATGAACTCCAAACCAGCGATCTGCGTCATACCAACTCCGCTCCAGAGAAAAGCCGCTCTTCAGCAGAATCTCGTCGACATCTTCCGGCGTGAACTTGTAACTGTTCTCTGTATGGATGGATTCTCCGCGTTTGAACTGAAAGCTGCGATCGAGTGCCGCGATACGAACCGTGTGGTTTCGCTTGCTGTCCAGATGCATTTCCATGCGGCTTCGCTCGGCATTCCACACGGCGCGATGTTCAAACGCATCCAGTGCGAAATTCGCTTTCAATTCGCGATTCAACCGCGTCAGAATATTCTTATTGAACGCCGCGGTCACGCCCGCCTTGTCGTTATAGGCCGCCAGAAGCGGCGCTGTATCTTTCACCATGTCGGTGCCCAGCAGCAAAGCGTCTCCCGGCTGCAGCTGCGAACGCAGCCATTGCAGCAGCTCCACCGCATCATCCCGATCAAAATTTCCAATGCTGGAGCCGATATACAAAGCCAGCCTGCGTCCGTCTTCCGGCAGGTCCAACACCCGCTCCTGCGTAATCTCGGCGCGGATCGGCTGCACCTCCACCGTCGGCAGCGCGGCACGCACATTCTTGCCCGCCCACTCCAACGCCGCCTCCGATATATCGACCGGCAGATAAACGGCGCGTCCCTGGCTGGCCACCAGAGCCCGCAGCAACACCAGCGTCTTGCTCGCGCTTCCCGCACCCAGTTCGACTACAGATAGCGGCTGCTTCTCTAATCCCGCGGTAGTGGCGATCATCTCTGCTGCGTGCTCGGAAAAAATGGAATGCTCCCGGGACGTCAGGTAATACTCCGGAAGCTGGGTAATCTCTTCGAACAGGCGCGAACCGGCCGTATCATAAAACAGCCACGAGGGAAGATATTTCGGCTTCGTCGAAAGACCTTCGAGCGCTGCCGCCGCTTCGCGCGCATTCGTTTCGGGTTGCGAGGAAGCTATCTCAAGAACGGAAGTTGAAATCATGCACGCTCCCCATCCAACGCCAGCCGAATCCCGGAGAACTGCCAGCGCGTCGCGGGAGCAAAGAAGTTTCGATAAGTCGCGCGAATATGCGAGCCCGGCGTAGCCACGGAGCCGCCGCGCAGCACCATCTGGCCGCTCATAAATTTTCCGTTGTATTCACCCAACGCTCCCGCCGCGGGCCTGTAGCCGGGGTAGGCCAGGTAAGCGCTCTGCGTCCACTCCCACACATCACCGAACATTTGTTCGGGCTGAAGTGAATCACCCGCATTCTGCGCAGCCGCTGGATGCAGCACGCCGCCCTCAAGGAAATTTCCCGCAACCGGAACTTCTGCCGCGACATGCTCCCATTCAAATTCCGTAGCAAGCCGCGCTCCAGCCCACCGCGCATAAGCATCCGCTTCGTAGTAGCTGACATGGCACACGGGCGTCGCCATCAATTCCTTCAGCGGAGTCATTCCATGCAGCG
This sequence comes from Acidobacteriota bacterium, assembly GCA_041690775.1. GTDB lineage: Bacteria > Acidobacteriota > Terriglobia > Terriglobales > Acidobacteriaceae > JAKAAZ01. The sequence continues at coordinate 6,563 of JBEPVW010000006.1, read as the reverse complement.
TAAACACGCTCCACGCGTCATCGGTCTCTGCCTTCCAATAGAGTGGAGCCCGCCAGCCCTGCGCCTCGATCGTGTCCCAACCGTCCGAGAGCCACAATTCCGGCCGCCGATATCCATCGTCCTCGATGAAAGCAAGATAATCCGCGCAAGAAATTAGACCGGACGCGATCCGGAACGGAGCGACATAAACGCGATGACGAGAGAACTCGTTATCGAAAGCAAAGCCATCGCCGTCGTGGCCAATCTCAACCAGTCCGCCGGGATACTCAAGCCAGCGCCGGTTCGCCTCGCTCGCCGAACCCGCAGCCAGAGACCACGGCGCATACGCAGGCTGCAGGGGGTTCGACCAAAAGGCGTGCTTGATGTCGGTTGCGATCAGCTCCTCGTGCTGCTGTTCATGATGCATCCCCAGTTCGATGCGCTCCAGTGCTGGGGCGGATGCACTTCCTTCCAGCAACTCCAGTACGCCCTCCTCGACATGCCGGCGATAGGTCAGCACCTGTTCCAGCGACGGCCGCGAGAACGAAGCGCGCAATCGTTTTTCCGGATGCCCGCCCAGCGATTTGTAATAGCTATTGAACAGCCAGAAAAAATCTTCGTCGAAGGCGCGATAGCCCGGCACAAATTCTCGCAGCACGAAGGTTTCAAAAAACCATGTGCTGTGCGCCAGGTGCCACTTCACCGGGCTCGCTTCCACGCAGGACTGCACCATCTGGTCCTCCGCCGTCAACCGTCCGGCCAGCGCGTTCGTCGTCGCCCGCACCGCCTTGAAGCGGTCTGCCAGCGAAGTTTCCGCCGTTACGAAAGGCAATACTTCAATCCCTGCCACGGAATGCTCCTTTACAAGCGCTGGACGCTTCTGAATGTCGAACGTTCCCACGTCGAGTAACACATAGGAATACATTCGATGCGGTCGCCATACTGCGGGCCTCAAAAAAAGCGCTAGAAGCTAGGATGCACACTCAGCAGCCGCGCCAGCGTATAAGCCACACCGGCCGCCAATCCACCAATACACACCGTCTGGATGGCCGATTTCCAGGTGCCGCTGCCCGTCAGCCGCCCCTTGACAGCGCCAAACAGGAAAAGCGCGATCAAAGTAATAACAACGGAAGCATGCAAAGCGGATGCCGCCTGGCGCAGCAGCATATACGGAAGCAGAGGAATAAATCCACCGGCAATGTAGGAAAATGCAATCACTGTGGCGCTCTGCCGCGCGCGGAAACTCGCCGGTTTTTCCAGGCCCAGTTCGAAACGCATCATAAAGTCCACCCAGGCCGGGGGATTCCGTTTCAAGGCCGCCAAAACAGACTCGCTCTCCCCGCGGGTCACGCCATACTGTTCGAAGATCTCGTAGATCTCCTCTTCCTCATCCTTCGTGCGCTCGATGATTTCCCGCTCTTCGCGCTCGCGCTCGCTGGCATAGTGCTCGACATCTCCCCGGGCAGCCAGGTATCCGCCGAGTCCCATGGCGATCGAACCTGCCGCAATCTCCGCCAGGCCAGCCAGCACAACGATATGCGACGAACCGACCGCGCCGGAAAGGCCCGCGGCCAGCGCGAACGGCACCGTCAGTCCGTCCGCCATGCCGATAACAACATCGCGCACCAGCTCGCTCGACTGAAAATGGGATTCTATGTGGTTTGGATTGGCTAAATCGTGCATCCGAGGCAGTTTACCTTACGACGGCCAGATTGGTGCAAAACTGCGGATTACTTCCGCTCCAGCGGCGGCTGGGTGGCGGTATCACTCTTCTTGAACCCGTACGGGCAATGGCGGCATCCCGACTGGCAGCAGTAGCCGCGCTTCCGATGGTAAGCCTCCGTAAACACCAGATACGGCCCATCGAAGTAGGAGTCTTCATCCTCGTCCTCCGGCTGCCCGGAAGCGTTAGTATTGTCCAGTTCCATCATCGACAAGGATTTTAAACAGAGTGTAAGCGTCGGGTACCCCATGTCTCGCTCCTGAGACATGGGATTTCGAGTGGGATACGTAAGTATCAGCGCAACTGGAAGGATTCTAAGCCGCGTTCGGCCCAGACCCGTTCGCGCCTGTCAGCGTCCAGTGGTGCCATTCCTCTGTCAGTCGCCGCGCCACTACGGGCAGACCGAAAACGGCGCTGGTCAACAACGTCGTAGCCAGCGCGTCGTTGCCATAGAACGGCAATCCAACAACGTAGCAGGTCGCCAGTCCGCCCGCGGTATGCGGATAGATCGCCGAGCCAAGCCAGACCGCGAAGTTGCTTGCCAGAAAGAATGAAGTGGAAGCTCCCAGCGCAGCGCCAACCACGCGTCCCTTGGTCGCGCGTTTATGAAGCAATGCGTACCCCATCCAGCAGGCGCCCAGATACCACGCCCAGGTCACCAGGTAATCCTGGATGTGAAACGGATAGTTGTAGGCGAACACCGTCAGATAATAATCCGCAGCCGCCAGCGCCAGCACTGGCAGAAAGAAGAGTTTCGGCGACCGGCGCGCTCCGAAGACCAGCAGAGAAGCTCCCACCGCGGTAAAGCCGAACCACGGATGCGGCAGAACGCGGCTGAACATCGCCATTAAAACAAACAGATAACTGAACATTGAACCCTCTTGCAGAGCGGATGCGGGAAGCTATTTCTACACTTCCCAATGGAACTCCATTGTTTCGACCTTACGGCTTCCGGTCAAGGCAAATTTCGCAGCATCAAAATGATTTGTAACACCAGCAACAAATCGAAGTGAAATATGAATTCAGGGGATACGAAACCGGGTGCCCCAGGTCTCGCTTCTGAAACCCGGGTCTTCTCTCGCGCGAGAGGAGGCAGGTCACTTCTGTACCCGTTCTCCCATCCGCATCTCATCGACCGTCCCATCCGGCGCAATCGTCACAGTCCCGCCCAGCGGATTCTCCCCGCGTCCATGCAGGAACAACGCGTCATAAGCAAAGCGAAGATCCTCAAAACGAACCTGCGTAAACTGGCCGCCTCCGGACGCAGAGCCTCCACCCGACTCCTCCACAAACGGGAACTGCGACCAATCGAGGAACACGCGGCCCAGCCACGACTTTTTCGCAGTCAAAACCGCGGCGGTCTGCGGCTGTTTGTAATAGACGTCCGCCGGAGTCTGGCTCGTAAACTCATCCGTGCGCGTATTCAAAATTGCGGTCTGATAAAAATCCTTGGTCTCAACCACGCCGAACCATTCAAAAACATCTCCGGGATAAGGGCTCACCGTCATCTTGATTGGAGCTTCATTTTGATAATTCTGCTGCGCCAGCAGATGCAGCGCGTGTTCATGCTCGCCCCATCGCCAGCACCCCAGCACCACAGCCACGCAGAGCGCAAAAATCGCCCATCCCCGCCCGCGGAACATTACGCGATGCACTCCGATTTCACGATCCGCCAAACCCAGAATCGCCGGAACAATCAGCGCCGCCAGCAATGCGCCAAACAGCACCGGCTCAAAAATGAAGAAGATGTTCCCCGCATACCAGCGCGGATTGAAAGGAAAGAATGGCCGCAGCCCGTAATTGTTCGTCCAGTCGAGCAGCAAATGGCTCAGGTCCGCGACCAGCGCAAACAGCCAGATAAATCCCCAGCGGACTGGCGGCCCTTTCCGCCTGCTCACTTCCGGAACAGCCTCGCGAGTTCGCCAGCAATGCCACAACCAAACCGCGCCAGTCACCAGCAGAGCCATCAGGGGAGCGCCCAGAAACGTGTGCGTCAGGCCGCGATGATGTTCGAACCCGGCCACCGATCCGCCGAAGCCCCAGAGAACATCAATGTCCGGCGCTTCCGCCCCCAGCACCATCGCCAGCGTCGCATACGCAGTCGTGCGATTGAATCCCGCGCGGCCCAGGCACGCACCCGTAAGAAAATGTGTGACCGGCTCCATTCAATTTCTGAGCATACACGGCGCCCCTGAAGCAAACCGCCGTCCCACCTTGGCCCGCTTCCACGTAAAATTATCAGGGAGCATCCAATGATCCGTCCCTACCAGGGCAAACTGCCCGTCATCCCCGCGTCGTGCTATGTGGACCTCTCGGCCCAGGTCATCGGCGACGTCACGCTCGGGGAGCATTCCAGTATCTGGATGAATGCTGTGGTCCGCGGCGACGTCCACTCCATCCGCATCGGCAGCAACTCCAACGTGCAGGACTGTTCCGTGCTGCACGGCATGAGGCACCGCTATCCCGTCATCATCGGCGACTGGGTTACGATTGGCCACAACGCCACCGTGCATGGATGCATCGTTGAAGATGCCTGCCTGATCGGTATGGGCGTAACGATACTGAACAACGCGCGCATCGGAGAAGGTTCGATCATCGCCGCAGGCGCGGTCATTCCCGAGAACACCATTATCCCGCCACGCACGCTCTGGGCCGGCGTTCCGGCGAAGCAGCGCCGCCAGCTCACCGACGCCGACCGCGAGTTGATCCTGCACTACGCCAAAAATTATCTGGACTACACAAAAATTTATCTCGAAGAATAGCGCTTTGATAAAAACATCGGGTGCCCCATCCTTCGCCGCCCCATCGCGAAGGGTGGGAGAAGAAGTTGTCTCACCGTACAATTAAGTTTTGAAGGGAAACAAGCGATGCCACACATGGTTTTCTGCGCCAAACACAAGGCGCAAATGGAAGGGCTCGATGAGCCGCCTTTCGACAACGACTTCGGCAAAAAAATTTATGAGAACGTCTCGAAGAAAGCATGGGGCGAATGGCTCGAGCACCAGAAGATGCTGCTGAATGAATACCGCCTACAACCCTGGACCCGTGAAGCGCAGGAGTTTCTCGTGGAGCAGATGGATCGCTTCTTTTTCGGCGAAGGCTCCGCCGTGCCCAAGGAGTTTGTTCCGCCCACTCATTAAGAACCGCGCGGAGTGTTTTTGGGGCTTGGCGCCGGTGTAAACTGTGTCAGACCCTGCGTTCTGTTGGAACGCGACCGTCGGGACGTGGCTCAGCCTGGTAGAGCACTCGCTTGGGGTGCGAGGGGTCGGCAGTTCAAATCTGCCCGTCCCGACCAGATTTTCTGTCTCATTCGCTGCAACGATTTCTCATAAGTCCAAGTCAGGACGCATCGGAGGTCCGCTCTTATCCGATGCAAAAGCAAAAACCAGCAGGATCGGCAACGAATCGCTTTTTCAGTCATCTGTCTTTGGGCAGCGCGCCAGCTCAACTCAAGGGAATCAATGAAGGGAACGCACCATGGCCTGGGACGAATCTTTTGTTTGCGATATATGCGGAACCATCAAGATGGAATCCAACCATTGGTGGATGATCTCACTCGGCAATGTCTTTTGTTTTGAAGAAGGCCAGCTGGCCCGTCACTTCACTCTGGTTCCGTGGGACTCAGGCGAGTCGCGCAATCCAAAGGTGCACCATATTTGTGGGGAGGGCTGCGCCACCAAGGCTCTCGAACGTTTCTTGTCTTCCGGGACTCTATCTCAGGAAATATCGCGGCCCCGCGAAGTCACCCGCCTGGTCCGCGCCTAACCACCGCGCGGAGTTCCGGTCACATCACCATCGCCAATTTTTCAAGCTCCGCCTGGATGCAATCGATCGAATGCCCAACGCCTTCGAAACGAATCACGGCATCCCGCGCGCCCTGCCGCGATACTCCATAACCGCGCCCAGACAAAAAACTGCTGACCAGGTCCGCCGCCTGCCAGCTGTCTAAACCATTCTGCAGCAGCCCGTCGCGCAGCTCCTGCAACTCCAGCATGGGAAACTTTTCCACATGAGTTCGAACGTGCATGAAGGTCCGGTCTCCTCTCTGTTGCGCTTCCTTGTGCGACGAGCAGCAACAGCTTCCACTTTTACTAAGACTCATATCCCGCCCAATCTGTTGCTAAGGATTTTCAAAACTCGTTCAACCGTATCTGCCCGTGAACTACGCTTCCTCTATTTCTACGCAGGATTCGCGTCCGCAGATTGTTTTTCGGCAGATCTTTCAATCGCGTGAGAGAACTTTGGTTATCGAAAGCGGGGTACCATCGGGTGCACTTCCTGGGCTAGCCTCTACAAGAACCCGGGATTCGTAGTTTTCAACGCAGTAACTTGGGTGGCCCATTCTAGCCGCGGACTGTGCGGCTAGAGTGGGTCTCTCCCATCCACCAGTCCTATCCGCAAATCCGTTACCATAACGATTGGCGCGATCGCACCGCCCGACATCCATGGACAATCCCAACACTCCCCAAATCCTCGACGGAAACGCAATCGCCGCCGCCATTCAGGCGGAAGTGGCCATCGACGTAAAACATCTCCAGGCCCAGGGAATCCGTCCCGGTCTGACTGTCGTGCTCGTCGGCAACAACCCCGCGTCGGAAGTCTACGTTCGAAACAAGGTAAAAACCAGCGCGGCACTCGGCATCGCCAGCGAGTCGATCACGCCGCCCGCCACCGTCACGACAGAACAAATGCTCTCGCTCATCGCCGACCTCAACGCGCGTCAGGATGTCGACGGAATCCTCATCCAGCTACCGCTGCCCCCGCATGTCGATGCCAAGCGCCTGCTCGAAGCCGTCTCACCCGACAAAGATGTGGACGGCTTCCACCCAATCAACGTCGGCCGTTTGCAAAGCGGCCAACC